>JADBLO010000143.1 GCA_014894395.1 Thermoplasmata archaeon
ATTACATATTTTAAGTAATTCCTTATTATTTTTAGTTCTTACTATTACAGAATTTAATTTTTTCATATTTCTCCCCCAAATTTGGTTTTTGAATTAATCTTTTTTATTTTTAAGGTAACAATCAAGAAGATAAATCACCTCTTGGCTTTTTGTTCTTCTCTCTTCCTTTGCAAGTTTATCTAATCTCTCATTATCCTTGCGGTATATTCATTTTACAATGTGGACATTGAACAAATGGTTTATTTTTTAATGCACTAACAACACCCCAAGGTAAAAATGCTACTCCTCTAGCAATATTACCATGTGTTGTTGTTGGTGTTTTTGTTACTGGAGAAAACATTTGTCCACAGAAGGGACATTTTATTTCGGGTCTTGGTGGAGGACCTTGTTCTTCATATTCTTTAAAACATAAAATCCAACAATTAGTGCAAAGATAGTTACCCACACCGTATCTAGTAACAGTAGTTGGTAGATTATCACGAATTTCATTTTTGATAATTATGGATTTTTTACATCTTGCACAAGTTGTCATAATCTTTACCTGCCCCCAATTGTACTTAAATAACCATTTATTCCTTATAAATATTCCTTTGGGATGGTTTTTATATCTGAAATCACTTTATAATTTGGAGGTAACTCTATCATATGATGAATTTATTTATAAGACAAAATGATGTTCAAAATTTCTTGGGAGGCGATACTATGCTACCTCACAATCTGAAAATTTACTATCCAAACAGTCAAATTTATACTGATGTCAAATCTATGTATGTCCCTCTGTCTGTTAATCAATGTATCAATTCCTACACCATGTCAAATTATAAACAAATTATTTATTTTCCATATGATAGAGCTACTTTCTCCTTATATTAATCTCCCTCTAAAACTTAACCTTGCATAATCTTCATTTTACAATGAGGACATTCAATGAACGGTTTATTTTTTAATGCCCCAACAACTCCCCATACTGGAACAATAGCCCACTTAAGTACATTCATTTCTGCACTTGTTCTATATTGTTCCTCAGTTATTTTTTTGAACTTTTTTTCACAAAATGGACATTTTATTTCTGGAGCATTTTCAATTTCTTTTAGAATTTCCTTTTGTTCTTCTTCATCTATCGTTTGATTACATTCTTTGCATATTCCAATTTTATTACCTTTAGGTGTCCTATGGATTATTGTTTGGAACATATCAATTTCTTTTCCACATTTTTCACATTTTGCCATTATTTCCTTTCCATCCTTCAATCTACAATTTCATCCTTGTTGTATCTTCATTTTACAGTAAGGACACTGAACAAATGGCTTATTCTTTACTGCCTTAACTACACCCCAAGGTAAAAACACTGCACCACGTAATATATTCTCAGTTAGACTTGTCGGTGTCTGTTGTCTAGGAAAGAACTCTTTACTACAGTACGGGCATTTTATCATTACCAAATCTCCACTTTCTAAACCCATAAGTTTCCAACAATCCATGCAAAGCCTATCATCTTTAGAATATTGATGGTCTTTACCTTTGAAATCTTTTGTAGCTTTATTATAACAATCCGATGGTGTAATCAATGGTTTTCCACACTTACTACAAACTTCCATATCGAATCCTTTGCCTCCGATTGCAAATAAACAACTCCTTATTCCTTATAAATATTCCTTCAAGATAGTTTTTATATGGAGAAGAGATTTTTATAATTTGGCGGCAACTCCAAACATGTATACAATGTATGTTCATATGTATTAAGTAGTAATGCAGAGGTACGCATGAAAATTAGTGCAAACAAGCTTGAGAAGCTTAACCAACTTCTCTGGACTCTAATAATACTAATCTGTGTCTTGAAATAGAGACATACCCTTATGTTACATGTATGTGGAAGAAAGGTAAATAAGCCCTTACCTTTCTCACCTCTGTTTGAAATTACTTTCTCCTTAGATTAACCCTCCTCTAAAAGTTAAACCGTCTGTTATTCCATTCTGTAGTCTTACAAGAACCAATGCTAAAATACTTACTATATGCATTCCTATATGGGCAGTAAATTTCTCGATATTGTTTGCTTGGATGTTCTTAATCTCGGTAAGACGTTTTTCTCTACCATGACAATGCTCTATGGATTCACGGATGACATACTTCTTTTGATATTCCTCTGGGTCTTTCAAATACATATTCAACATCTGATTGTGATAGAAATTCTCTAGGACTTCTGTTTTGTCATGCATTATGAGAAACCACTTCATGTATTCAACATCTGCATCTATTTTGAACAATTCTGATTCCCATAATTTTTGGTATTGCCTCTTTAGTTCTTTCAAGTCTGCATCAGGAACAATTACTGCATTTTTGTCAATATGACAGATAGATTCTATTCCAAAATATTCTCTCATTCTCATCAGATTCTTTCCATCTGAATAATGTCCATCAGCAAACACTCTTATTGGATGAATATCGTGAATCATCTTAATCCTGTAGACCAATGGAGCAAAGAAATCCCCATCATAATCAGTTAAAGTAGAAACTGCATATTCCAATGGGATATCTGTATTTACACACCGTAAATTATGCCACTTATAGCCAGTAACTCCATAATGGGTGTTATATGTAGCATCTTCGTTGTTTTTCTTTTCAAATGGTGAACTATCAATAACTATCTCCTTTCCAATAGGAATGTCTTTCTTTTCACATTCATAGATAACCTTCTGTAGTAATACATCAAAGATTTTCTTTGTTCCTTTGCTGTTTATCCTATATGTCATGAAATGGTACAACTGTTGATAACTTGGAATAGAGTCAAATCCTAAGATATTAGCAAGTGTTGGTTCTGTTAATAGGTCATTGAATACATCTGTTAGGAATCTATGCCCTTTCAATCTCCAATAAATCATTGTTTTTAGTATGGTTACTGGGTCAAAATGGAATCTCCAATCCTCTCCATAGAGTTCATTTAATGTTGGTCTTAGAAGCTCTAAATCCATCCTTTTTACGATTTCTTCTACTCTAACTGGCTGTTCTACAGTTGGATTAACAAACTGCTGGTCATCTGCTCCATAATACACTTCACAAAAACATTTATCACTTACTTCCACTATGCTTTTTCTTGGGGTTGATACCATATTTATCAGCCTCCAGACCAAGGGAAGGTCACACTTCCTTTGGTCAATTTTTGGCTAATTATATATTGGTTTTCAACCCTTATATGCTCTCCTGTGGGGTGAGTGAAACTACTCCTGTTGGATGTGTCATAATTTTGTTGTCCATTTGGTTCTGATTTTCTGAAATTTATTCAATAATTTTTTTGATTTCATTCGTAATTGCTCTATTTTATCTTTATTTCTTGAATCTGTAATCATATCATCGATTTGTTTACAGAATTCATCATACTTTTTGAGTTTTCTGCCTAAAAATGGATATGCTCTTGAAAACTTGTTTAGATTCTGATAACTTGCAGTTACTTGATAATTCTGTGTAACCTTCTTTTCGTATAGTTCACAATTCGCCTTAAGACTTAAAATAACGTAATCAATGAAGTTATCTTGTTTAAGTTCTTCAATTATCTTTTTTCTCCTGTCAGAAAGTGTAACTCTGGTTCCAATAATCACTATAATTAAAGTAATGAGAGAAATTACAGCACTAAATTCTACCCACGGCATTCCTAACGTAAGTAGAATCAAATTTATGATTATTAAAGGTATCACATAGTCATATCTAAAATAACTGATTTTAATTGAATTATCCATAATTTTCTTTCCTCTAAACCTTAGAATCAGATTTCAATTACTGATAACCTCCGAAAACGATTTATTTATTAACCAATAGAAAATATCAATTCTGGAGAGAAAAATGGAAGAAGATAAAAGTAATGACAAACAAACATCTATAAAATTACTTAAGGGTATTGATGATTTTGTAAGAGGAATATTTCTGCTATTACTTATTTGGTTTATAGTTTGGTTAATCGAGCAAATATGGATTTTTAGTAAATAATTATGTGTTTGTTTATTTTTCATTTCCTTCTTTCAAAACAACAGATAACAAGATTGACTTTATTCATTTTAGATAGGATGAAGAACTACTCCTGTTGGATAAGAGAAAAACTAAGTAACATTTACTATTAAATGAGTCCGTACTTCTTTCGATTTTTCTTCTTTTAACTTTCCATATTGTTTACATAATACGATAAATTCCATGTTGAAATTGTATTGCCCTTTGTCATGTGTCTGTATTTCAAACCCATCTACATATGTAACATCTTTAAACATTGTTCTTGTTCCTTTTAAATGATAGATACCATGCCAATCGAATACATCATCATCATACCAAGGTGTGTGTTTTGTATAGTATGGATTTTTGTACTTGAGAATCTTTGGTTTTTTCTTTTTATCGTCACCAAAACTATATTGACTATCTCTTACTTCTAAATCTAATTTAGAATTAGTCCTTATGATGATAGTTGCTTTAGTGTTCGCTGAAATACTAATTTCCTTTGGTTTCTGTGGTTCATTAGTTTGTTGTTCATAATTGATAGTTGCCCATGCTTTAGCTGGAATAATAAATTTTTGTTCAAATGGGTCTCTAAGGGTTTTTTCGTATTCTTTTTCAATCACTGACCCCCATCTTAATGTCATATATTTCCCTGTAACCATGAAGATTACACCAAACCATAACAAAGAATATGTTGCTATCTCATTAAATGACCATTCCAACATTAATGGATATGATACAAACATAACTAACAATGTTACAATAATAGGTATCCATAAATATATTGGTTTTTCCACATATCCTCTAATTATACTATCTATAAAAGATTTTCCCATATTTCTCCTAATTTATGCTAATTAAAATCACTTTCTAACTAGCTTTTCAATCACATCTAAAAACATACAGTTAACCTTTTATACTGAAAATGCCAATTGGAATTTCACTGAATGGTTGATAGGTCGGCCGATATTGCTGCCTTGTTGATTTCTGTACGCCTCCTGGATTCCATGTTTGCAAATATAGCGAATTCCAAGTTCGTAATGTTGCGCAGAGCGACCAGGAATAACATAATGACTGGTTGTATGGTACGGCAATCGTAGCTCACGACAGGTGGGACACGAGTCAAGATTCATGAGCAATCCGATTCCAAGTTCGGTGGCTTTAAAACCGTCTTCGGTCTCGGCGATTAATCCGGATTTTACAGCTTTTGAGAGGATGGATTTGCAGACGGACGCCGGTATGCTATGAAGAAGTCCCCTTTGGTCGGCGTATACCTGTCCCAGGATATCCATCTTCGAGGATGACACCGGGGAGACCATAGACGGCCTGCTTGCCGCCTTCCTCCCGTCCATGGTAAACCAAACCGTATCTCGCGGAGGATACTGACGACTTCATTTAAATCGAAAGTCTCCTTGATTTTCGCTGCGGACAGTTTCGGGAAGCCGTTCGTCTTTTTTCAGGATTTCCAGTTCAACGAGTCGTGCTTGTTTTCGTTCGAACCGCTCAAAATTCACGAAAGAGGGATTCCCGCCTTCGCCCGATTCGGTATACGGGTCGCCCACTATGACTTTTTTACCGCAATTTCCGCAGACCATTCCTCGCCGATGTTTCCGGTCACGCAATAATGCATCCTAATCTGGATTTTCATCTATTTTTCTTATCAATACTTTCGTAATACTTTCGATGGTTTTAGTGAAATCATACGTTTTTAGTAATAATATATTATCTTCATTATAATAATAGCGAAATAGCGGATTCATATGGAGAAAGTGGGATTTTTCCCCTAAAAATCTCTAAAAAACCCTGGAAAAACCACCCTCGAAAGTGTAATTTCGAGGGTTTGACCCCTGTTTGACCCCTGTTTGACCCCCCTTAATCCGGACTCGGAGTCATTCACGTATGTGAATGACCCAGATTGACATTTTTGACCGTTTTTTTCCCTGTTACAGAATTAGCTAGTCAAAATCAGGGTAAAATGACCTTATCAACATATTATTGATTAAATCTTTTCGTTTGCAATTAACGAATAAAATCATAGATAAGGACAGTCACTTGCATGCAAGATATCCGGCTAATTCTGCCGAAAATACATCCATGAGAAAAAGTGATTTTTCAGAAAAAAAATAATCAAAAAGCCTCAAAATTATATATTTGAGTTGAAAAGTCAGGAGTTTGCATGTAGAAAAAAATTAAAAAAAAGGGCTGCGATTCTTATTTGATTCAGAATGCTTTTTTTTCTCCTGGATTTTCAAGAAAAATACAAAACTTGATAGTATCTTGATATTTGAGAGGGAAAATATGCTATTCTCTTCAGGATTTTCAGGAAAAAATACAAAACTTACTAGTTTCTTAATATTTGAGAGGAAAAATATGCAATTCCCTTCTGAACTTTCATGAAAAACACAAAACTTGATAGTATCTTGATATTTGAGAGGAAAAATATGCAATTCCCTTCTGAACTTTCATCAAATTTCTCCGTCATGCTTTGCATATGGGTTACAACACATAGTAGACATATATGCTCAAAGCAAAATCTTCACTATTATACCGGTACCAATTCCATGACCATGCTCCTATGTTATCTTGAGTGATATACACCCTTGTATCCGTATAGCCGGTCGAATAACTTGGTCCTCCATATATCACATTATGTGTAGGGTTTACCCGGTTGACCTCAAAATAAAACATGATATCACCAGTCGGAGAACTTACTTCTTTAATTTCCCATGCAACATATTTGATGTCTGAAGTTATTGGTACGGCAATCAAAGCCTCTCTGTAATACGGCCCGGTCATTCTTTTCACTTCGAGATAATCTTGGTCATAGAGAACAATCTTTTTATGAAATAATGGGTCAGACGGGAAGTCGTCTGAGTTATCTCCGTAGCCATCATTATCTGTATCTTCCCATTCATTTTGATTGTTTGGAAAAACATCTATGTAATCAGGGTAACCGTCGCTATCTGAATCCGTTGGTGGAGAAGGATTATTGTTTTCAGGAAGATTGTTGTTATCGATTGTATTGTCATTTGGATTTTGTGTTTCTGTTTTTTGCTCTGTGCATCCACTTAATCCTATAAAGATGAATAAAACAGATATTCCAAGTACAAAGAAGAGATGTTTTTTCATTTCCATTCCTCGAATGTTTCATAATAAGTTAAATCATCAAATGGCAGAGTCATGAGTTTGGAATTATCTGGCGTATAAACTGACAATTCTCCAGATGTTTTCCATTTGATAGTTGTTTTATCGTCTATCGCTTTTCTTAATTCTGAAGGGGGAGAACTGGCTACAAGATATTGTTGAAAATACACGTTTGAATACGTTTTAGAAAATGTATAATCTTTATTGCCTTCGTGCCAGATGTAATCAATCGTTCCGCCACCAACGTATTGGTCATTGCCATAGAGTACATACGTTAATCTGTTCATTTTGCAGTCGTGTATTGAACTAACGTCAGGAATGGCGAAATTAACGCTTATTTTTCCTTCGTATCCGTTGGATGAGTAAATGGAAGACACATCACTAAGCGTTAATTGCAGATGCTCCATGGTGTATTCCTCTGAATTTTCGCTATTGTTGTCAGATGAAACGCATCCACTTAAACACCCGACGCTAACCAACAGTGTAACGATTAGAAACATCCCATTTTTTTGCATCCTATCCCTCTTTCTCCCTTAACAATATAACGACAATGTTCGTTATATAGTTTTTGTTCGCTATATCTATTCCTATGTTCCAAAATGGAACTGATTGGCTCAACGAAAAAAAGGATTCTTCTGGAAATCGCTAAAAGACCATCTCACGGTTATCAGTTAGCATTATCCCTCACGTTGCCTTTATCAACGGTCTATGGCCATCTGAGCGATTTACATAAATTAGGTCTAATCGAGAAAAAGATTCGCAACAGACAGATAATATACGATTTGACCGAGAAAGGAAAAACCTTCATCAAAATGATTCAATAAAAAGCTACAATCTTTTCACTACTTTCGACGGACATAACCCCTCCCAAATCACCCGATACCCCATATACTCCAAAACCCCCATGGTCAACTGATACCTGGCAAGAATCTCCTCCACGGTCTGATAATCCACTGGCGGTCGAATCTCACCCTTTACTTTCTCCAAAAACCTCTGAGACACCAGTTGCTCCCCAATCACATGATACCCAGGAATTTCCATCCTTGCCAGTGTCTTCGGATGGACACATAACTCATTTGCCTTCTGCTGCAACGAGACCACATCCTCAGAAATCGATATCTCCTGCAAGGTACTCATCTCCAGCGCAATCTGCTGCTCCTCCATCTCCCGGAGAATCGTAACAATCTCCATCATAGGGATTCTATTCTTGTAGAACAACACCTCACCAGGAAAATCCTCTTTCTTACAACTCAATGTCTCATTCACAATTACGGTGATAGGCACGTTCGTCTCTTTCAATTTAGCAAGTTTCCTTTGGAGATATTCAGGCGTCCAAAACCCGACAATCTCCACATAATGCTGCAACCCATCTTTCGAAAACCCAAAATCAGGGATAACCACATAGTTTCCTGCTTTCACAACATCAGGCTCTCTCACCAAATCCCACCCAAGGTTCAACGCGGTGAAATCACGATAGAACTGGGCTTCCACCTCACTATCAAAATGAACAATCGGGTCAGCATGATGCGGCAACAACACATTATTTCCAGAGTCCAACGTGAAATCAAGAACTCTTGGCTCACCACCCACCAGGGTCTCGATTTTCGCCTGCAACTTCCACTGGTGTGCATTGGTAATCACGGGTAATAGTTTCGCCATGGCGGTCCCGTATTTCCTGTTTTTCTTAAATAACGACGAGGGACCAGTGACTTTCACCCCATCATCAATCTCGTACATCAACCCTAAATATTTCATCTGCCGGAAGATATGCTGATAATTATCCTTCACCCAAAACGTCAGCTCCAACGCATCAAACAATAATGTCTGCATCAACGACAAGTTATACCATCGAACCAACTCATCAGGACTCAACAAAGCCACATCAGTGAGAATCTGCTCCTCCTCCAAATCCGAGAAAAATGCTTCCTCAATAGTCTGTGGTGAGACCTGGAATTGCTGTGCCGCTTCCTCCAACAATCGTTCCCGTGCCTCAGCGGAGGTGACAAACCCCTTCTCGAAGAGGAACATCCGCACGTCTCTTCCTTTTATCTCAGAACTGGGTTTGAAGGCACACCGCCGCTCCAACAATGTGCTTAATCCCCGCACGACTTTGAAGTTCTCCTCCTCCGCATCCTCCAACTCTCGTAGAAGCTCCTTGTATTTTTTCCCCTGAAACCGAATAAACATCTGAAGTATCGTCTCCGCCTGCTGGGTATCACGGAGATACTTTGGTCCGATAGCACCCTTCCGTTTCCAGACGACCAACAAATCCCGTGGCAACATATTCCTATCGCTTCCTCCGATACGACGTCCGTGTCTCCTTCGTCCCCTTCGTCACCAGCTCATAGAGAATAGCCTTCTTATTCTCCCGTGGTCTCAACAATCGCCCCAGCCGTTGGATGTACTCCCGATTACTACCGGTGCCGCTCACAATGATACCCACGTTTGCCTCAGGGACATCAACCCCCTCATCAAGCACCTGAGACGACACCACGGCAGAGTATTTCCCTTGTTTGAACTTCGTGAATGTCTCTTCACGCTCCTCTGTATCAGTTTTATAGGTGATACACGGGATGAAAAACCGCTTGGAAATCTCATATACCATATCGTTGTATCGAGTGAAAATAATCGTCCGATTCTCTTTGTTCAACAATCTTTGAATGGTCTCAATCTTTTTCTGAGAGTTGAACGCTATCCGCTCCGCCTTGTTTCTCGCCAGTATCGCCTCCCGTGCCGCAGGGTCATACCCCGACCGCATCACAATCTTCTGGAAATCCGCAGGGCTACGCAACTTGATATGTCGAGAGATAAGAAACCTGGAAAATATCTCCTGATACCTTTCATACTCCTTCTGCTCGTTCTCTGTAAGCTCCACCAGAATCTTTTCTGTCTCATACTCAGAAAGATATCTGCCTGCTAATTCATCAGGTGTTACCTCGCAGATTTTCCCGCCAATCAACCGAGAAAACTCCTTATGCAATCCATCCTCCCGTTCATAGGTAGCAGTCAACCCCAGTCGGAAGGGTGAGGCGAACATCTCCGCAATCTGACGATACCCCGCCGCAGGAAGATGATGCACCTCATCAAAAATCAACAACTTAAACCGATTACCCAATGTCTCAGCATTGATGTACGCTGAATCATAGGTGGAGACAGTGATAGGCTGCACATCTTTCCGCTCACCTGTATATTCCCCGATTGGTATCCCGAACACCTGGAGCACTTCCTTCCACTGCCGAACCAAATCCAGCGTCGGCACCACAATAAACGCTGGAGCATTTACCGCTTCGATAATCTTGACCGCCAGTATCGTCTTCCCAGAGCCAGTAGGCATAACAATGAACCCTCGTTTCTGTTTCATCCATTGGTCGACTGCCTGCTGCTGATATTCCCTAAGTTGTGGAGAACACGACAGTTCAGGGCAGGGAACCAAATCCAACACCTGGTCTTCATAGTGGATGTTAGAGTCTTTGAGATACTCGATGATGTCCCTGTAATGAAGAGCCTGGCTGCGATAGCACCCTGACCTGGGGTCCCATTTCGTATTCGGAATGCTGTAATCGCCTTTAACTAAAATCGTTCCCCGATGGTAGGTCAGTCTCATGGCTCCCCACGATGAGAAAGGGAAATTGTTTATTTCTTAATTGCGGTGAACAAGTCAACAGCATAGGTTCTTATTTTATAAAAATAATTTGATGGAGAAAAATGGATAATTTAAACGATTTGCCAAAAGCACTGATACCAAGGTAGGGTATCGCATCAGTCATTTTATCACAAAGGTCGATAGTCAGCCTTTAACGGGTCAGATGCCATTGTTCTAAGCCTTTAGACGTCTTCCACGGTGTGAACGAACCTCTCTCTTTCGTGAGGGGGAGTTGGTACGTCACCGTGGCTCTAAACAAGCCGTTTCTACTTTTCCTTCC
>JADBLO010000041.1 GCA_014894395.1 Thermoplasmata archaeon
AACTCAGTAACAACAACGTGCACGGTGACAGGACACTCTGCATGCTCTAAAGTTTTTTTTGCACAGTGCACAGGGCATCCATCGATAGCAACGACTTTTTTTACTTCTCGTGTTGCTTCTGCAAAACCACTGATATGCCCACCAATACCTGCGAGACAATACATGCCACCGATACCTGCGAGACAATACATGCCACCAATACCTTGACTCGATAATTTCTTTGTTGTTTCGTTCGCTATTTGTCCAACATTCGATCCACCAGAACAGGAGAAGATTAACACATCATCAGCCTCACAGAGACATTTATCTTTTTTCATCAGTCATTCACTTCTTTTGAAGCAACTTTTTAATCTCATTAGGACTAGGAACGTGTCCAACAATCTTGGCCTGTCCGTCGATAAACACAGCAGGTGTCATCATCACTCCACGGTTAACAATCTCCTGAAGATCATCTATTTTGACAATCTCTGCTTGTATTCCCAGTTCGTCAACGGCCTTTCGTACATTCTTCTCAGTTGTCTTACATTTTGGACAACCCGTTCCTAATATCTCTATTTTCATTGTATCACCTATCCTGCGATCATTCCATAGATAAATCCAACAAGTGCTGCGATAACAATAACCAAGATGAAGTATACCAACGCTTTTTTTGCACCCATAATCCTGGTAATGACAATCATACTAGGAAGACTTAACGAAGGACCGGCAAGTAACAAGGCAAGAGCAGGACCCCCACCCATGATCCCACTGCTGTATCCAAAGAGGTTACCAACAATTGGGACTTCCAGAAGCGTTGGCATGTATAACACTGCGCCAATCACTGAAGCAAAGAAACAGGAAAAGATATCATTCCCACCAATGTAGGGTTTGACAGCAACCCCAAGTGCAGTGGTTGGATCACTGCCAGGTTGGAAATATGCTGCGATACCACCAATGATCCCGACGATAACCACACCGATCAAGAGAATAGGGAATATCTTCTTTGTGAGGAACCAGGTCTCGTGCCCCCACTGCTTTATCTCATCTCGTTCATAGTAAAAAATAAGCAGGACGGAAACAAGAATCGTAAGGAAATACACAACAGCAAATTTCCAAATAAGAGGAACATCACCTGCGGCACCAACGACAAGAATTAACACCAATGATATAAAAAACAGCATAGACACTTTCAAGGAACGTTTACTTCCCGATTCGTCGAGGCCTTGAGCATTCATTTGCTCTTTATTTTTCGTGTCATGTTCTTTAAAAATCAAGGCCATAATAAGGCCGATAACAATTGACATGGAAACCGCACCAATAATACGAGCAAGACCAATACTGAAGCCGAGCACTCGCGCGGTGAGAATGATCGCAAGCACGTTAATGGCGGGCCCGGAAAACAGAAATGTTGTCGCAGGACCAATACCGGCTCCTCGTTTGTAGATACCTGCGAAGAGTGGAAGAACGGTACAACTGCATACTGCAAGAATCGTTCCAGAAATCGAAGCAACAGAATACGAAATGTATTTTTTTGTTTGAGCGCCGAAGTATTTCAACACCGATTGTTTTGAAACAAAGACTGCGATTGCTCCTGCGATGAAAAATGCGGGAATGAGGCAGGTTAATACATGGGCGGAGAGGTATTCTTGGAGCGCTTGAAGTCCTGCGAGGAGAATATCAATAGGTGTCAAGTGTATCACCGTAATTGTTTCACGGAATTAATGACATCGAAAATCTCTGGGTTCGATGCTTTAATTAAAATTTTTGTCCCTTCTTTTCGTTCATCGACGAGACCAGCGATTTTCAGCACTTTCAAATGTTGAGAAACATTTGGTTGTGATTTCCCTGTGTAGGGGATCACCTCGCAAATGCACTTTTCACCATCTTTGATACATTCGAGAATTTTCAATCGTGTCGGATCAGCTAATGCTTTGAACACATCTACTTCATTCATCACTAAATATAAGAAAATTTGAATATTTAAATATTACTATATTTAATCTTTAAAAATCGGTTAAAAATACAGATTTGTTATGTTTTTCTCCAATTAAATAACCATGCTAATCATTAGCATAAGCCGCTGGAGGGAATTGAACCCTCGACCTATTCCTTACCAAGGAATCGCTATACCTCTAAGCCACAGCGGCACAAGTTCCACGGCCCTGAATATCAAGGAGGGCTATTTTACTTTTTTCCTTAAATTCCCTTAAATATGAAGAAAAAGAGATGTTCGACACAACACAACGACACCAGTTCTATAGCGACTTAATCGTCTTGTAAAATCAGGACAGGATAAGCAAATGAAGATGGTGTTCTAAACTGAATGATGCTCCATGCACCTTCATCAGATATGATATTTCCTTGGATATTCACATTTTCGGGAATTCCATTAAAAATAGCTGTAATATTCGACGCTCACATCACACTATCTCCTCGATTGATCACCGGCATATTTTGATTCCGTGAACTGTCGTCATCTTTCAAAACAATAATCCCGAACTCTGAGGCGACTGAAGAAAACGCATCAGCATCAAAAAGATCTTCCAACCCTGATTTCCCGTTCACCCAATAGGCTGATGAATACGTCAAGACATATTTTTGTACGGTGTTGGAAAGTTCTATCAGTGTACCATCCAGATCAATATCTGGGGAACCAGCTTTAGGAGTGATAATAATAACAATTTTATCGATCAAGCCTGAGGTATTATGCCCCTCAATCGTAGAAATTTTAAGTCCCGTCGAAACTTCTTGAATGGTTTGTGTTCCTGTTGCATCCGCTTTTATCTCCAGCTGTGAACCTGTTGACAATATCACGTACGCAGCGATTCCAGCAGTAAGTACCATGGCAATGAAAACAATCATAGCACCGGTTCCAATTGCCCCTCTCTGACTTATTCTAACTTCCGTATGCAGTTACCCCTCCATTCCCTTCATAAGAAGTAATGAAAAGATACTATTTTAGCATTAAGAAAAATCCTGGAATATAAGAAGAAATGACTCGCATCCTTTTTTTGCACAAATCTGGGTATAAAGCGAACGTTTTTGAGATATAAGGCTATTTCGCTGTTGGTGACCCCGATTAAATCCATTGATTTACCTGATGTACAATCAAGACGTGCACCCTCCCATTTCAAGCTCACACGAGTAGGTGTAACTGGTGTGAAAAAACTTGTTCACATAAAACGACCAAATAAAAAATCCGTGCTTCCGCTTACGGTGACAATGGATCTGTTTGTGGACTTGCCTGCGTCTCAGAAAGGCAGTCACATGTCTCGAAACCTTGAATTGGTATCTGAAATTATCGATCAAACTCTTAAAGCACCCGTGTCTGATTTAGAATCATTCTGTGCGGAGACCGCGGAACTGCTTCTTAAAAAACATGAGTACGCAACGTTTTCCGAGGTCAAAGCAGAGGCGGATTATTTTTTAGATGTCACGTATCCCTCTGGTAAAAAAGGATCAGAGCCATATAAATTAATAGCAGAGGCACGAGCAAAACGCAATGGGGAGCTAAAAAAACTCATTGGCGTCAAGGCCATTGGAATGACCGCATGCCCTTGCGCCATGGAAGTTGTCCGAAAGCTTGATTCTCGCGATAAAAACTGCTCAGCTCCAACCCATAATCAACGAAATATTGGAACGTTGATAATTGAGGTACCGCGAGGCACAGAGGTTGTTGATGCTGATGATCTGATAGATATCGTTGAGAAATCATTCAGCAGCCCGACCTACAGTATTTTAAAACGAAAAGACGAAGCCGAGCTTGTGCTTCGGGCGCATGCGAAACCAAAGTTCGTAGAAGACGTGGTTCGTGATATACTCAGTGCGGTGTTGAAACAATACAAGGACTTGCCTGATGAGGTTCTGGTGATTGCACGCAGTGAAAGTGAAGAATCGATCCATAAGCATAACGCGTTTGCCGAACGGGTCACGACCCTTGGTGAACTACGGAAATAACCTTTATTCCTATGGTTACCGAGATTTGTTCGGGTAAAAAAGCTTTAAAAATATGGTTGGATTACAGTCTCCCATGTCAAAATATCATATTGCCGTACTTCCTGGAGATGGCGTTGGAAAAGACGTCATGGACGCAGCAAAAATTGTTCTTGATACTATCGACCTCGATGCCGAATACACCATGGGGGATATCGGGTGGGAGTTCTGGAAAAAAGAAGGAAACGCGCTACCTGATCGAACGCTGTCTTTATTGAAAGATACTGACTGCTGTCTTTTTGGCGCTATCACCTCAAAACCTAATGAAGATGCACAAAAAGAGCTTTCACCTGAGTTACGTAACAAAGGTCTTGTATATACAAGTGCGATCGTGCGGCTGCGTCAAGAATTTAACCTTCATACCAACATCAGACCCTGCAAAGCATACCCTGGGAACCCGTTGAACTATCGAGACGATATTGATCTTGTTGTATTCCGAGAAAACACCGAGGATTTATATGCTGGTGTAGAGTTTCGACCATTACCAAAGCAAGTCTTCGATGCACTCATGACTCATAAGAAAATGAAACGATTCGCGCAGATTCCCTTAGATGAAATCGCGGTGTCCTGTAGGATTTTTACAAAGAAAGCCTGCCAGAGCATCGTACGACAGGCTTTTAAGTACGCAAAAGAGCACAAACGAAAATCTGTCACCCTCGTCGAAAAACCCAACGTCATCCGAGAGACCAGCGGCATGATGATTGAGGAAGCACGGAAAATCGCACAAGAATACCCGGACATAAAATATCAGGAAACCAATGTGGACGCAATGTGTATGTGGCTGGTGAAAAACCCACAGGACTACGACGTCTTAGTCTCATCAAACATGTTTGGCGATATTATCTCTGATCTCGCAGCGCAGTTAGTTGGTGGTCTTGGTTTTGCTTCAAGTGGGAACATAGGGGATAACTACGCGGTTTTTGAACCGACTCATGGGTCTGCACCAAAATATGCAGGGATGTACAAGGTGAACCCGATGGCGATGCTCTTCACCGTGACACTGATGTTGGATTGGCTTGGTGAGAAGAAACCTGCGAAAAAACTGGAGAACACCATTGCACAGGTGATCAAAGAAGGTAAAATCAAAACATATGATGTCGGTGGATCAAACACCAGCCTTGAGGTTGCCAAAGAAGTTGCTAAAAGGTTTGATGAACTCTAGCGTTTTTTTTCTCCTCTTAGTAAGGAAAGAGGCTTTTTTACCATCCGACGTTAGAGTGGTGGAATAAGGATGTTTCTCCTCATATAAATGACGCGTTTGTCGATCCATTGGAAGATAATCCAATGTGAGCTGTAAATGTCGCTAAGTAGTTGGATTCAACATCGCTGACGGATATCTAAATGTCAGGATATCCTCCCTTAGGCTAGAGTTTACAACGATTTCCGCAGTCCCTGCATTTCCCACTCTAGAATTCTCTATTATTCATCGATGCCGGTCTCCTGGTCATCCTCACCATCGACTCAAGGTATAGCGCTGCTCTAGAGGTTTCCTTCCCTACACCAAAGGGCCTAAGAGTGCAATGGGGCGTGCTGGACACCGCAGACGATACGAACATCGTGCTTTTGAAAGAATTTCCACAAGTAAGGTTGCCTAGCTCCCCCCTCTTGAAGGCCGTCGTCCCACTGCTTAGGACCCACTACAGCTGGCATCACCAATTTTCCTACAGCCACAGGTGCCCTGCCACCACCGTGGGCAGCAAGTACAGGATTACTAGATTATATGGGGCTATTTTTCTCGTTGAATGTTGTAGTGCGAAACAAGAGCCTCATCACTCCGTCCGCGAGGGAGTTCTTCGGGTTCTACCCAGGTTCATGCCTTTTTTTCTCCTGGTTGGAACATTATAAAAGCAGGCTCCGGAAGGAAATTAACAGATACCCCCAGCCTATAGCCGACCATCTCCAGATCCCTTCGAATCATAGCAGGAGAAACATGGTGGTGCAAAACAGAGTTTTGGAACATCTGACGAATGTGATGAATATAATCTAAAATGCAGGCTGGACCTTTGAAAAAAACTCACCTCCCAGATGATGTATGTAAGATGGAGGGTTCGAGAAGAACTGATGAGGATGACGAAATAAGAATGGGAAAAAAAATTACTTTAAAACTCTAAGATAATAAAAAAAAGGAAAAAATAAAAAAGAGAAGGTTAGAACGTTCTCTTAATTACATTAAAGTGCCAGGGAATCGAGCGATGATAAAGTTGTTACCGATGATTCCGTGAAAGTCTCCAGGTACTATTAATCTCTGCATCATGTGCAGGATACCAGATTGGTGCTCACCAATACCTTTTGTGCTGTAATGGACGAAGATACATCTGAATGACATTAATGCTCCGCCATTCTCAAACGTTGGTTGTGTGATGATTCCTTGCACAAAGGTCCAACCTAATTTGCTTTGTTCTGGATTTTTACTTGTGTCTGCGGTCGCTCCTGCTGCTACAGGGATCATGGTCATTACCAGCATGCATATAAAGATGCCTAAGATTTTTTTTGTGTTCATACTTTATTCCCCGACAACTAATATATCAATATAATATATAAATGTTTTGTTAGTTTTCATGGAAAATCCTCAAATTTTCCTACTTTTTTTACAAATCGAGCCATTTTTTTTCCTGACCGTTCGATGACTTCGTTAGAGATTTCAACCAACAAAGACAGATGTTCGTCCTCACAAAACAGGCAGCCGTCCCTGCCGATGGGCGCGTCGAGACGCTCGGTACTACAAAGTTCTATCATGATCTTTTTCCCTGTTGATTTCACTGCTGAGTTTTTGAATCCGCAAGAAATCGCGGTTTTCACCATCGTGTCTGCAAGCTCAAGCGTCTGTGCTCCGATATGGAGAATTGGTGCTTGTGCAAGCAACCAGAGAAGACCTTTTGTCGCTTTTGTCGCGGCAGCCTTGAGTTCTTTAGGTTCTATGGTTCGATGCCAGACCCCTAGGAACGTCGCGCCGCGTTTATCCCCTATCTGCGGGATCTCCAAGAGAACAATCCGTCCTGCACAACTACTGGAAGTGTAGAACCCTTCAATCCCATTAATCAACTCAAGAATCTGGAGAACCCCTTCATCCACCTTCTGCTCTGCACAAGCGTCCTCCAGGGATTTCAATGCGTTTTCTTTTGCGTCTAAAAACTCTTTTTTCCCCATGGTTAAACGCTTCTGTCGCTAATTGAAAGAGTGATATCTCGTTTCTTCAGTTCCGCAAAAAACGGAGTAGGAGGAATGATTTCCTCCGGGCAAAGCACACCTCGCCCCTGGATCGTCCCGTTCTCAATCATCTGCGCGGTAATAGCTACAGGATATCCAGTGGTCCGCATCATTGCTGTAATATCATGTTTAGTATCATAATAATCGATCATCAAGTATTCCCGAGACCTCTTCTTTCCATTCTTTATTCCTCGGCTGATAACTTTCAACAGCACCACATCTTCTCCTGTTGTAGGAACATTTTTTGTAAGCAGTGACGCAAAAACATCTCGAGGAGCTATGGCATGACCCTCGAAGTTCATCTTTGTTTCATCAGCAAACCCGAGATCAAGAAACGTTTTGATTTTCTCACAATGACCCGGATATCGTATCGTTTTATAATCAAGATATCTAATCGTATCTTTGTAGGTAAACGGGAGCGTTGAGCATCCGCCTGAGGTAAGAAACGCTTCCATCGTTCCAAACGGCCTCGGGAATTCAAGAGATTCCACCTCAGTCATTGATTTCTTTTCAAGGATCTTCCCATGATCAAGGATGATTGCGTCTTCTACGTATTCATTGATGAGCCCATAGGGTGAAAACACGATCTGATAATTCAACGGAGGCTGTGGATGGCGCGGTAACCCTCCGACACGCAATTTAACAGAGTCGACGGTGTCCATGTGATCAACGATATCTCGAGTAATAATCGATACAAGGCCTGGTGCTAACCCCGAATCAGGGATTATCGTCACATCGTTCTTTTTTGCTTTTGAAAAGAGACTTCGTTCGTTCTCAACGATCGTGTTATTCCCGCCAAGGTCAACAAGATGTGTTTTCGTTTGTATTGCCATCTTTGCAAGCTTATAGTTGAATCGATACGGGAGAGCAGATATAACAACATCAACTTTTTGAAAATGCTTCTTGACCTCGTTGGTTTTATCAGCGTTTACAGGTATCACATCGACGTTTGTTCCCTTGAGAAATTCTTTGGCTGAGTTACGTGTTTGTGTGTCTTTATCACCAATGATGATCTTCTCAAAACCTGAAAACAAACTGAGATCGTACGCAATCGCACGCCCCATCATTCCACAACCAAGTACCAACACATTCATGACACTAAGCCTCCATGAATAGTTTTTGGAATATCTCCTATCATTAAAAATTCTTGCTTTGCATACATTTCATAAGCATTATATTCAAAAACCTTATTCGGAAGGGTAAAGGAGTACTGTTTATGGCTGAAAAAATGTGGGATCCCAAGAACGAATCAATGCCTTCATCAAAATTAAAAGAGTTGCAGTTGAAACGATTAAAAGAACTTGTCCATCGCGTGTATACAAAAAACAAATATTACGAGAAGAAATTTGATGAAGCAAACATAAAACCTGATACGATTAGAACCTTGAAGGATATCGAGAAAATCCCGTTTCTTACGAAGCAGGATTTACGGGCATATTATCCATTCGGTCTTGTGTGCACAGAACTTGATGAGATTATTGAGGTGCATGCGTCATCAGGGACCACAGGGAAACCTGTGGTGGGTCCGTATACGAGAAACGATGTTGAGCTTTGGGCTGAAGTCATGGCGCGGTCGTTGTGGGCTAACGGTCTTCGCAGCAATGATGTCATGCAAAACGCGTACGGATATGGCTTGTTTACAGGGGCGCATGGATTTGAAAAAGGTGCGCAAAAAATTGGTGCGATGGTCATCACCATTTCCTCAGGGAACACGGAGCGTCAGATCGATGTGATGAGGGATTTTGGAGCGACTGCACTTGCTTGTACACCATCGTATTCGTTGCATATTGCGGAAGTTGCTGAGGAAAAAGGACTTATTCCTACGAAGGATTTTTCACTTCGTCTCGGAGTGTTTGGTGCGGAGGCCTGGAGTGAAGAGATGCGTAAAAACGTTGAGAAACGATGGGGAATCGTCGCTCATGAACATTATGGATTAACTGAGCTTATCGGCCCTGGTGTTGTCTCAGAATGTGAAAATAAAAAATTACATATTAACGCTGACCACTTTTACCCAGAGGTCATTGACCCGAAAACCGGCGAAACACTCGAGCCTGGTGAGGAAGGCGAACTCGTGTTTACTACGTTGACGAAAGAAGCATTCCCTGCCATACGATTTCGAACAAAAGACCTTGCTTCCATCAGCAACGAAACCTGTGAATGCGGGCGGACCTTACCTATTCAATCACGCATTAAAGGCAGAAGTGATGATATGATGAAGGTCAAAGGAGTCATCGTATTTCCTTCTCAAATAGAAGCAGCATTGATGCAGGTTGCTGGGGTGAGCGATAATTACCAGATCGTGAAAACCAAACAGGGGGATAGTTATTCTCTCTCTGTTGAGGTTGAGCCCTCAGAAGGTCGCTTTAGAGAAGGTCATCTTGATGATTTTGAAAAAAGAGCGGAAAGCGAGATTTACCGGATTTTAAATTTACATGTCCCGGTTCATGCGATCCCGCCAAAGACGATTCCCCGGAGCACAGGAAAGGCAAAGAGGGTTATCGAGCGGTAACCATTTTTTTTTTATGTTTTTTTCGTAATCGCCCATAACAAGATACAGATGATCAGCCCTGCAAGAACCGCAATGAAAGTCGCAATCTGTGTTGGGGAGAGAATCGGGAAGATAACAGGGAGTACTGCTGCGCCGATGTTACTGATGGAGATGTAGAGGCTTGCTGCGATCCCCACGTTTGCTTCAGTGACTCCTTTTTCTGTTTCTTGGCTGTAGAGCGCGAGCGGCCAGGATGCTTGGAAGCAAGCGCCAAAGAGGAATGCAACAAGCACGAGCAGTAACCAGGTGATGTCGTATTGGTAGAGGCCAAAGAGGATGAGCCAGAAGAGGAGGGCTCCCCCTACCGCAGTAAGTGTCACTTTTTTCACCCCGTATTTCTTCGCCATGAACGGGGCAATAAACGCGCCAATTGCACACCCATAGAGGAGAACTCCAGCAATGTATCCTCCTTCTTTCGATGGATAGAGCGCATGGATAAATGCAGAGATTACCAACGTGATTCCAACAATCAGGAACCCAATGAACGGGTAGAAGTATGCGTTCCTTGAGCTAAGCACCTGTTTCATACCTTGAGCAAACTTCATTTTTTCTACTTTGACACGTTCTTCAGGTGGTGTCGCTGGATGATCTTTTGCAATGATGAGCCAGAGGAAGAATGCTATCACTGCAAGTATTGCAAACGTAAGGAAACCATTGAAAATTTGCGCAGTACTTTTATCTGGCGTAAGAAGGGGCATCAAGAGGGAGCCTGTTCCAAATCCAATAAACAATCCAGATGCACCAATACCAATAGGAAGACCTGCGTGTTTTGCAGGGAACCATCGAAACATCTGTGGGCCAAGAGCGACCAGAATCCATGCAAGGCCAATACCTGCAATAACACTGCTTAATAAAAGTGATTCAAAGCTGTTCAGCAGCCATGGTCGAATACCAAAACCAAGTGCCATGAACAGCGCGCCAATAGAAATAGACAGCTTCGGTCCTTTTTTATCAATTAATGAACCAGCAGGCCAGGCGAAGAAAATCACAAACATTCCAATAAGAGAGATCAACAGGTGCGCTTCCCAGTCAGGGACACTAAATTGTGTTTCAAAGGTTTTCAACATCGGAGACAACGCAAACCAGTTTGCCCCGTAGGCAAAGATCACAAACCAAAATATACCTACGACTGCCCAACGATATCCATAGAGTTTTTGTTCCATACAATGCCTCTCCGCCAGCGTGAAACTAATTAGGTTATTAAAAGTTAACTACGAACCTACCCGGAGCTTATTGGGATTTCCAAATGAGGCTGAAACTCATTTGGAGGTTTGTTCGTAAACGGTATT
>JADBLO010000058.1 GCA_014894395.1 Thermoplasmata archaeon
AGTGCGAAATGTGTTCTAATCAAGAAAAGAACGGTCAACTGCGAAAGTCAGGTTAAAAATATAACTTATATTTTTTAAAAAGGTACATAAACATTTCGACATGAGATGGATGTCGATAACATCTTTTTTTGCATTCGTGCTAAATCACAAGCACAGTTAATTCCCATGCCGGGATCCTTGGTGCAGCCATCAACAAGATGGAGATTCTCTTTATCAGTAACGCATCAGCAGCCAGACCACTTCTACCTGCGCCAACGATGCACAGATGTCCCATTTCGCATGTGTTTTTGTGATCGGTTACATTCTCGGTCGGAAAAGTCGCTCACCGATGAGTGGTGTCAAGACGATATACCATGCAAGCGGAAATACAATCAATATCAGCGCAATCCATAAATCAACAAAAGGAATGAGCATAATTGGTACAATAGAATAGCGTAAAAATGTCTGTGTCCCAATGAGTTTCTGTATCTTACCTCTATTAAAAGTTTTAATGGTCAATAATTTAATACTTAGGTAGAGCACCCCTGCGATAAAAAGTGCCATGAGAATCACATTCCATATCTGATACTTAGAAGGATAAAAAATAAAAGGAACAAAGATGAGTACCGCGGAACATAATCGAATACCCATGCCAAATGCCTTAAAACGGAGTGGAATGAAAATATTCGTACCTTCAACTTTAACTCCAGAGGCAAGCGCAATGTTGTTCACCCCCATAATAAAATCATGGTCAGCATCTTTAATGCCACCTTCCACTGCATTCATATGGAGTGTTTGATTAAAAGTAAGGATAAAAATAACCCAGGTGAGCAATGTTGGTGTGCCAAACGAAAGCGCACCAAACAAAAACACGAGCGCCATAGAAAGTGCGACTAAAAAATCAGTACCAGCCATTTTTTTACCATACAGATTATACATAGTGCCAAGTACACCAGCAAGAAAAATCCCGATAAATGCGAGTAATTTCAGATCGTCTAAAGTTTTTCCCCACCACAAGATCATAACAAAGAAGAATGCAAAGAGCACGCATAAGAAGGATATCGCGAGCGCATGTTTTCGCGGTATGTCTCCGCTGACTAATGGTTTTCCATGAAGATCCTTGACGAGTGTATCGAGCTCAACATCTGCGTAATCATTGAGCACAAAGCCAAAAATAGCTGAGAATGCACCAATAACAAAAAGCATCAAAAGGCCATATAAATCATTATGCACACCTACTGATAGAGCTCCAATGACTGGAGGAATAGCAAGGCCACCGAGACCTGGTAATCGTAAGAGTTTTGCATACGCATTTATTTTTTTTCTGATGGTTGACATTTCTCTTTCTCCTTACTATTTTTAACTTCATCATCATAGAGATGAATGCCGCATTCTAATTTTTGCATACCTCTCCATCGTCCATCTCGCTCGTCGCCTCCTTTATCAACGGGAGCTGTGCAGGGGACACATCCAATGCTTGGGTAATATTGATCATGAAGTGGATTATACGGTAAGTCATATTTTTTTATATAAAGCCATGTTTGGTCCTTTGTCCAGTTATACATTGGATTTATTTTTATCGTTCCTCTTCCATCAACTTCTATGACATCTATTTCAGCTCTTGTTATGGATTGATCTCTTCTAATTGAACTTATCCAAACATTCTTTGTTTTTAAAACACGTAGTAACGGCTCAACCTTTCTATAGTGACAACATAAATCAGGGTTGGTTTTATATGCTTCTTTACCGATGGCTTCTTCTAACTGCTGTTCTGTATACCGTGTAGAGATATAGATAATATTTAACTTCCATTCTTTTTTTATCTTTTCTGCAAGTTTCAATGTTTCTTCAAAATGAAATCTTGTATCGATAAAATAAATGGGTACTTCTGGTAGTATATCTTTCACGAAACTCATTAGTACAATACCTGTATAGCCAAAGGATGTTGTCATCGCCAGATCATCACCAAATTCTCTTTTAGCTATCAAGAGGATGTCGGGGATGCTTTTTCCTTGAAGTTCTTTTCGAAGTTCGACTATTTTTTTTAAATCATAGTTCATCAAGACACCTTACTGAAGAGTCAACGTACAAACGAACAGTTACTCGTAAGGAATTGGATCATTATACAATGCATTTAATATATTTTGATGGAAGAAAAATTCCCACACATTTTCTCGTAATGCGTATTTCCACAACTCAATTTGTTCGCTATATTCTATTAGAGGATAGTCAGTTCCAAACATACATTTCTTTTTAAGATAGGTATTGGCAGCTTGTATAAATTCCGGAGCTATATATTTAGGTCTCAACGCACTAAAGTCAAGGTACACATTTGGATGTCTCTGAGCAACAGCTAAAACAGATGGTCCAAATCCATTACCCCCATGAGAAATGATGATTTTTAAGGACGGGAAATCAACTGCTATTTCATCAATTAACTGAGGATGACCATGCCACATGTATGCTCCTCGCCAATAATGCATTGAACCATGAATCATAACCGGTTTTTTATATAATTCACAATAACCATACAACGGATACAGCATCTTATCATTTGCATTTATTTTCTCAAAAAAGGGACTTATATTAATAGCAGCCACTTTATTTTCCTCACAACATCGTTGAATCTCTTGTAATGCGGGAAGAATACCATTGGTAAGATTTACTCCTGCAACAGGAATAATTTCATGATGTTTTTTTGCTAATTCTACAATATGTTCGGTATCTTCTCTGTTTCCAGCGCATACGACCATCTTCTCCACTCCAGCTTTCTTTGCATGTTTAATTTGTTCATCGACAGCCAGAGGTGTTAAACGATCGTGCATTTTGTACTTGGTTATATATTCTTTAAAATATGGTTTAAGATCGCTCGTCCATGGCCTTAATAATTGTTCTGTTCTCAGGCGAGATCTTCCATCAATTATTTCCATTTAGTTTTACCTCCATTTTAGATAATGCATATAAGATTAGATTAATAAATGTAGCTGATTTTGGTGGATGCTGTCAATCCTAGCATACATCAATCCCGCATACAGCAGATAATAACCGTTCATATTCAGTAGAATATCATAATGATTGCTCCATGAAGAAAGTATAATTTTTCAGAGGAATGTCCATATTATTTTGTTGGGTATAATAAAATAGAAAATAGGGCGGAAGAGGAATTGAGAGCAAGGGTAAATATCATTGACATCCACTTTAACTATCAGTAGATGACCAAATCTTTTCCAACCATGAAGCTAGTGGGGTCAAAACACATGGTCTTGAATGTCTTTTCTAGCCAACGAACCG
>JADBLO010000130.1:0-26131 GCA_014894395.1 Thermoplasmata archaeon
GCCTAGTGCATCTTATATCAACTAACAATTAATAAAAGTTTGTTGGGACAAGTGGGCTAACTATTTCTTCTTTCTTCTTTTCCAAAGTATAATTATTATCAGAAGGATTAATATTATTGCAAACAGTATCAATAGCAGACAAGGCAATTCCATGCCCGTCACAGCCAGAATCGTTGGAAGTATCGGAGGGACGACTGGCGGTTTTGTTGGTGGAGCGAAACCGCCCCCACCGCCCGTCGGCGGTGACGAAGTTGCAAAAACTTTGAAGGCCGATGCACTCGCACCCATGAATGTAATCCTCACAGAACCAACATAGGTCGTGATTGGATATATTGTATATGTAACTGTAGAATGAGGCAGGACGGCGAATGTATCTGAACCCGTATCAAGAAATATTCCTGTATCCGCACGTTCAAGTACCCAAGTCATTGTGATATCTGTAATGATGTCGCCCGTATTTTCAACATCCACTGTGATTTCCAATGCAGGAATCACATTATCGATTACCATGATGTCTCTGATATCGAACACTGTAGGAACCATTGCAATGCAATCATCCTCATCATAATTTGTTGAAAACTGATGCAGACTTCCTTCAGAGCAATAAGACCATGCACGATAATAGTAATGAGTCCCTGCCACGACGGCCCCATCATTGTAATGATTGCTCGTACCATTGTAAAGGATAACGCCATCCAGCCTATTTGCCGGATACGAACCTATTTTCCGCACGATGAATGTCTTATTGGCTCCGCTTCCGATGGTCCAGCTTAAATTAATCTGAGTTACCAGAAAGTCCCTGACCGCATGGAAATTTGATGGATTGTTCGGCAGTGTCAGGAATGTTTTTTCGCTACCAACGCTTGTTCCATTCACATTTTTTGCTTTTGCCCTGAAATAATATAGGTCCCCTTCGTTCAGCAACGCTACGCCCTGGCTGAATTCCTGCGGTGAATGTATTGCACCGGCCCATGCTGTCGAAAATGCATAAGGCTCCCCGCTAACAGTATCATAATCAAAAGCATATTGACAGAGCACACCACCATCGCCAGCAAGAAAACCGTGCAAAATTGCTGAAGTCTCTCCTACACCCGTCGATTCGTTTGTAATAACGGTTGCCCAACCTTGGACATTCATCGATACCTGAAAATTATCTGATGGATTTGCTTGGACAAAATAACTGGATTGGTTAAAAAAAAGTATGCATATGAAGATTCCGATTACAAATTGAATTGTTCTCACACAAATCCTTCATGAGCATATCTACTTGCATCTATAAGATTTTTCGCCCTTCTTTTATAACTGGAAGTCTCTCTTTACCATTTTTACGCATGAGAACTCTTTTTTTATAAAAAGTATAGGAAACACAGGCGATTAGAACCAAAAAGCCGATTATGCCACCGAACAACAACCCGTTATTATTTTGTTTTTGTTCCTGCGTCAATTCTGGAGTGTCAATCAGAAATTTCGTCTCAGCTCCATACGTCATCGACATCCCATTATTCAACTCGTCCAAATTTGGGATAGCCGTTGCCATTATCCGCACTTCCCAATGTTGTCCATAGTATTCATTTTCATCCGGTATATTAACAGAAATAAATATATCTACTGATTGTTTCGCTGGAATTATTTCTGTAGTCCTGTACATCGTTTCTTTGTAGGGTTCGATGGCATATGCCTTTCCCGTAAGTATGATATCCGATAAGATATTTGCTGGCGGAAGGTTGTATTTTATGAGGTATGAATCGTTCGCACTGCAGAAAGGACACGTACCGTTTTCCAAATCTCCTCGCTGGATTCCTATGTCTTTATTGCAGCCAGTGCATATGACTCTCAGTTTATTTTGTCTTGTCTGTTCCAAACAACTGACTTTGAATACGAAATAATTTGGATTGTCGTCCGTATTTACGATTGTCATCGAAGCAACTTCTTTTAATTCACCCATCGGGGCATCCTGCAATCGTAATTGCGGAGGATAAATCCCTATCGCAAAAACATTCGTTGAAAAAAATAGAATTAAAATAATAAAAAAAGAAAGAGCGGTGATTATTTCTCTAGTTTTTTTCACCATTATCGCCATCTGGTGCTTATCTAGTGGACCGTAACTTTTCCGTTCAGCGTAATCGTCTGTTGAGTACCAGTTGTTGTAGATGTCGGAGAATCGAACCGCAAATCAAATGTTGCATTGTCATCTGGGGCAAAATTCGCTTTCACATCGCCATATACTGTCAATTGAAATTTCATTTCCGATACCCAACTATCTGATGATGCATTCATTTGGTATTTATCTGCTGCCGGTGCTGCATTTACATCCCATGTTGCTGCATCGGTAGAGACGGTCATTTCGAAATCGAGATTGTTTCCATCAGTGCTGTTGGACGTATCTGCCCTTTCAGTCTGTGATGCATTTGTCCAATATGAATGGGACATCTCTACAGTTCCGATGGCCCATGATGCATTGATGATATTACATTCGAGATACGCTCCGGACATTGTTACGAGAAAAGTATCATTGTCTAGTCCCTTAACCACCAAAAACACCCCTGGCATCGTGCATACTGTAAGTAAACCGCCTATGACTAATACTAAAATCTTATTGAGTTCTTTCATTTCTCTTCTCACCTACTTAGTGGACCGAAGCCCACAAATAAATATGACATGACATCTGTTTTCCGCTATAAAAAGTTGTCGGAGTTTTCATCCTTAAATTTGCTCGAATGTTACCAGGTGGCATATTCGAATACCACGTGTCCCTTGTCAAAGCTAATATCCACCATCCTGTTGTCAAATTGTACAATTCCATGGTGTATTTGTTATTTCCATTTGCTGCTGAGAGCACCCATGCTGATACGCCCGTTGCCGTTGCATTCGTCCCGTTAACATCAATGTCAATCGCACAAGTACCATTGTTATAAATTTCAAAAGTATATTGGGTGCTTGTCTGGTTTGAATATTCGTAAGAATTTGTGTTAACTATCCCGAAATCAAAAGAAGAGCGATTAATATCAAATGACATAATAAAACTGTATTCCACTGTAAAATAGACCTGAGTGCAACGTATTGTAATATTCGAACATGGAACAAGTGATGACAGAAGACTGCTCTGTAAAGCAGTTATATTGCTTTCAGTCCAACCAATACCGGTGGCTGGATTGACTGCCCATGTATATGTTTTATCAGCATAACTTGTGGATAACGTACTATTCGATGGTGCCCCATACCTCGTCCCCCCGACATTCACCCCCAGATTGAGAGTTGCAGGAGTAGGGACTGTAAAGGTAATGGTGAGATAGGGATAATTGCTTGGTATCATCGTTGAACGAGTTGCAAGATATATATATTCGTTACCAGTTGGATTATTATTTCCTATGTCTCTGCTACTACGCAGACAAAATTTTGTCCAACTCGTCTTGTTTATCCATCCTCGCCCCGTACTATTTAAAGTAAGGACATTCCAGCCCAATACAGATATACCAACTGTAGTTAATGTTCCTCCATCACCAGTATAGCTAGCCATGTTGAAATCCCCACCGACTAATGGGTCATGAGGATAGGTAGGCATACCGCTTTGCACAGTTATCTTGAAATCTGTTGTCGAATAATCAGATTGACAATACAGGTTGAGTGTTACAGCAGTTATTGTCGCATCATCAGGCAGAGATGATGTGTCAAAAAAGTAATAAAGTCTGTCAACCTGATATTGATAATATTTAATTCTGAATGTGCAATCATTGGAGTAGGCAGCATACAGAACTCCATTGTATGTTGTTCTGGCACCAAAAACAATAACATTGGTGCTTTGAAACCTCATATTTACATAATTGGCACTATTACCACCAGCGTATTCAATCATAAATCTTGCATTCTGTGCAGGAGTTACTACAATTGGTGTTGTAGTAAATGCATACCACGTCGGCGTTGTCGTCAATGTAGCTACGTTTATGGTGCCTATCGTACCCAAAAGGGTGTCACCTGTTGCACTACGAATAGTGACCGATGCCGTACCAGTCGGCAAGCCTGATTTATTCAACATAAACTCTATTCTAGTCACAGTAACTGCTGGAAAAGATGTTACATATTGTCCTGCACGAACAACACTACCTGAATAAAGTTTTTGGTTACTATTTGCTGCAGTCTGATTCTGCCAAATCGGTGTGCCTTGTTGACCAACTCTGCTAGTATCCATATCGACAAGTACCGTACCTGTTGTAGCACCTCTTGTCAGGGCATACGATGCACTATTATTATAAATGTAACCATCTGAAGATGAAGTGTATTCAACATCATCACTATAAACAGCTTTGGCTCTTGCAGTCAGAGTGACATTTGTAATATTAGTGCCTGTAAATCCAGATGTCTCATGATTGAATTCTTCGTTCAAATTTTGCACGTTTGTATAAACATAAGTAGCATCTTCATCTGGATTTGTAGAAACGTCATCAACCTTCGTCCAATGGGTGCCCGATGGATATGGAAGCCACTGCTGCCTCGTACCCTCAGCATCTGGATGCAGAATGACGGTTTCTGCCGGAGGGTAATACGTCACCCTTATCTCTACTCTACTGCAATAAAGAATAGTGTGACCAGGTATGACTGATTCAACATCACAGCGTAATGTAGCAACATTGGCCCATGTATCCCATGTTGGTGCATTTGTATCTGAAGTTATATCGAACCACTCAGACCAAGTATCCGACCCTGGCGTTGTCTTTGCGGGGCAATCATAAACATGGTTATCGCCATCGACCTTGGCAAATACTGGTCGCAGAATAATATCTGCTGGATTATCACCTAGACGATAAAACCCACAGGCACGAATTTCGACTGCAAATATTTCACCAAACGACCCAGGGATACCTACGTTAAATGTATTATCATCCAAAAATTCAACAGTTCCGTCTATTGTTTCTGAAGCGGAAGTGAGATAACTACCATCCACCATATATTCTGGATGGGTCGCCCAGCATTCTCCAACAGCATAACTATTGAAATAATATGTTTTGGTCGCCAAATCACCAAAGACATCGAAAATCGTAAATGGAGATGATGGAGATGATAATACATCTCCCCATTGAATATACCTATTCACTCCATCTTCTGTTTTTATCGCTTCTATTTTTATGTATCGGCCAATTTTATCGGTAGAATCCACTTCCACCCAAGTTAATGTATCCTGCCATGTCGTAACATGTGATGCAACGGCAGTTCCCCAATCAGTCACATTCATACTCACATAAACATTCACATCTTCTGGGTCGGATGAAGTCACTGAACGACTTTTTACCTTTTTGATTAAATAATTGTCACCAAGGTCAAGAATGAACCAGTGATTCTCATTTACTGAATGTGCCCAATAATCGGTTCCATCAAGAGCTTCAGCAAGAGTGTGGGATAGTGTACTTCCACAAGATGAATTATATTGAGTGCTACTTATCCCAAGCCACTCGTCGCTATCAAGCCAATGCATCATCGTGTATTTTTCTTGACCGACAGCAAGCTTACCAGCATTTATAAACAAAGAAACAGGAGCATTGTACTGCCCTGGCCTGCTTTTTACCCAAAGAAGATAATTAAGAGTGGAAGCCCAACTAAGATAAAGAGTTCTTTTGAAATATTTTCCTTCATTTATTCCTTCGAGATAGAATATTGTATCATTACCCATATTTGTAAATTTGTTGTCCATGATTTGATTAAGACGATAGCTTGTCCAATTCGTACCATTGTACAATCGTATCCAATCATTTTCATAGGTATTTGCTATTTTGATATCTTTCATTTCCCATCCAAAGCCAATATCATACGGTATTGCAATGCCAAGATTTTTGATGTAAGGAATCACGGTAAGGTCAGAATCATTCACTCCAAGATGATATCGGATGGCCAATCTAAAAGTATACGAACCATAAGTCAAATCTTTCCATATTGTTGCATTTATGTACGTCTGGCTGTCTGTTTCCAGAGTTTTACTGAAACCGGTCAATTCATCCGTACGATAAATCAGGTTCCAATTTCCTCCGGCATAATAACCAAGCATCAGCACATTATGCGTCCAGAATTCATCGTAATGATTGCCAAATTGTACTCCATTGCTTGTATTAAAATAATAATCATTGTATTGATTCCAGATATACAACACCTTGTTGTTGTCCAGGAGTTCCCAGCCTATGTTTTCATTTCCATCATCCGATACTACCGGTTCTACAAGAAAGAATGGTATGCTGACTAAAATAAAAACAAGAAAAAAAACAAATAATTTATTGCTGGTTCTCACTTCCATATAGAATGGAATCAGCAATTAGTTTTAATAAATTTGCTTTTAAGGTGGAGTGATGATTCTTTTTATGGTCTGCAACCGTATACGTCAAAAATCTTCATCGGCTTTGGCATGGACCCAAATTGCACATAATCATTTGGATGTTCGGTGTCGATAATTTCAACTTTAACATAGCGACCAACTTTGCTGATTGTAGCAAATTCCCGCCATGTTCCAGCATCGCTCCAGGATATCCCTGCTGCAATCGGAGTTCCCCAGTCCGATTTGTCCAGACTGATATAGATGTTTACATTTGTCGGGTCTCTTGTCGTCACCGATTTTCCACGAACCTTTGATATGCTGTAATTTCCTTTCAAATCCACAATAAACCAATGCGTCTCTGTTGCCGTATGTTCCCAGTCATCAATTCCATCCAATGCCCTGGCACAAGTATGACTTCCGTCATTCCCGCACGAAGAATCGTAGTTATTACTGTTAATATTCAACCATCTGCAAGGAATGTATGTGACCCGTACTATTACCTTTGCACAATTTAAAATAAAATTGCCTGAGCCTGATGATTTAACTTGGCAATCAAAATAAGTCAAGGTAGAAAATGACCATTCTGGTGCTGATGAATCGTTAGTTATGTCGAACCATGCTGACCATGAAGGGGAATTTGTACAATCGAAAACATATGTATTTTTTGTTCCCATTATTGGGAAAAATGGCGTAAGACGGATATCAGCACTATTTCCCGAAGAGGCATAGTATCCATAGGCACGAATTTCGACTTTTGTTATGGTTCCCAATTCAGTTCCAAGGCAGGTATTTCCATCCAACATCTCGATTTGTTCATCATCACTTGTACTGGCAAATGTGCTTATGTTACCATCAACCATATATTGTGGATTGTTAGTCCATCCAGATGCCGGATAGTAACTATCAAAATAATATGTTTTTATGCACTTTGCCGTCGCTGATATAGCTAAATTTTCATGCACACTCATAACACTGGTTGTCGCTGGAGAAAATACTGCCAAAATTGTCGATATCATCAATATGGAAATTATTCCAAAGCCTAGATATTTTTTGCAAAAGTTTCTTTTTGTATTCATAATATCATCCGTCTTTTGTAGATTATATATCTACTCTTGTTTATATTATTTTCCGTTCATTTGTTTTTCTTCTTTTTGATTAGAATTACAAGAATCACAAAAATGAAAAATATCACTATTGTCGCCCCAGCTATAACTGCACTATTTGCTGGATAATCTTTTGGATTTGTTGAATCATTGTTTGTCTCGTTGCCAGGCAAATCTTTGAAGAGTTTGTATGGAAAAGTGAAGTCTACATCATCATCAAATGTAAGTTCGACCCATATGTTCCTTACGTCTATCCAGTAGGTTCCGTTCTCAAGAGAAAAATGTGCGGTTCCTTCATCGTTCGTTCTATTCTCGCAGATGATGCGTGTAGCGTTCGTATTGTTTATCTTTTGCCTGATGATGACCAGTTCATCGTGAACTGTGTAGTTTTCGGAGCCTTGGACGTAGACAGTCACATCGAAACATGTCTTTCCCTGCGGGCATGGACAATCAGCTCCAATTGGCTGTAAAAGACTTGTAGAGATTGCCAAGAATATCAATATCAAAGTTATTGTTTTTTTATTCACTCTATTTTTCTCCTTTTGAATACTCAATTTCCAAAATTAAATATTTATGCAAATACCCTTTCAACTCATCAAGCAGATTGTGTCCGCCTACATTTAGTTCTTCATCTGTCCACAAGTATCCTGTAAGGTCAGAACAGCGAATTCTATATTTTGCATCACTTTTTCCGAACAAATTTCTAGCCCACATTTCTATCGCTTCTGTTTCAGTTATCTCTTTATCAGAAATAAAGTATTTGACTGTTAGGAAATTTCCGTACTCGTCAATATGATTTTCTATTTCCTCCGCCAATATTATCAAACCATCTTCTGTATCTAATCCTAACAAATCATCCTCCCCTTCGTTTGATGTTTTTTGCAACCATCCAATGTATTTCTTTTTCATAAAATACCTCCAAAGATACGCAAGGTTTTAACCTTGTGAGAAATTGGGAACCTCCGTTTGTTTCACTAATTTTTCTTTCACCAAAAAATCATAAATTTTTTGTGCATCTGTTAACTTAAAATGAACATACTGGCTTTCTTCACCAGGCTGTTTTATATCTAACTCTAGTTTTCCGTTTATGCTTCTTCCAACAGATATTAGTTTCGTCATATTTGGATACCCCCCAGCTTTAGCTGGATTTATTTGGAGAAGATATTATTAAGCGTCTCTATGTTAGCAATAACAGTGGTCGTTTCATGGTTTTTGTTCCTCCAACTCCTTAATCTTTTTAATGAAATCTACTTGCATGTTATCGAAACAAAAGGAGAAAAGCCATCTTGACCAATGAAATTCCGTATCTTTTTTTCTTATTTTATCTAACCATTCAGGTAAACCGTTTTTCCAACAATCCTCATAGAATTTTATCCTGGCGTTGATATCTTTGGAAAGATAGATTTCAAGTTCTCTAGTTCCATTACATAAATCACAATCAAAAGCATCTAACGAAATACCATCATTACGATTTAAAATGCCATCTCCTTTGCACTTGAAACAAGTAATCTTATGTTTTTCAAGTTTGGCATTCATCTCTGCTTTGTATTTTTCAAAAGACGAGAGAGAAACCCATTGCTCTTTGCGACCAATTACTCTTCTATCGAAATCATCAGATATTGATAACAATTCGTTGTATATCTCTTCTCCTGTTTTAATTACAAGGTCTTTCTTTCCAATTTCTTTTTCGATGTCTTTACAAACACACATTGATTTTGGAAGACCGCATTTTTTGCAAAGTTTCTCTTTCTTTTTTTCTTCAACCGTCATAATAATCGTCCCAAGTTAACGACTAACAAGTTAGTCTCAATCTTTCGTTCATGACTCAAGAGACACACAAGAAAAGATTGTGGGTGAAGAGGGTGATTTATGAACGATAATTCTATAACGAATTAAAATTCTTCTCTTCATCTGTCCACCTTTCCTTGTGAGGAATTGGGAACCTCCTGTTTTTTAACAAATATGTCTAATCGTAACTCAATACCCGTAGGCATATGTTTATCAGGAACAATCGCCCCATTAACAATCTCAGAATTGCCCCATACAAATACTTGTCCACCCCAATCGTTTGGAATCGTCTTAATTGTTTTACGCATCAGATAATATTTTCTGATAGCAAAAACAGAATACATTACTAAAGTATCCCAATCTTTTGGTGGATTGATTAACATTATGTCAATATCGTTTTCAGAAAATCCTTTTTCTGCAATAGAACCTATAAGATATGCTTTGAGTTTTCTTTTTCGCATTTGATTAATAATCAATTGTCCCTGTTGTCTTGTAAATATTTTTTTTCTCATATCGGATACCCCCGACTTTAGTCGGATATATTTGGGAGGAGGTCATTTCTTCACCAAATATGCAAGTATACTTGTTTTTGGTATGAAAAATATACCTTTTTTTGTCTCACAAAAATATCCTTCAATAATTTTATTTTTGAGTGATTTTTTACTAAGTAAACATGTAACCTTTTTCGTCATCCTGTCTTTTTCTTCTTTCTTTTTTTCAGGCATCACAAACCAGTCTCCTTTTTGAAACGAGCAAAGATTGAAGGAATGAGCGATAAAGGTACAACTTTCGAGCGTTCATTGATGTAACCTTTACCATTGCAAGTTGGGCAATCGTCCGGACCATAAGTTCCATGTCCCTTGCAAGTAGAACAATTTTCAGAGATATATGCATCTTTTGTTTCTTCTTTCAGCATCTCCTCCAAAGCATTCAGACCGTCTGGAAGGATGAGAAACTTCGCTCTATACATTTTATATATAAATGCTTCTCCATTGGGGGAATTTATAATGCCTAATGCTATTTCTTTTCCTGTTTTTACCAATTGCTTTTTCTCTGATGTCATATTTATCCCCCTTTGGTTTTGCATCCAATATTGTTTGGATTAAGTTTTTCTACATTAGCAACAGGATGTTTTAGTGTTAATCCATCAGTAAATACCAAATTATGCCCCTTTTTGATTGTATCTAAGAGGACAATTTTGCCATTCCATATTCCTGCTTGGAATGGTTTTGTATGTAGTATCTCTCCCCGTTCATCCACCCAGAAGAAATTAAAGTCTTGTCCTTCGTCCACTAGCTCTATCTTTTGGGTTGCAGTTTTTGCTAACCATGTCTCAAACTCCTCTTCAGTTCCAAATCTCAAATCTTTGTATTTTGATTCCATATTTTTCCACTCTTTGGATTTAATTTTTATCCCTCTTTATGGTTTTAAAAGCTCTAAGCTCATTTTTGTAGTTTCATTTGGCATCCAATTACTTGGCGTACAAACCTTGCATTCACTACTTCTGCAATCCCAAGGAATATCTGGATTATAAAATTTGCAGTTATGACACCCTGGATAATTTGCCCCTACAAGATTTAAAACAGTTTCCAATTCTTCGCTCATATTTTTAGACCTGTTTAAAGTCCCCTATGTCTTTTTTTCTCCGTTCTTAATTTAGTTTTAGATATATATGAATTGTTTTATATAATTTTCTGTGAAAATAGTCTAAGTAGCTTTCTATCTATACATATCTGTGCCGTCTTTTTCCAGACGCTTCTCCAGCTTTCTTCTGAAACCCATGAATTCGCTCATGTTCGTAATCAATTCCTTTTGGTCTGATTGCATCTGTTTTTGAGTCTCAATCATCTCTTTTTGCATTTGTGACATCTGACGCATCATGGCTGTTGTCCGTCTCATATCATCTTCAAGAGAAAGAATCCGGTCCGGTGCATTCAGGTCTGCTTTCATCTCTTCGATGGTGTTGTATTCTTTTTCTGGGAAACCCGTCTGTGATTCATCTACTATTGCATAGCCTCGTGAGGTCTTTATTTTTATCATGCCGTGCTTGTTAAGGAACTGTTTCATTCCTGGTTCTATCAGTTCCCGTGCAATCTCCATCGGGCAATGCATCAGTGCCAGGCTCAATCCAATCTTAAATTCATTTACAAACCAGTTCCGTGCAACCCAGGCATATTCTTCCAGTATCTTCTGTGCTATTTCCAGTTCATGCTCAAACAGGTATTTTTGTGGTAAGTAGATTACTATTTTATCTGTCTTCTTTGTTTTCTGTCGCACGAATGTAATGTTCAGTTTTCTCAGTTCATCAATCTCTGTTTTTGTATTTGTAAATCTGTGACGCAGTACCCACTGTTGCATTCCATTTGGTGCCCCTTCCGCTTTCCATGGTATCTTCTTTACAGGTTCACACAATATGTTGCAGGCGTAGGCCAGGCGATGTATTCTCAATACTGGAATTCGTTTTCCGTCAACAGAAACAAGTGTATCGTAATCCCTATGATAGCCTCCATTGCGACCCCTTCTCTTACCTTTGAAATGACCTGTTTTTTTGTCTTTGACCATTATATAAGGTTTACCTACCCTCCGTGAGACCTGCTTTGCAGACCGTGACACAACAGAAGTAAAAGCTTTGCCTGACTTGCCTGACGTAACGGGGATGATATTTGTTGACTTGTAGAATTTTGGATTTGCATTTCTATCAATTGGTTTTATCAGCCCCAGGATTTCCAAAGACTTTACATGTTCGTTTACCGTTTGTCTCCTGATGCCTTGTGCATCTGCAATTTGACTTTGGTTCAAGAAACGTTTTGTCACAAGCAGATAAATTTTATATTTTCGTTTGGACAGAATAATCTTTCTATAAGTGTCTGCGTCAGGTTTTTTATTTTTTTTATTAGAAATCAGCCTGACACACTCCTATAAAATTATGTGAAGAACCTGACTCGTGCGATGGATTATCCTCAGCCAAACATGCTCCTCCCGATAAATCCTCACAGCCAAAAAGATGTGGAAAAATCAAAATGAATTTGGGGTTTAATAAACTTGCTTTTTTTAAAATTATCTAAAAGAAAAGATTTTTAAAAACATAGACGATACATATATTTGGAGATGAATGATTGCTTTTTCAAAAAGAAGCGGTTCCACCGGACCTCGTTCATCTCCTAAATTAATAATTTGTTTATAAGTGTATCGTTGCAGATGTCTTTTGCCCTCACATACTCTTTTGGAGATATCTTCAATAGTTTCAAAGCAGAATTACGCCATATACAATTTTTCTCAAGACCACAACAATAACTAAGACCATAACATGTCAGGCTAAGTATTTCCTTTTTTTGTTTGCTATTGAGAATGCCATGGTTATTTTGATATTTCTTAATGATATCTATCTTATCTTGTATATCAACAATCTCTGCTTCCTGTGCTTTCTTTTGCTCTCCAAGTTTTTCTAATATCTTGTCCATAGTTTTCATGACAGGCAATGGTTTCGTATTTATAAATCCTACGGATACTTATTTGCCGTCACAAAAATAGATTCGTAGGATTTATTCTCTTTGTCCCTAGTCTCCATTGCCCATTTCGTCTTATCCGTCACAACAATGGATTCTATGGCTCTGAGGCATATGTGCTCAATTTCATTCTTGAACCACATTGCCCTTTCATGAATTTTTCTGGCGATATCATTCAATTCTGACGGTTTCGATTTCCTTGATGGTTTCGGTAAGCTTGCTAATTGGATATCAAATGATGCTTCCGCTTTTCGGAATTCCTTTAACCATTCATAAGTTTTATCTGGCATGAGGTGCTCGGAAATTTTCTTTATATGATAGTTAATTGTGTTCCTGAACCATTGTAGTTTTTCCTTTTGTTTCTTCAGTTTCTCTCGTGGATTTTCTAAGGAGAGGATTTGAGAGAGTTGTTTCTCAAGTTTGTTCTTTGGATACTCAATGGCTTTTAGGTGATAAATAATCCAGTGGTCTTTATTTTTCTGCTCGCTATTTGATGGTTCGATGCATTCAGAATTTGAAGTCATATCATGCTTGGATATTCTTCATGGTTTATTAATGGTTGTTACCATTATAATTGTCGGAATATTCAAGAAGATTTTTAATTTATGTGCAAAACAGAAAAGTGGGATAGATTTATATATATAGATATTATTATAATATTAGTGCCGTTCTAGGCAAAAGATACAAAATTGGTGGATAAAATGGTAAGACTAGAAGATATTGTGACAAGTCTCTTTGCTGAGAAACCAAGTCTCACACGAGATGAAGCTGTTGAGGAATTGCGAAACAAAAAAGACCCGAAGACGAACAAATGCCCTTGGCATGTTATAACGATACGAAATCGAGTGGATGGCTATCTTTCCAAAAGGAAACAAGCGGAGCAGATAATTGTAGACGAAAGCAAAGGAATCGCACCAGAGTTTGAAACAAAGCCCAAGGCAAATATCGAAGGAAAAGAGATACAAAGAAGACGACAAGATATCTTTGCATCTGGTGAGAAAGATATAGCTGTTTTGAATTTGAATGATGTCGTTGCCAAACAGATTTCCGAACAGATTACTCCAGAGATTATATCGTTCAAGAAAGAAATACTGGGCATTGCTACAAGTCTTAAAGATACATTGAAACTTCTAACAGAAAATATTGAAAATGAAATCATACTTCTTAAAGTCGATTTTGAGAAAAAATTTGTCCAAGTTAAAGAAAGAGTTGGTCTAAAGGAAGAAATAGAGTATGATGAAATCGAATTGAAGAAATCTACTATCGATGCCATTAAAGAAATAATAGTGACACAGAAAATTGAAGAGCCGAGCGATTATATCGACAGTTTACTGGCGAATGAAAAACTATGGACTTCTGGCTTGGAATTCATTGAGGCATACAAAAAGATAGTAAATGCAGTAAAAGAGGCGGGCAAAAGGCTTATTCTGGATTGTTCCATCGGCGAAGATGAAAAGCTTGCTATCGATATATATGTATTTCCCAGAGCATACAAAAAATTACTTATAGGCATTGGAATCGGTGCTACTATTACTGCAGTAGTGATATATCTCCTCACAGGAGTATTACATCTAATACCCATTTAAAATGTTTGAATCTATTTATCAGCCTATTTCTATTCAAAAATGCAAAGAGATAGAATATGAGAGATGTGGCTTGACGAAGTCAACTATCCACCTCTAAAAATGGTGGGTTTGAGAGGCAACTCTCAACGCAAGAGTTGATTAGGAGGCAGAAATGCAGAAATTATTAGAAGAGTTGAAGAACAACACACCTACAAGTGCTTCTCAAGCTTGTAGCTCTGTAAGCATGTCATTAAACAAAGAGGAAACTCTTAGTGTGACTAGCAAAACACTCTCTAATAACATCTCCGAAGAGAACCAACAGTCTGGCAAGACTGGACAGGACTTGAGAGTATCTGTCTTAAACATGCGTGGGGAACCATTGATGCCGACAACACCAGGAAAAGCACGGCATCTGCTGGAACAAAAGAAAGCCAAAGTCATAAGCAGAAAGCCTTTCACAATACAGTTAAACCATCAGACTGGAGAGACCAAACAATCCATAAAACTCGGCATCGATGCTGGTTATAAGACCATTGGTTTTTCTGCAATCAGCAACAAACAAGAATTGATGTCTGGAGAAGTAATACTAAGGGAGAATGTTTCAAAGCTTCTTGCAGAAAGAGCCATGTACAGAAGACAGAAAAGAAGCAAATTATGGTACAGACCTGCTAGATTTTTGAACAGAAAAAAGAATGAGGATTGGTTAGCACCAAGCATCCAACATAAACTAGATAGTCATATCAGGTTGGTTGAGAAAATCAAAAAGTTGTTGCCTATATCTGAAGTAATTGTTGAAGTCGCAAAGTTTGACATCCAGAAAATAGAAAACCCAAATATCGCTGAAGAGCAATACCAACAAGGAACCTTGTATGAGTACAGGAACAGGATTGCCTATTTAGTTGCCAGAGAGAAAGGCTTATGCCAATTTTGCAACAAAGAATACATGAAGGGCAATCCCTGGAGACTGCACCACATATATGGCAAAGAAAGGGACAGACCAGAAGACTGGGCATTGTTGCATGAGGCTTGCCATGATGAAATCCACAAAAAGCATTTGGAAGAAACATTGAAGGGCAAGCCATCAAAAAGCTACAAGGACGCAACTCTCATGAATACCATTAGATGGAAGCTTGTTGATACACTCGGTTGCAAGTACACATACGGAAACATTACTTTTCAGGACAGGATTGATTTGAAGCTGGAAAAATCCCACATCAATGATGCTTTTGTTATTGCAGGTGGAACCAGCCAAAAGAGGTGCAAATCATTTCTTGTCAAGCAAGTAAGAAGGAATAATCGTTGTCTGCAATGTAATCGCAAGGGATTCAAACCTTCTATAAGAAGGAAACATTATGGTTTGCAGCCTTATGACATCGTTGCTTATGACGGAAAAGAATATTATTCGAAAGGAGTACATTGTAAGGGGACATATATACGTATTTTTAATTCTCTTGAAACACTGGATATAAATATTAAAAAAATAAAGTTGATTTGTTATGGAAAAGGACTTCAATTTCTTCCTTGGTCTTTGAAAGCAACTTTATAAAAATGAAAAAAATAGAAAAAGAATTAAAGAAAGAAGAGGGTTTTAGTTCTACTTGAAGTATTTTCTGCGTAGCTTTTTGTTTGTCAAGATGATTGCGAGTATTGTTATTATTGCTATGATGATAATTGCCAGTACGATGTAGACGATGTTTTGTGTAACGAAAGCCAATGGCGAACTAATCGGTATGCTCGCTGCATCCAGTGGGTCTGAGCCTTGCATGTACTCTTCATAGTCGGAATATCCGTCTCCGTCAGTATCAGCTACATTCGGATTCGTACCAAGGATTGCCTCTTGAGTATCAGTCAACCCATCGCCATCTGAATCCAGTTCTTGCTCTTCGACTCCACCGCCTTCTGCGGGTATTTCAATATAATCAATGCCAAGTATCGTTCCCGTAAGTTGTGATTCAGTATATGCTACACCCCAGACGTAACCAAGATAACTGCCCCATTGATTTGTCGTATTCACACCAGTATCATTGAATGCCTGCCATTCTAATTCTGATTCATTATAGAATACAAGTCCATTGATTTTATTTTCGCTCCAGCCCCGTGTCGCCAAATCTGCAGTTGTATAATATATAGTGATGTTCACTGGAAATGTAATGTGGCTTGTATCGGATACTCCGAGTTCAATATATTTGTGCATCGAACGAGCAGGATATGTCGCAAGCAACGATATTGGATATTCATACATGACCGCAAGCAAATCGTTAGATGATGTAATTGTCGTTCTTGCATCTGCATCAAGCGTATTGTTTAAAGTACCAGTATCCACTCCAGATAGTGCGAGAGTGCCATAAGGAACGATGCCATCAAATGCATTGTATGAGATGAGATAAGGGGTCGCATATAGATGAGTGGCATCTCTAAAAGTTCCTGCTCCTGCCGATGGACCGTACTGATTGAAGTATGCGGGCATGATTCCAGTCCAGTTATCATAAGTTGCTGTCAATGCAAAACGCTCTTCGATGTCACGGCTCGTTGTACTGATATTATTGAAGACTACTGAGATATTTGTTGCAGTTATCATTCCACTTATGTTGTCGAATCTGATTGCCGGTTCTGCAAGACCATAGGTATTATTGGTAAGTCTATTGCCTTCGATTACTATGTTTTGAGCATATTCCGAATCAGAAAGGGAACGGATGATAATCGGGCTGTAACCATCAGTATCATAGATGATATTCCACTGTATCAACATGATGTCACATGGATGGTTCAATCCCGTAATGTTGATTCCTTCTCCACCAAAGGTTGTTGTATCCTGTATTGTATTTGACAAAATTTCTGTATCGTACACACCATCGAGTTTAATTGCAGCTCTTGTTGCCACATTGCTTGTATTTGTAATCTGATTCCCATAAATAGAGCCATATTTCGGCCATCCATTAAGAGCCTGAATTGCCGAACCACCGTTATCTCGTATGGTATTGCTAGTAATACTAATATTCGTGTTGTTGTCCGTCGTTCCACCAGTAAACCGTCCAATTTGTATTCCGTTGAATCCGCCAATGATTTCATTGAACACAATATCAATATTGTCACGGGAGCCATTTGTTCCTATTTGAATTGCATTCGTTCCTGCAGTCGTTGTTGCTTGATAAACAGTAAATCCTGTTAGAACACCACCAATTGTTACATCATCAACAGTGATATTTACAGTTCCATTAATCCAACACATAGCACTTCCATTTGCTGAAACAATTGTAACTGATTTGTTAACGAGCAGATTTTCAACATAAAAGCCATCTTGCACTATGATGGTATCGCCCGCCGTAGCATTCTGTATTGCTTCCTGAATTGTCGGATAGGTTCCTGGGACAGCTAGGTCTGCTGCACTTGCATTCTGGACAACTAAAAGACTTCCAAAGACCGTCAACAGCATCATAATTCCAATCAATATGCTTGTTCTCTTCATACTCTTCTCACCATATTTCAATTTGCTTGTTGAAATCAATAATAGATAATATGTTTATAAATATTGGCTGGGCTAGGTGGGATTTCAAAAATCAAGTATTCCTTATGTTTGTGGAGGCGTTGTCTTTGCCAAAGCATAAACAACCCACTTACCAAGAGTGGATACCGATGAAAACAATATCACTTTCAAAAGAAGTGAAAATGCTCCGTCGAACGAAAGGCGATAGATACAAACATAGATGATGAATAACATCAATCCCACGATAAAAAATATGATATAATCTTTTGGGATGTGCAGATTGAAAAATGTATAGATTAACGGAGAGAAAAAAATAATAGAAAGCATGATGGCAAATATCTCATCTGCAATCCAGGATGGATTATCGGCAGTCAGAACGAGAAATACTCCCGACATTATTCCCAAAATCAAGATGAACAACATCTTCGTCCTTTTTTGCAATCTCTCGGCCATGGATATCAGGCCACCATCATTATCGTAACAACACTTAGAATATTAATAATTGCATGAGCAACGAACACGCCGAGCCATGATTTTCTGTGGAGTACAATAGCTGTTGCAAAAATTCTGAACAATAATGCACTGATAAGAGGTATGAATGCCCATCCATAAGCAAGAGTGTGGCCGAACATAAAAAGAATGCTTGTAGTGAAAATGCTTGGCAGGATTCCAATCTTTTCTGCAAATGTCGGTGCAAGAATTCCTGAAAAGAAAGCCTCTTCGAAGAATGATGCCACAATACCCACCATCAATAAAGACAAGAGAGTATAGTTTGCCACTGGAATCAATTCTAATTGTGATGTGAAACCGATGATTCCAATGAATATGAATGAAAACGAAAGTCCGATTAGCATATTACCCATTATCTCATTTTTTCTACCAAAGCCTATGGCTGCAATCCAGAACCGATGATTCATCCCTTCCAATAAAAGACATATTATAGATACTCCACCCAACAAAATATAATAGTATGCCATATGTTCGTACATCGGTGCATTTGGCACGACCCATACTATTAAGATTAGTAACAACATAAACGTTATTGCATAAAGAGCTTTTTTTGTCGATTTGTCGATGAACGTCCATTTTCCATCTCGAACGCCCCCAAACCAGTTGTCTGGCTTACCCCATGAACCAAGATGGAGTTTTTCTCTTTCAAGATATATCAATAAAATAACCGCAAGACCAATCAGGAGCATCACGGCCCATGATGGGAACATGCCAAATAGCATTGCTTCTTCTACAGTCATTGTTTGTGTTGCATCGATATTCTTTGTTAAATCGACTGGTTTTGAGGTTTGAGCATAATGAAATTTTTCGAATTGAACATAGTATTGACCTTCCGCAAGATAAAACGATACTTTTCCTTCCAAATTCGTGAAAGCATCTGCTTCGATGAAACCATTTCTAAAAATTGCGATATGCACATTTTTTATGGGAAATATCGATTCATCAATAATAGTCAGATTGAGGAAATAGTTTTTTTCGGCAGTCTGTGGCATCGTTCCGATATCGGATGTATAAACTCCTTCTGAAGATTGTGTTTGTTGATTGAAAACGCCAAAAAAGATTGCAAATGTACTAAAAAGTATGATAGCTATGACTAAAGATATCATAACTATCGTAAATGTTTTGTTACTACTTCTCCGCACCGCATGCCTCCTCTGATTAAATTTTAAGAATATTTTTTGTGGAGAGCGACTAGCCAGATTAGTAATACTATTGCTAAACAGGCAACAAGGGAAGATATTATTACAATGTTTTGCCCTTCATCGGCACTTGTAACCGCTTGAACAATATAACTCTGGGTATTGGCCCCCATTGGAAGTGTCCCACTTACTGATAAATCATAAGCAACAGCAGTGATTGTGTAGGTTCCCAATTCATCGCAAAGAATCTGCCCTTGCAGAACATTTGGTGCTGGAGAATAACTGAATATCTTTGTTTCTGGTATCAATTGTCCTTTCGAATCTGAAACATAAAACATCAACGATGGGTCTGTGTATGAAATTGTCGGTTTGAATTCTATCTTGAAATCGAGATATTCTCCTTTCTTTGGATTTTCTCTGATACTAAACGGCGTAACCACACTTTGCTGAATAGTGATATCCGATGATGAAATGCAGGATAAACATTCATCCCCTAAAACATCTGATGTTTCCAGTATCGTCCTACCGGAACCCAGTGCAGTAATACTTGAAGTTGTTGCTGCTGGGAGATACGATGACGCAACCAAAAGAGAAAGAAGAACAACAGCTACTAAGGATATGGTAAATGATACTCCCTTTACAGTAAATGCAGGAACTCTGGGGAGCGTTTGTTTTCGATGATAGGCAACATAATAAGACAATAATAATAATGTCGCTACTGATGTCAGAATTGCCGGCAAGAAAAATAATGCCCAATCATACATCGCAAGTCCTTTTGTCGCCTGAATCCAAATGTAGCCTGTTGAAATGCCAAAGAACAAATCAAAGAAGAACGCAAGAACCAATAAGAATCTGCTTTTCCCTTCAGTAAGGACAAGATAAGCAACAATACCACTTACGAGCGACATCACTACCCATGATATCATCTGTTCGTCTATCATGCTGCCTGCACCTTCCTTTGGTCCTGATATGGAGTTTTTGTTTTCATTTGGAAGTAAGCTTTTGCAAGAATTGGAAGAACCATTACAAGACAGATGGCAATAGCAATCGGTATGATGTTTTGTACGAGCATGCTAACCATGGCATAAATAAATATCATGCCTCCAATAAGCAGAATTATACCCATTATTAGCATTGCTGTCATGATTACTATTCCGCTTTCATCTGATTTAGAATCATTCAATCTTCGTCTCAGCATACAAAATCCTCTCTAAGATAAATACAATATTCATTTATAAATATTCGCTGGGCAGAGTGGGAATCACAATTTCTTTCGCCTATTGATAAAAATTAAAGCTGTAACCCCCAATGCTACAAGGAATAGAACTGCATCAAATCCTGGTATCTTTACTGATGGTGTTTCTGGTGCTCCTGTTTCCGATGGCTGTGGAGGCAATCCAGTCGGTACGGCTCCCGAAACACAATAGGCTAGTCTTTCAGAAACAACCGAATCCGAATATTGCTTGTCTATTGCAACTGCCTTCGCACCGACTGCAACAATGCCATTGACATTACATGTGAACGATATCCTTGCAGTATACATGTCTCCATCTTTTGTTTTGCTGATTGTCTGTTCCCTGACGATATATGCCCCACTTGGGTCTTTTACATAGGCTTTAATCTCGAAATCACCTGCATCCGCCGGTGTTTGTACTTGAATGATTGCAAAGGTCTGTGCTCCTTTCTGGAAATTATTTAGCGTGATGAGGGGAACAGTCAATTCATTTCCGCCTGCAACAGCACCGCCTGTTGAAAACGTAAATGGTATAGAATTGCTATATGATATTCCGTCAAATGCTTGAACTGAGATTGTAAATGTATTGCTTGAGGTATATGAATGGCTTGCTCTACCTTCAGACAGCCAGCCTGTAGACGCTCCATCACCCCAGTAGAATCTATACAACAATGCATCTCCATCTGGGTCTACAGCAGTTACTGTAAATTCATAGGCAATTCCAGTATCTCCTGAATGAGAACCTTCAATCGTTCGTATTTGCGGACGTTGATTGTATTTCGGTGCTGTTGGTGGAGGTTGAACCGGTGGCTGCTGACCTGGAGTTGTTTGCTTTTTCATGTAGAAATAAACAGTTCCAGCACCGGGCATCGTCACCGACATTGATTGTGTTTCGTATCCTTCTTTCGAAACAGTTATAACATATTTTCCTTTTGGCAATTTCTCCCAGCGATAATCCCCATATTTCGTAGTAAAATATTGTTCCATGTCAATTCCATTTTTATTTTTTACTACGATTATGCAATCCCCTTGGTCTGGTCCTACGATTAATGCATTGCTTTCTGCACCGATTGATTGTAGACGTATTATTATTTCTGAAGTTCCTGGATAATTTATTTGTACATATTGCGTGAGGTATCCTACTTTTGAAACAACGATTTGATATACATCCGTTGGAAGATTTTCCCAGATTGCAACGCCTAATTCATCGGCAGTTTTGATTTCTTGTCCTGAAACCTGGACTGATGCCCCTGGTGTTGTCGTAATCGTCAATTTTGGTGCCGTGGGTTGAGCTTGTTGCGGTGGTTGCTGCGTCCCATATGCTTCATCGGAAGCCAATAGAACGTCATCCTTTCCTTCGGTTCTTTGCGACATCCCGCCGACAGTCCATGAAATTTTCGCATGCAATTCTACTTTGACACCACAGCCTTTATCAGAACATCTAACCCAGAACGTTATTGGATTACATTCGAAACGATGAGATGCTCCCAATGGCATCGTCCATCCTGTCTGAAAACCTGTTCCAATGGCCTCTTCATAATGAACGGCCCACCAGCTTCTGGTATTTGTTTTATCAATTATCTTCGTCCAATCCGTTGTGCTATTCTTCCAATAAACTTCATACCAGTATCCATCAATCTTATCAATCATATACGGGTCTATCCAGAATTGTTCAGGTGGACGATTTTGTTCAACTGTCATACCGCCTTGTGCCGTAATTTTAACTATTGGCCCATATCCTCCGGTGATTAATCTATAATAAACTGGACTGAGAAGCCCGCCATATCCTTCGACACCCGTATCTTTGAAATATTGTGTTTCCGTATTCAAAGACAATCCCGTATTGTAATCTCCGGCACCAAATAATCCAAAATAACCTTGAGGCATCGACAACATCGATGGATTTGTAATATAGATTGTTGCAAAAACACCAGCACAAATTGCAATGATTATTCCTATTGTAGTGACTATTTTAGCTTTTTTGCTCCATCGGGATTTTTTCCGTCTCACCATACTCTCATCCGATTATCCTTTGTTTTTTCTTACCTTTTTTCATCAACCTCAAAAAAATTAAGATAATGACAATAAAAAGTATCAAGGCAACGATGAACATGGCAATGTAATAGATGGCTTTTATCCATGCATATTGTGCTGCGAGAGCAACATTTGGTATTCCCCATCCATAGGAATTTTGGTCTCCTTTGTCATATGCTGAATCGGCAAGCGATGTCTCTATTATATCGAGATAGATTTTATTTCCGTAGAGAATTCTAACGATATCGAGAACCAATTTATTCGATGATATTATTTGGATTGCACTTGATGCAATGAATGGAGCAGCCATACTTGTACCACTTGCTACTTTTGTTCTGTCAAGCCATGGACCTATGATTGATTCGCCTGGTGCAGTAAAATCTGGTTTCGGAGATATGCCTTGAACTGGTCCCCTGCTTGAAAATTCACACACCTCATCATCTGATAAATCAAGTATCGTCTTTATGCCGTCTTTTTGCATGGAGTCTATTGCCCCTATCGCCATGGCATCTGCACTGCATGCAGGAGATGTAACTGTTGATGGACTTGGACCTTCGTTACCCGCAGAGACAGTAACGAATATTCCTGCGTTTCTCAAATCACTTATTGCTTGTGAAAAGATATCATCTGGACTTCCAAAAATACCTGCTGAGATAGTAACAACATCGGGATGCAATTCTTTTGCCATTTCTACAGCTCGCACGAATATTTCTGGGGTGCATCTTCCTTGCGAATCAAAAGTTTTAATAGAATATATAATTGTTTTTGGACAATATGTTTGAATTCCATAGAGTATACAATACGAAATCCATGTCCCGTGCCCAAATTCATCTAATCCATTCTCATATGACTGCTGGAACAACATATTGACTGCCGATAAATCTACGCCCTCATATGTTCGAGATGTTGTTCCTGAATCAATCATAACAATCGTTGTCACTGCATCCCCTTTTACCGAAGCACGCAGTAACGCATACATCTCTGGAACTGTAAACGGATTATTTGGATATTTTGGAGGCTGCAATGGAGGTATTTCAACTAACCCTGACCCCACGGTTATAATTCTTGAATATGAACTCGTTGCCCCGCTTACATCTGTGATTTTTAAAGTAACCGTATAGAAACCATTTTTTGCGTATGTATGAATGACTACTTTTCCTGAACCTGTCGAACCATCCCCAAACGTCCATGAATAACTTTTAATGTTTCCAGTTGAAGTATCTGTAAATGTGACTATCTGGCTTGACATCGGAGTTTTTGGTACATATATAAAATATGCCCGTAGTGTACCATACGGATAAAGTAGCGGATACCAATCTTTTGCACCACCTGCCCCATAGAGGAGATATGGATTTGGGGAAGTACCATCAACAATACCATCATGACCGGTTATGTTTTGCATTGGCCCACTGTAACGGTCATATGCACCTTCTGACGGCTCATCGAAATCATCCCAATAATTACCACCAGACGGATAGCTGTCGTTCCATATACTGAGTGAAGAATCGTCTTTTGCCTGAATATCAGATGGCAAATGCAAGAAAGCGTTGTGATAAAAGTTATTGTGATAAATTATTGTATTGTTGGAACCATTTTGTACCACTATACCTTCCTGGATATTGTATGTAAAATCATTTTCGATGATGTTTGTATAATTTGCGTTTAGAACTATTCCCCATTCATTGTCATAGAAAATATTTTTAGTAATATTGCTTTGTTTTCCCCAAATTTGAATAGACAGACCCTGTTGACATTGTGAAATGCTGTTCTCCATTATTGTAACATTTTCACCCATGCTCAATATTCCATTTTGCTGGTCTAAGTTGATAATCAAACATGAAGAGACGATAGTGTTTTTTGAAGCTGGATTGATACTAATGCCATCCCAACCACCAGATGAATCCCCTCTAATCGTACAATTATCTATAGTTACATTCTCGGCTGTTCTCAATTCAATACAACTGCTTTGAGCAAAGGGTATCCATTCGGTTTCAATTGTCAAATCCTTAAATGTAACATTGTTGACAGCATTTATTGGGGAGCCAGGATATTTTATCGTTGAAACTTCAATCGTATGGTCTACAACACCATTGTGCAGTGCCTCCCCGTGTATGATTGTAGTATCACGGTCTTCCCCTTGCAATGTCATAGAACGGTTAATCCATAAATTATCAAGCTCTCCAACACCAACATTATATGTGTCACTGTAAATATAAACAACACCACCATCTTTCACTGTGTCTATTGCTTCCTGAATGTAATTCCAATGGGTCTTTCGCCACTGCGGGTCTGAAGAGGTATATGCTTTGTTAACATAATTTGTTTCTGGCGAAGAATATTTCTGGGTCTTGAATGAATAAACAGCACTAACAGAATTAACACCATTTGTTGCATTTACATACCAAATAATATTCGTATAATATGGCAAAGGAGTTGTAATGCTTGCAGTCTTGGTTCCATTACCTGCCCCTGTTGCATTTGTATGTGGAATATATTTTCCTTCTATTGACCAATCAAAAGAACCACTAGCATCTGAGATGTATATGCTTACGGTGGCCTGGGAAATGCTGATTCCCGTTGCACCACTAATTGGGTACGGATTTGAAATGGACGGTGGCATATTTGTAAATCCTATTGGATTCAAGAATGGATAATTATCTTCACCAGTACGACCTACGAAATATTTGACATCTATGAATCCATCGCTACCAGGAATATCTTGCGATGGTCCAGAAAAACTATCTACTGGATTCCAATGGTCATACCAATAATTTCCACCAGAGGGATAGCTGTCATTCCATCTATTTGATGACATGCCAAAGCCCCAATCATCTATGGCTGTGCAATTGAAAAAATTATTGTGATAAATCAAATTATTTTCACAATAAGGCTCATCCATAAGTATACTGAGATTGTAAAATGTAAAATTGTTTTCTTTAACGATGGAATCATTTGTACTATAGTAGTGAATACCGGCACCAGTGTAATTTACACCATTATATTCTAGTAGACAACGATGAATGTAGAATCCGTGTGCATTTTGAAGTCGTATTCCATCAGTACCATTCTGAATCTTCAATTCAGTCATACTAACATTTTCGGCTGTGATATTGAAAATAATTCCTGAATGATTCCCATCAACAATCACATTATCTTTAGATTCGCCTATGATGTCGACAGTTTTGCTGATGTTTACATGTTCCACATAGAATCCATTGTAGATAATGACCACTCCATTGTTCAAAACTGCATTGATACCATCTGAAATGTTAGCAAAACAATAAACGCCCCAGCCTGGCGTTCCTGAATCATAGTCATCATCGATATATACGATTGGAATCGGCAAGGAGGCTATTGTAAATGAATACGAAGCATTTGTGTATCCTTCATTGTTTGAAGCATTGACCCACCAGGTTACTACGTCTGAGTAAGAGAGATTTGATAGGTTTGCGTGCTTTTCACCGGTAGTTTCT
>JADBLO010000130.1:26141-56496 GCA_014894395.1 Thermoplasmata archaeon
TACGTCTGAGTAAGAGAGATTTGATAGGTTTGCGTGCTTTTCACCGGTAGTTTCTAAAGTTCCTGTTGTTAGATTAACCTTGTTTCCCCCAATTGTCCAGTTGAATGTTCCTGCTGTCGTTATTGTAACATTTACAGTCGCAAGTGAGATACTGATGTTTATCGAGTTGTTTGCTGGAGATTCTGAAGTGAAATAAGGGGGATGAAGTGTATCTGATGGAAGAGTGCCATTAAATAAATTCAAGAACGGATATTGGTCAGTGTTATTAGTATCGATAACGTATGGGTCTCTTGAAGTCAAATCACATATCAAATCTGCACCTAACAAATCTTGGTCAACTCCAAAATAGATATCCTGCGTGCCGTGACCGGACCAATAGTTACCGCCATTCGAATATGACGAATTCCAATAATTTATCACATCATTGAAAACGGTTGCATGCTGGATATTACTTATGAAATTATTGTGATATATTGTGTTTCCAGTTATGCCTGAACCTAGATTAATACCAACATCATTGTTTGAGAGATTATTTCTATAAATAAAATTGTTATGGCTCAACGTCATTAATGAAATACCGTATTGATTAATGCTGATATTGTTATCAAAAATTTGATTTCCTTCAGAAAAATAAAGATAAATGCCGGAATTACAATCAGAAATATTGTTATCTTCAATTACATCATATGTATCCCCAGGTGGACCTATTACATAGATTCCTACACTGCAACCCCATATTCTGCAATCTTCGATAGTGTCATATCCTCCTTTCACCATAATGCCCCATTCCCCATCCCATATTTCACAGTCGTTGATTGTAACATTATAATAAGTTCCTCCAAGTTCTCCAATGGCAATACAATGGTAATCATGTGCTGCATGCAATGGATTGGTTACATTGAAACCCGTTATATTTATCCAATCAGCCAGAATTGTAATTGTCGATTTAGAATCGTCAATACCAACTACTTGCGGTTTTGTAGTCGTATAATTCCCAATGAGTGTAACATCATTTATATCGACAAGAACATTTTCATTGTAAACATCGCCATCACCATTGACAAGTATGATATAATCAGAGGAGGCGTTTTCAACAGCGTACGAAATCTTGTTGAAATGTGTTACGCCCCAGCCTGGCGTTCCTGAATCGTAATCTGCATCAACATAAAGATATGTGTAAAGCGTTTCTACCATATCAAAAGTATGACTTGGACTTGTGGTGGTGTGATTTGTCGTATCATTTGCCCAGATAAAATAGGTGTACGTTCCTAAGATGGCATAGGTATCATTGTAATAGAAAGTGTTACCACTACCTTGGTTCATTGATACATTTATTGTTGTAAAACCAGCAGGTCCAGAGACATTGATTTTTACTGTGCTGAGATTTGTATCATCAGTAACTGTACAAGTGACATTGACATAACTGTTATTTAGCTGGGGATTTGGACTTGCTTGAATGTTTGATATGATTGGTGGATTATCAACAAGACCGCCACTGTTCCATGTAACATTTGAATAATATGTGATATTAGAATCAAATAACACTGACCAATTTGTATAAATAAAAGCAAAACCCTCACAAGGTATATTTGTACTGTTACCAAACAATATCGGATATTCTGCATATATCGGATTGGGATTAGCAGAAACGCCTTCATTTACTAGAGTTTTAATTATGATTGATGGACTCCAAGTACCATTGAATATCGAATACATTATAACTGGAGCATCCGCACCATCCCAGCCATCAAAAATAGCATACAGTGTATTATTATCACGTGAAATAGAACAAGATGCTTTCGAAAGAGTTAGTCCGATATTGTTATAATAACAGATGTTCAGTATATTATTCCATGATATACTATAATTGCGGTATTGATATGTAACATTTATTACGGCACCTGGTTCGTCATACGTAAGATTTGTCCATATAAAATGAATGGTATTATTAATCGCAATCATGGAGGAATATTGACAACCGTGAACGTAATCTACTTCTGTTACATTAAGAATTCCACTCCAAGAACCACTATTGTTTTTATAGATGTATAGAATTTGACCTACGGAATAATTTCCTAAAGGTTCATCTTGCCAAGCTTCATAGGCTATATGGATTGTGTCATTGGCTAGTATAATAGTTGGCCTATCACAATTATTTACACCATCGAGCACTGTCTCACTGGAAATTGTATCGTTAGCATAGCAGTACCATCCGTAATAGACTAAAGAAGCCGATAGCCAGACGATGTTAACTAAATCGTTGCTATCGACTGCAATTGCTGGAGAACCGCCACCATTGATGCCCGTAGTAACATTTTGGACAGGAGACCATGAAGTATCATAATAACAAAATCTAATCTGTTCAGTGCCTCCCCCAGTTGGGTCGCCTTGCCAGAAAATATAAACAATATCATTACTATCTACTGCAATCGTTGGATATCGTTGTATGCTTGCTCCACCATCATATAGAATATTTTCTGACCAAGTTGAGCCGTTGTCATAAGATACGGCATATATTATCTGGGTTTCAGTTGCATCATTGTAAACAGTATACAAAGTGCCATTTGAAGTTCTTGTCAATACTTGTGAATTGGAGGCAGAACCAGTCGATATGTATGTATCCTTGACATCGGCAGAACTAAATAATGGAATCAAAACAAGAAGTAGCATAAATATAATTAATATGGAAAGTATTTTCCTCACTATCGAACACCTTTTTAGTGTATCCTATATTAATTAACAATTAATAAAGATTTGTTGGGATAGGTGGGCTAAGGCTTCCTTGCTCGGTTCAATGCAGTTTCTTGTTCAATGAAGGATAAAACATAATTATTGCACCAAAAATCATTATCACGAGAACCATATATGTCATGTTGCCCGTAGATGGTGCCTGTTCTATGTATTCCAAACTGTTTTCAGCATTTACAATGCCGTAGCCATATTCATAATCGTAACCTGTTTCCCCCAAATCTGTTGCTCCTCTTTTTATGGCATCATAAAGCTGTGTTACAGATAATCCTTCGTGGTCTTGAGCGAGAAGAGCTGCAACACCAGAGACATATGGACAAGCAAATGATGTCCCGCTCGCAGTGGTTATTTTTTGATAGTTAAGAACTGGAACATTCACTCCAGGAGCAACAATATCCGGTTTATCGATTCCGGTATAATATGGACCTCTGCTGCTGAATGATGCAATGCCATTATTATTATTTACAGCCCCCACGGCAAGTACATTTTTTGCCCCACCTGGAGACATTATTTGATATGGAATCGGAGTATAGGGCATTGTTTTAGGCCCGCTATTGCCTGCTGCAGCAATAACTGGGATGTTGTATTGCATTGCAAGCCGGTTCACGGCTTCGGTACAAATATCTGCATCATGTTTCCATGATTGAGTAGATACGCCCCATGAGCATGACAGAATAACAAAATCCCCAGTGATTTTCTTCCAATTGGCAATGAATTCAAATCCCTGCAATATATCAGCATTCGTTGCAGTAAGATATCTGATGCCACCAATCGTTTGCCACTGAAATACTTCTATATTGAGTAGATTGACATCGGGTGCAATTCCTTTGTAAGTTTCATTCTGATTTGCAATGCATGATGCAACCATCGTTCCGTGTTCGTGTACATATTCTCCATGCAGATGCAACCCTCCGACAACAATGCTTTTTCCATCACGCTGCAAATCGGGATGGTCTTCTTTTATCCCCGTATCCATGACTGCAACAGTAATCCCTTTTCCCGTTATGCCCTGCTTCCACAAAGCCTCTACATTTAATTGCAATGATGCATAACTTTGGGACGTATCGATTAATAATTCATCTGGCAGAAACTGAAAAGACGGATTTAAGGAATATATCTTCGCAATATTTTTATCTTTAGCTATTTCCAAAAGATTCGATGCTTCAATTGTCACTATCATGCCGTTAGATGCCTCTGTGAACCGTTGCTTGACTTTAATGATATATCTAGCTATATTTGCAAGAAGAGCGTCCTGCTGTTCTATCGCATAGTCTGTAGATGCAGTAAGTTCGAGTAGAACATCCGTGATTCCTACTCTTTGCGTGATATTGACAATTTTGCTTTCAGGTGTATCTTCCGACAGACCATATCCACTAACTGAATATGTTGCAAAACTCAAAAATCCTGAAGCTACTCCAGAAACGATGAGGAACGATACAATTCCGATTACAATTATCACCATACCGCCTATCTGGAAGGAACTCTTGTTTATCTTAGACGAAAATACCTTTGAAAATGATGGAACAAAAGAATAAATCAAAATGGCAATGGAGATTATTGTTCCTAGTGGGAATTCTAGGAAAATTCCTAGTACGCAAAGCAACCAGAGAAGAATTCGTGCCCAATGATTGCCAAACAAAAGACCGAATGCAGCCGAGATGTACAGAATCCCAAGAATTATTGGAAGCAAAAAGAATATCGATGACAGTGTTGCATTACCAAAAAGAAAGCTGAAAATGCTATTCCAAACTCCATTGAAAAATAGCGAACATGTAATGTACAAAGCACCATGAAAGATAAAATAGATACTAATTATTATTGCAGGTATTGTAATTCTTTTTGGCATTATTCCTCACCATAAATATTTTTAACAAACTTGAGCTTTAATCTCCCTGAGTAAACCTGCATGTTTGTCTTCGTCTATTGCAAGGCTATTGACAATAGCCAGTGGATACATATCACCAAATTGATGCTTAAATCTACCGTATTTTGAAACATCGTTAGTCTCATCTTCGATATATTCATCAAGTTTTTTGCATAATTCTGTTTTGTTCATTTTTCAATCACTCATCCTTTATCTTATCCTTTTACAATCTTGTAAGCCTGGCACATGCAATGTGTGTTTGTTATAAGTATGCCGTCGTCAGTAACATCTACTGTTGTGTTTCCATGCTGGTGCTCGTCTTGAAACTTCCTTATCCACTCTTTAACTTCCATTGCTGTTTTCATTGTACCTTTAGGGCATTGCCCGTCAATCTTCGTTTCGCCCTTTTTGCAGACGTTAGCATCTTTCATTTTTTAATTACCGTCTCTTCTTGAGCATTTCTTTATATTGTTTGTTGGATACTTTTTTTATTATGTAACAGGGAGGGCAATTGCTTACATACACATCTGCATCTCTCTTTGTTGGAACAGAACGAAGAAATCCTTTGTCAAGCCCTTTTTTTTGCACTACATCTTTATCATATATTAGATATCTTACCATTTTTCAATCACTCTTTTCTTTTTATAATATTCCCTTTTTTATTATAATAAATCGTGCATTTTCCTTTATTGTCGGGAATCCCACCCAGTTCCCTGCATGTCCTTGGAGATAAGTTGTGAAATATTCTTTTTGCTTTCCATCGCACCATTTCAATCACCTTTACTTCTTTTTAAGTTTTTTAAATGCAACTACAGCTCCAATCGAGATGGCAGATATGATTATGGCAATCAATATTAGATATTCATAACTCATGCCAAGAATGCCTTGGCCTTCTTCTTCACCGCCAGCTCCACCTCCGCCACCACCGTCTCCTGTTGACGGAACCATATCAAAAGTGGCAGTAACATCAGAAGTCGTTACGGTTACTGTCCGTGAATCAGTTACATACCCGATTTTTGCAATTGAAACGATGTATGTCCCTGGTATTTTGCTGAATGTTGCCATTCCCTGTGCATCGGTTGTCCCTTCTGTTCCACCGCAAACAACTGCTGAATCCGGCAATGGCAGATAAGATGTACCGTCAAGCACTTCTACAGTCATTGTGTATTGTCCTGGCTGAGTTTCGCCTCCGCCAGTCGCCGTAAGATACACAGAGACGGCAATATCCTGTGAACCTACAGTAAATGCCTTTGTAGCAGTTGAATATCCTGTCTTTGAAATTGAAGCAGTATATGGACCTGAAACAAGTGACAGTGCTGCTATTCCCTGTGCATCGGTTGTCTTTGATTGTCCGCTACAAGAGATTGTTGCACCTTCAATCGCAGAATAGGTTGTATAATCTACCACGGAGATAGTTGCAGTATAGCTAGACGGCCCTGTATCACAGGCATCACCTATTCCATCGCCATCTGAATCTTCCTGCCCAGGATTATAGGCATATGGACAATTATCTGTGCTATCTGGTATCCCATCTCCATCGGCATCCGAGGGTGGAGGGGGTGGAGGTGGAGATGATGAAGTAACCCATAATGTAAAAGTTTTGTGAGCTTCTTCCTGACCGCCAATTTGACATTCTATCGACATCGGATATGTCCCAACAGGAATATTTGTTTTTGTGAATGTTATTGTTTTCTGTTCGTTTTGAGCTAGCGTTATGGTTTGCGTTCCCCAAACAGTTTTTGTGTCTCTATTCCCATAACAAACAACATTGCATGTTCCACCAGTTGTAGATTTTATTGTAGCTATAAAATTTGATGATTGTCCTGCTGTGATATGGTCTGGATATGCACCAGCCGAAAGAACTTCAAAAGTGACACCGTAATCGATGATGCCTTGCAAATAAAATTTCAAATCTAAAGTTGGATATTCTTGCCAACTTTGCCCGCTTTTTTTACACCAAGCAGTACCCGAAGCATAACAAGATTCTGGTCCACCCAACGAAAGATAAAATTTGCCACAATTTCCTGGCGTGGTGGCTTTCATCATCAAATAATATGTTTGACCAGACTGCACATCATACTGCATTTCAATCGTTGTAGAGCTAGATATTGGAACAGTTGTATGAGTTATCCAATTATCCGGATTATCACTCAATTGAGCAGATATACCACAGATAACATTACCTGGACAACCATATTGAAAACGTGTTATTCCCGCAATATCTCCTCGTCTAAGGAAAATTATCCCAGTAGGTATTACAATTTTTTGAGCAAAAACATCATTCTGTTCTATTGTCCATTGGGCTGAACTGCTACAGTTTCTTGTATCTACGAATATTGTTTCTGTTGTCAAAGGTGAAATAATGCCCGTCACAAATAGACCTGAAACGACAAGCAAGATAATTCCGATGATTACTGCTGCCTTTAAAATTATTTTTTGCTTCTCTTTCTTCTTCATTTTCTCGCTCCAATCATCTTTAGGAAATCAAAGCCCAGATACGAACAACCTGCAAGTAGGATTAGAGCATCATCAATGAAACCGACTGGAAAAAGAACATCCAGAATCAAATCAATCGGGCTGATGACATATAGTATCATGCCCAATAAGACAATCATATTGAATACTCCTTTTCCCGCATTTGGAAGTTTTGGCAAACTTGGAATCAATTCAGACATACTAGGCATGTTTTTTCCTTCTTATCAATAACAATATTGCTCCGATTGAAATAATAAAAATAGGAACTTCGAATCCTGGTATTCCATGTGGTTGAGTTTCGTCTGTTCCTTCTTTGAATAGATTGATATAGAGTATTTTTGTAATATCAGAATTGGAAACAATAATGTCTTCTCCAGGACGAGAACCATAATTCCAATAATCTGGATGATGGATAAAAATACCATAAGTTCCTGGAGATGTAACGAATATCACTTCACCGACAGCATTTGTATTTTTCTGTTCGGCCCCAAGATTAACTTCCGCACCGGCAACTCCCACATGCGTCTTATTGTCCAATACTTTGATGAAAACTCTATGCCCAACAATGCTGATGGGCATCACCAATAATCTGGTATCATCAAGAGCTGAATCGTGACTGACATAGGCACAAACGATGAAACTCCCCATTTGAGCAGATGGAACTGTAATCGACGATGTGAAGGTCGCACCCCTATCTGCTGGAAACGGTATTGACTGTTCAGCTAATTGTTCGCCAGTCTGGTTATTTACCCACTTGCAATTCAATTGTCCCTCTTCTCCATCATTGAATACCAGAACTCGAACAGTCACTGTTTGCCCAGGCAACACTTCAGAAGGTATACTTAGCATACCCGTTATTCTGCCTTTAGCATTGGACGAAAGAATCGCTGGTGCCAAGATTCCTGTTTGATAAAGAACAATTGTAAATAGGAATGCAATTAATGCAATTATCGTTACGTACATTGTTATTCTCTGCATCATTATCTTTTTCGGCATTATTGTTCTTCACTTCTTTTTAAGTTTTTTAAATGCAACTACAGCTCCAATCGAGATGGCAGATATGATTATGGCAATCAATATTAGATATTCATAACTCATGCCAAGAATGCCTTGGCCTTCTTCTTCACCGCCAGCTCCACCTCCGCCACCACCGTCTCCTGTTGACGGAACCATATCAAAAGTGGCAGTAACATCAGAAGTCGTTACGGTTACTGTCCGTGAATCAGTTACATACCCGATTTTTGCAATTGAAACGATGTATGTCCCTGGTATTTTGCTGAATGTTGCCATTCCCTGTGCATCGGTTGTCCCTTCTGTTCCACCGCAAACAACTGCTGAATCCGGCAATGGCAGATAAGATGTACCGTCAAGCACTTCTACAGTCATTGTGTATTGTCCTGGCTGAGTTTCGCCTCCGCCAGTCGCCGTAAGATACACAGAGACGGCAATATCCTGTGAACCTACAGTAAATGCCTTTGTAGCAGTTGAATATCCTGTCTTTGAAATTGAAGCAGTATATGGACCTGAAACAAGTGACAGTGCTGCTATTCCCTGTGCATCGGTTGTCTTTGATTGTCCGCTACAAGAGATTGTTGCACCTTCAATCGCAGAATAGGTTGTATAATCTACCACGGAGATAGTTGCAGTATAGCTAGACGGCCCTGTATCACAGGCATCACCTATTCCATCGCCATCTGAATCTTCTTGACCAGGATTATAGGCATATGGACAATTATCTGTGCTATCTGGTATTCCATCATTATCAGAGTCAGTTGGCGGGGGGGGTGGAGGAGGTGGTAAGGGGTTTACTGTAATCGTATTATAACAAACAGTGGAACCGAACTGATTTTTCGCTTCTAATCCCACAGTTCTACTGCCCTGGGTTGTATAAGTATATGTAGCTATTGGATTGGAAGACCAACCCGACCAAGACCCTGTAGTTTCAAACCGCCATCGATACTGAGATGCATCTGTTGATAAACTTCCATCAAAAGTTACAACATCATATATTTTTGGCGAGACTGGACTCCATGTAAATGATGCCATGGGACTTGTACCCTTATATCCATAAACAACCATGTAAAGGTCCCACAGTTGCTGATTGAAAGTGGTTCCGTCACTTGCTACAAGAAATCCCGTTCCTCCCGTATAAGCATTTTCCACGGAATGATGAAACTTGATTCTTGAGTTAGGAGCATAAGCTGGTTTAAGTATAAAATACCAAGTTTCACCAGGAATGCAATCTACAGTGGCTCCAAAATTTACTGTATGAATTCCTTCAGTCGCAGTACCCGAATGTGACAATGACCAAGAAGATTCTGTAAGAGTTTTAGTTCTTGAAATACCGCATTTGAAGCCCCCTCCGCTAAGTGCCCACCATGCCACGCTGTAAGTAACTTGTTCCCCTATCTTAGTAAACCCTGCAGGAATGACAAATGATTGAGCCATTCCATAATTTTGGTTTTCTGATGTTCCCATATTTTGTATGGAAACCATCGGGTCATATGTTAATTGCGGTCCAAAAACTCCCGTCTGATATCCAACACTCAACAATATAACTGCTATCATTATTGTTACAATTATGACGTAACCAGCCTTTTTATTCAAATTCTTAATTTTCTTCATTTTCTCGCTCCATTCTTTTTCGTTCCGTTCAATGGAACAGCAAGATTAACAACAACTTTTACAATAAGAACGACTGCTATGATTATGCCTATGACTACCCCAATCAAATATGGATGAAATGGCAAACCTCCACTGATACGCCCAATGAACAGGCCCATATCCTTTGTGAAATACCATGGTGCAAGTAGATTTTCTAAAAGATTTGATTCCCCGACTTCAAATATTAAATCCTTTGTTACATCTGGTGAATCGAGTACCCAAAGAACTTCGCTATGCAATGTTTTACTCAGTTTCCATTTTCCCACTTGAGAAAAAGCAGGAATTCGCATTTCATATTCGTCATAATATTCATATGCTATTCCTGGTCCAACTGTCTCATGAACATAAATCAGGGGATGATTTTCTTCGAAAACAATCTCACCTGATGGATTGTACAGCGTATATAACATATATTTTGGCTTTTGCAGAGCGGTGTGACCAAATCCAGAAGGAGGAGTTCGTATTTTAATCGTATCTCCCGCTTTGTATATCGTATCTGCGGATACAATGGATGAACTTAAAAGAAAAATGAGCAACAATCCAATCAGTATAAATTTTCTATCCAAAATAGCCCCTCTCCTTTGCAAGTATCACAAATCCGATTAAAAATGCAATCACAGCAAAAATAGTCGATAGCACCCAGGCAGATGACGTGCTTCCTTTGTATTCAGCAGATGATACTGCCTGCGGGCTTGCATCCATTATCGATATCGTTGCGAATTCATCTGCCGGAAAGTAATTGGTCTTGACCCATCGTGCGACATCGCTGTTATTTGCTGGACTGCAAAGGAAAGAGCCAACAAGTCCAGTAATAAAAAGAAAGGTAAGACCTATTGCAAATATGGTCCAGTTCGAAATGTATTTTTTTCGCTTCATCTTCAAATCCCCTTAACACGTATCATGGTCTTTCATATATTTTTGTGCTTCAGATATTGCTTCTCTCTTCGTATGTGCAAAATGACGATTGACAACACAAGCATCATCAGGGCTATGTCCATTTACCAATAGATAATGATAATATTTTGCTCCAAAGTCTTCTCTATCTGCTTCATGAACTTTACGTATTTCATATGTCAGTGATTGGTCTTTTTTATTTCTAAATCGTATTGTATTTCCCTTATCTTCACGTTTCCAGCATTTTAGTTTCGACATTTCAAATCTTCTTATCAGATAATTTTTACTTTATAATCCCTCTCTGCAACCTCAGCAACGATGGGTTTAATCCAATCCCTGTTTTCTTTGAACCATCTATCATAAAGTTTTCCCTTGTCTTTTGCACGCTGATGTTCACGTTCATAATCAGACCATGACGTTTCGATATTGTAATGCAAATCTGTTGGCTCAACATTGAATTTATCCAGGAATGGAAGCAATTTCATTCTATTTGGTACACAACCAAGGATATCAACTTTATGCATTCCCTTTTCGCATTTTTTTTGCATCAATCCATCTCCGTTATCTTCCAGCCTGTCTCTTTCGTTTCATGTAGTAATATGCTGCAACTATGGCAACGAGTACGCCTATTGCTGCTGCAGCATAGAGAAGAAGTGTCATAGAATCTAGTTCTCCGTCTCCACCACCGCCTTCTTTGATTGTAATCGAAATGGATTTTGACCGGTCAAGAGTTACATCTTGCTCTCCCGATTTTGTTCCTTTTTCAGCAGTTACAATGTAATCGCCTTCAGCAAGGTCTCTGAAATTTGCAATTCCAGTCTGGTCTGTGAGTTTTTCTGTCCCGCCCACTTTTACAGTTGCACCCCAAACCGTACTACCATTGCTATCTTTTACAGTAACATCTAAATCCCAGGTATTTGTCGTTCTTGTTAGATACACGGAAACGTCCTTGTCGCTTGCAATCGTCCATGACTGTGTTACGGCACGATAACCTTGCTTTTGTATTTGGAATTCGTATGAGCCTTGATTTAAATCAAACCAGCACCTACCCAGTGAATCCGTTGTTTTTGATTCCCCGCCGGTTCGAGCGACTGTTGCTCCAGTTATTACAAAACTATTGTATTGGTCATAAACCGTTACAGTCAGTCTGTAATTACCTTCATGCATTTCGATTGTTTTCTCCGCAGGGACTTCTGATTCTCTTCCCGCAACATCATGTGCCCATACTTGTAGCCTGAATCTTCCAGCCCGTGGAGGCGTTATTGTTGTGGTTGCTGTATACGGGTCTGCCGTACCTGGAGTTGGAGTAACATCTTTCAAAACAAATTGAAAATTATTATCAAGATATACACCACGCACAATAAATTTCAATATTCTTTCGTTTGTGTTGGCATTTGTATTTGCACTCATTGTCACCGTAATCGCTTGTCCCACTTGCGGAACATCTGGAGATGTGCTTATCGTCGGTGTTGGCGGGGCGTTTGCCTTGACATCTATTGTGTTAATCATCACAGCATCAGTCGAGAATAATGTATTACGCAATTCCAATCTCCATTTACTTGTCGTTGCACCTCTCACCCATGCATCCGATGGCAATGTCCACTGATATGTCTCACGGAAATAATCATAATTCCATTCGTTTAATAGTCGACCAGAACCGCCACGCAATGGGAATGCCCATAATTGCCAGCGTCCAGTGTCACTTGCAGTTGCACCGCTATAGTCCGCTTCTACATAAATCGGCACTGTATCCCCGATTTCAAACATCGGAACATCTTGCTGAGTATAGCCCTCTACGTTTATTTTTCCGTTTCCAGAAGCGAGATATGCATAATCAATTGACATTGTTTTTTGCCATGTAGATATAAGACCTGAAAATTCATATGTTGCTTCAACTTTGATTGCCCCAACAATACTACCTTTTAAACGAATTTCTATGGGTGAAATCCAAATCTCCTGGGCTGCTCCACCTAGCGGATTATAATTACATGTCCTCCATCCTGTTCCACCAGTAACAATTACCTTCTGCGGGTCACTCCATGTCCATCCTACAATCTGCTGCCAATTCGGGTCTTGTGGGTCAGTTCTGATATAAACACTGTAATATCCTCTGTTTGGATGGCTTACTTCCACCCAGTCATCTTCATATAGATTCCCTACAATACTGATTCGTTCACTTAATGCATCATCACCTGTTGCCCCACTAAATGATGTAATATATTTGACATCGGGCATCATCTCTTGATTGGGATATCCAGTTCCAGGTACTGCCTGACCATTCCAACAATCTTGCCAAAAACGTTGAGTATTACAGTAATTGATTTGGTCAGGACTGATTCCCGTATTATAATCTGAGACGGCCAGAATGTGTATAAATCCAGTCAATTGCAAAGCTGAAACTATGAGAACGACGACAAGGAATGTAGTAATCAAGCCTATTGATAAATTCTTTTTCAATCGTTTTCGCATATTAATCCCTTAACAGAATATCGTTATACGTTTTATAAATATTGGCTGGGAGAAGTGACAAAAGTGGGATTTGAAGAAAAAAAATAAAAAAAGAGATTGGTAAGGAAATCCTTACCGAGTTTTTGATTTTTAGGTTCTATCTATCTAAGTAGATAGTGTCCAGGAAGCTGGTTGCGATGACCCTGCATCTGCTTGATAAATATATGCATGGATAGTGTATGTTGCTTGACTGTCATCATATGTGTCATCTGCAGCAGCATCAGCTATTGCAGAGAATGTCAATGCAGATACGGCTCCGCCGACTGGGATTGTTCCGATGTTGACACCGTTGCTGTACGTTCCTACTTCAGCTACGCTGAGATAAAGCGGAATAAGTACGCCATTGTATGTCACATAGAACGATAGGGTTGTATCTTCCAGTGATACAGGTATACCGCCAACTTGGGATTCTGGGTCCCACATGGTAATATACACATTCGTTGCAGCATCGTTTGTATCCAGGTTCTCGATAGCCAATGTCGGAGCTGCTATACCAGCTATAATACTGTTCGCTGTATCATCCGCAGCGACTCCACCGTTAGCGTCGATTCCGACTCTAAAATCGAATCCGCCTGCTTCAGTCAGTTCAAGATAAGCTGGGTTTCCAGTTACAGCCCCTGCAGCCACTTGGCTCTGTAGACTGGTTATTCTTTGTTGCTGTGCCTTCAATTGCGTGTCGTACCACATATACGTTCCGCCACCTACGATAGCAGCTACCAAAACGATAGCTATTATCCAGACGGCAGTTTTTCCCGATGATTTTTTACTCATTCTTTTACCACCTGAGACCTATAATGCATAGTGAGCTTATATACTCTGAAGAAATGCAGACTCCACATTTCATTTTTCTTTACTTGCATAGGAGGAGTAAAGTATGAGTTAAAGCAGGAGATGTGGAGTCTACACTTTGAAAAAGTTTGTCCAGTTTATAAAGTTTATTGTTTCGATTTTGTGAAAGGATGGAAGAAAAAACCAATCCAGAATCCGATTATTGCAAATATTGTCTTGTCTATAATGGAATAATGCAGAAAATTTATATCAACAACTAAAACAATTATCGGTATCACAATGGATATGCCCATGGCAATCATCGTTGACCGTGAGACAGTCCATATGCCATAGTATCTGCTTTTATCATACCATGTTCGCAAATGAAACGGACTTCGCTTGAGAACCAATTCATCAAGATATCGGGTGATTGTGGTCTTCGAGCATTTGTATTTATCACTAAATTTATCCAGGATTACCTGAAGGACAACTCCTTCTTGATTATTTTCTAAACAAGTATCTTCGATAAAATGGTATATCTCACTCTGAATATCTTTTTTTTCTTTGGACAATTCTCTCCTCAATATCTAGTATCAAATTCTTGTTTAAAAATCTTTTCCATTTTATATATTTGATTACAACCACATGGTTCTTCAAGATATATCCTTTTCCAGAAGTTTGCCCGCCTCCAGGCTATTTGTTTCGGTTCACATTCGCAGAAACAGGAATCGCAGGTCATAACATGACAACTGAAACAAGTATCTTGACCGTTCCTTGTTTGCTTCCCACAGAGCCTGCAAATCATTCTATTATCCTCTCGTTTGATTGCCATGGCTTATATTTAGTAATATCAATGTGAAATTTCCTGGAACCTAGCTCTGCAATCTTCTTGAGCTTCTTGAATTCAGTTGGACTTATAATATACATGTTGCATCTTGGACAGAATTTTTCTTTTTGCTTATTGACCGTCTTCCACCAAAAGGTGCAACCGCACATCAATTTCCAATTCTGGCTGTGATGCGAGCCATCATTGATTGCCATCCTGAATATATTCCGTTCAAATGGTTTGTAATCAGCCCATGTAATATTAGTATTTGAATTTTGATAGATGAGCCAATTATCACTGATAAATGAATGAACGACTTCATGCCAGAGAGTATTTCCATTAGCCCATCTGCTCTTTGCAACATCTATTGCAATCTTTATTTTGTCACCGCAGAAAAGACCGCCGTATTTTTTCAATTTTTTTGAAATAAACACAGGACGGAAATCTGGTATGCGAAACTGGACATTATATCTCGCTGAGGCTTTTTTGACGAGACTCGCCATTCGTCCACTTGCAAGATGCCTTCGTTCTATAGATTCAAGACCTCGTTCATATCGATGGTACTTGCGAACAGGAATTGAAACAGTAGGTATTGGTTCGTTCGATTCCATTGCTATGCACCTTTACTCCCTATTTTGTCATTCATGCTATATATACTCTCGTCAGATATGTACAGGAACCTGCACATATCTATGCACCCCTGCTCCAATCTATTTCCACCATCTTATTTCGATAGTAAACACCGAAGATTTTATTCTTATCAGGATGTATTCGTTCTTTGCTCCATTGGCATCGTTTAGTTCCTATCTTTGCTTTGTTTGCAACCGTCAGAGTATTGCCTGCTATTTGTAGAACTGTTTTGCATCGACACTTCCCATCATCGTCGAGATACTCTACCTTTTTTCCTTTGAGATTTGATTTTCCAATCATAGTACTATATTGTCGTGCAAACTATATATCATTTTCTCCTGTTGAGTTTATAAAGGCATCGATAGCTATTTAATCTCCATTCCAAAAAAAGTGCTGATTTTTGGATATTTTTTAGGCCAGATAAAAGTTTCTCCCCTGTTGGCTGATTGAACTTTTCTAATCAAGTATATAAAACTATGTGTGTTTTGGGCTTTTTCTGAAAATCAGACGGTTTTTGCACCGCATTTACTCCGCATTTGCACCGCACCCTCTATCAATTTTCGTATAATTGCTTCTACCACATTCACGGTTACAGCATTGCCAATACATTTGTATCTTTGTGTATCAGAAATACCCCCCCCCGTCCAATTATCTGGAAATCCCTGAAGTCTCTCACATTCTACTGGTGTCAATTTTCTTATTTGCATTCCTTCGACAACATTTGGTATATGACCCCCACCCTGTGGCGTTCTGATAGTTGGAGAATATTCTTTAAATTCTCTTGGTTTTTCTTCCTTGAAACCTCCATAAATGTTATGGATTATATATGGCTCGCCAGCATTTCTCAAAGAACCATATCGTGCATCTATCGTTGGAGCAATTTTGCTTTGAACCCTCGCCCGTTCTTTTCGTTTTCCATGGTTCTTTTTAGTATAAATTGTTTCTGAGTTTTGGATAGGAAATATTTTTGGTCTACATTCGTTTCCAGAATATCCGACAATGAATATGCGTTCTCTGCTCTGGGGAACCCCAAAGTCTTTGCTATTAAGAACCTGCCATTCAAACTGATACCGTAGGTCGGTAAGAACCCCAAACATTTTCTGGATAGTTTTTCCTTCGTCATGAGATAATAAACCTTTAACGTTTTCAAGCAGAAAATATCTGGGTCTTTTGTCTCTGAGAATCCTTGCGATTTCAAAAAAGAGAGTTCCCCTTGCATCGTCAAATCCTTTTCGTCCTCCAGCATAAGAGAATGCTTGACAAGGAAATCCTGCAACCAAGAAGTCAAAATCTGGTAATTCTCTTGTATTGATTTTTGTTGCATCACCATAGTTTTTGTGTTCGGGGAAGTGTTTTTTGTAGATTTGGATTGCATACTTGTCGATTTCTGAAAAACCAACACATTTCCAACTGTTGAACTCCTTTCGTTTGTTCTCAATGATTTTGCTATTGTTTTTTTCAAAATATTGTTGTTGTTCCCATCCAATATCAGATATTGTTTTGTTCCCGTTCCGTCCAGTGTCCATGCTACATCCGCATCTTGTATTCTTTTCCTTATATTCGCTTTTGTATGAGACATTAACACCTTTTTCAATACCAAGTTCGAAACCTCCTATACCACTAAATAAGCTAAAATATTTCATCAGAACACTTTCAGTTTTGCTTGAGTAGACTCACCAATCTTTATTTTGCTACTAAATCACCAGGATGAATGATTTTTGACAAGATATCAGTTAACATTTTAATAAATTCATCGAATTTTGCAAAGAAACCTAAACCGTTTTCAAATACTGGTGCATTCCCGCCTACAAAGATGATGAAGACCATGATACCAAAGAATAAATCTTTTTTGTCAAGACTTCCATCCAGTCTCCTTGCCCCCATCATAGAGACTGCTACAATCATAATCCAAGTCACTGGACCGTAATTGAAATGCCATCCAATGAATGATAAGATGAAGCCCATTCCCGCATAGAAAACGAAAATAATGGGGAGGGCTAGAAGAAAGCCGATTACGAATTCTCTTGCTTTCCAAATGAAGTTACCGGCCACCCAAATAGCAAGGATGACAACCATGGTCAAGATTGCATAGAATATTGTATTCTGGAAATATCCAGTCTGATTTTGAACTGAGAACGAATAGATGATTATGAGTATTATAAGGATTGACAGAATCCAAAAGAGACCTTTCCATGCAGAAATTTTCCAGACAGCACCATATGTATCAGAATGCTCTTTAGTAAAAATCAGTTTTCTCCACTGGCTTGTCCCAGCAACCTGTTTAACCATGCAATATAGAATATGATTGGGGATATAAAATTGTTTGTTTCAAAAAAAAGAAAAAAGAGAGGAATCAGTCCTCGTCTTCTGCGAGCAGTTCCACCAGTTCCGTTGATTGCTCTTTTGACAAGCGATGTCGTCTGGAGGCATCTATGATGCATTGCTCAGGGTCTTTTCCCTCTTCCGTAATGCATGCCCGCACGTCAGTGAGAACCTGATTTTTAATTGAAGCAGGAATCATAAAACACCGTCCAAGGATACCACTGGTTTCAACCAGTAGAGGAATTGGATGTTCGTCTTGAATCGATGGGACAGCCATTGAATTTTGCTCTGGGCGACACCAGTTCTTTTGTTGTCCCAATCCCGCACATAAAACCTGTTATCTGTTCCACCGCAAATCTGACCAAGATTGCACATCGTTCCTTTTCTGGTGCCCTTGAAATTGCCTGTTGAGTAAGGATGTCTGATGCCACCCTCGGATGGCTGAGTGTCGTGCAACTGCCGTCTCACTGGTCTGTACATATCGTCAATGACAATGAACTGCCCTGGTTCTATATAATTTTGTGCATACAAATCAATTGCAATAGCCAATGCATCTGAGCAATGGCTGTTAAAAATCTCAGAACTTTTATTGCTTGATTTTTTGTAGCTATATCTCTTCCGCAAGGCTTCAGTATCAACACCAAGATAAAATGTCAAATAAGCATGTTTCCTAATCCAGTCATAGAGTTTCTTTTTGCCAATTTCAACCGTTGAGAAGTTCTTGCCCCAACGGTTGTCTCTATGGTTGAAACGCACATCTTCAACAGCAACAACATCAATAGGATAACATCGAAAGAATTCTCTAATTGCTTTCAAACGGCTCTGTATCATCATCAATTGCGAAGGAGCAATAAAACCGTCTTTCTCACGATTATCAGATTTGCATTGCCTTCGTCTGCAAGTCCGCCATCTTCTCGCCCGTCTCAACTGTCTTCGTTCTGTCAACTTCTTGACAAGTTTTTTCTTGTCAGGCAGTTTCCACATTACGGATAGATTGTTTTCTTTCCCAACGACAACAGAATATCCCTCAAACTTCGTTCCAAAATCAATACCGAGGGCGGACGTTGGCATCTCTTTCCTTGTTTCTACAAGCATCTGAATACCGAACAATCCGAACTTGTTCCAGACTGGTTTTGCCTGATTGCCCTTTAAAAGTTTTCGTGCTTTTGACGGTTTGCATGGTGTCAAAGGCTTCCCGTTAACATCCAGTATGAATACTGAATGCCCAGACATACTGGCTCCCTTTTGGGAGTTACACCCACTTCCCCAATGAGACAAAGACTTAGAACGAACAGCAGGGCTACTGCTGTTTTGGTCGTTCGTGGCATTGAACGATTCTGCCGAAGCGGTCAGGATTAGTGGAGCGTCCTGACATTCTTTTAGTTCTTGTCTCGTAGACATTTTTTCCTCTTTTTTGTCTCAGGGTAGTCAAATCTTACAGCCATCCCGTCAGATAGCAAGCCCCTGAATTTAATCAGGGGTTAATTTGACCTACTTGTCTTCCTTCAGCATCTTGGTGAGGATTTTTGCCTTCTGCTCGACATCGATATCATGTTCCTCCAACACTCCATCGATACACTTGTCGGGGTTCTTTTTATCGGTGATGCATGCACGGATTTCGTCTTTGATTTCGTCCGTCACTTGTTTAACCATTTAACTCCCCTCTACGGCTGGTCAGGTCCAGCATTGTTCTTGATGATTGATATCAAGATGTCGTCTTTCTTTTCCAGTGGTATGTCGTGCTCGGTCAAGACCTTCTCTATGCAATTGTTTGGGTTCTTCTTGTCTGCGATGCATGCTCTAATTGCTTCTTTTATCTCATCATTTATTTCAGCTTTTGTCATTTGGTTTTTTCCTCCTATTTTATATTATTTCATCTTACCGATTCCCTTTGCCATCTCCAATATTTCCAGCCTGTCATCTTTGTCAAGTTCATAATGTTCCTCTATCTGCTCTACGCACTTCTCTGGAGACAGCCCATCTTCGATGACGCAATTCCTCACTTTTCGTTCTATTTCTTTTTTTACATGTCCACGTAAGGCCATTGCATCTTCCTCTATCCAATCGGTAATTCGACTCGTTTTTGCCTATGAAGCAGTGAACCAAGAAGAATATTTAAAGGTATCCTTCTTCTCTTCGAATAAAGCAGCAAAATAACAAATATAAGCAGAAACGAAGCGATGGCAATACCAATTGCCGTAATCCAAAAAGAATCGCCTGCAGACGGCTTTATCAATATATAACGTGAATTGCTGGCAGTCGTTGCCGTCTCGCTGACCGAAAGAATGTATGAACCAGTGAGCGTTGGAGACCACATCGCTACGCCCTCAATCAATGGCAATAGTTCCTTTGTTCCCGTTGGATTTGAAATCCATATGGAATCCACTCCCGTCAATATTTGACCAGATGAATCCGTTGCTTGGACGGTATATCTTTTGTCTTTTTCGATTGCCTGGACTGACATGTGAGTTGTCGAATCTAAAAGGACGATTTCCGCTTTTCCAGGAACCGTAAACGAATATGTCCCACGCAATTTGTTCAGATTACCGTCCAGTGTGTAGTGTCCTCCCTTTACGACATTGAAAAGAATGAAACCATCTGATGATGCAGTGAATTGCCCTTCGGGCATATTGTCTATCTCTACATCTACAACTGCATTTGGTTCTGTTATAATTGTAATCGTATCTCCAATCTTTGGTGGGTTTTCTTCTGCGATACCCAATGCCAATGTACCATATGTTACAACGACATTAGCTGTTGCCGTTTGCCCTTCGTTTGTTGCAGACAATTTCCATTTCCCTTCTTCGTTGGCAGTGAAAGATATTTTTCCAAGATTATCAGTCACATATATTTCTCTTTGGTTCGTAGGGCTTGTTATGGTCACATCCATGTTCCCAATCGGTTCATCTCCGCTTTTGACGATAACAGCTACTTCATCATCGACTGTTGCAGTTGCCGGAGTTGTTATTGTTACAAGTGTATCTGGTTTCTTTACAATATCAAATACCTTCATGGAATCCGCATCTGAAATTGAATTGCCGAATATATACAGCATTGCAGTTCCATATGCATTTTTATCAAGAGTAATTATGCCAAGACCGCCCGTGATATCAACGCTATATAGATAATTATTCACGTAAAGAAATCCTTTGGCATTCGTTCCTTTATAATTTCCTGTAAAGTATATTGCCAGGTCTGACCCAGACACTGGAGCTGGAGGGAAAAAATTCACAGACGCATTGCCTATTGGTTGAATCGGTTGTCCAGTTCCATCAAAAATTATGTAGACATTGAGTGTATTATTATTATTTGCCCATGCAAAAGTCACATTCCCCGATGACTGGTTTTGCATTGTATATACTACACCCAAATCCTTTGTTGCATTTGGTCCTATAACAAATGAAGGCGGGACTACGACTAACCCGTTTGCAACATAAGTCACATTGATTATCAGTGTTGTATTCTCATGATTGGATAGAGTTACTATCTGTGTGAAGATGTCTCTTGCATTACCTGCAAATCTGAATCGCCCTGGCGATATAGTGACATTGAACGCTGAAACTGTTGGAAGAAATAACAATGCTCCTATTAATATCAAGCAAAATATTTTCTTCGAAGACAACCGAAAGCGAATCATCATTCCTCCTCTAATCTAATGCTATCTATGCTGGAGGAGGTGTCTGCCCGCTTCGCTTCGTTACTTTGAGATGAACATCTCCATCTTCGCCTACACCTGCATGTACAATCCGGCATTTACCATCTGTTCCCATGGTTCCACCGAGTCGTTCACAAGTTTGGGCATCTGTATCTTTTCCCAGCTCAAGTATGTCTTGTCTGCCGGTACTATTCTCTTTTTTTCCAAACACCATAATTCTCTCCTCAATTTTCTTTATTCGTTACGATACAATATCCGTTTTCACTTTATAAATTTATCCCACTGAGACCACAGTGGTGATTCGGAGGGGGGTGGGCATATTCTCGGCGAAGAGATTACACCCTCACCATACCCTCATGGATTCTCCCTCCTATTCCGCACCACCTATTTGAATGACTCTAAAGGTTTTACAAATTTGAAGAAGTTCCTTTGCACTTTCCGCAGATTTCCTTTCTCCATCAATTTATCAATATATGTATCTATCTTTGAAACTGATTTCATCCAGGCCAGATATTCGACGATGTATTCATAGATTTCATCCCTGCTGACCATTCCACGCCCTTCAACAAATCTCATGATGTGATATTCGAACGGGTCATATCCTTTCTTATATTCGACGAGATGATATGATTTTGGCAGTTCGAAACCGACCTTCAATTTGCCACTATGCAGCAATAGATGATACCCCCCACCACCTACGTCTTCAGGTTTATTCATGTAATCCAAGATGCCTTCGATGATTGGTATCGTGTTTTCATCTGATGCTTGGAATACACGTTCATCATTGATAAGAGAACGAAGTATGTCTTCACGTGATGTTATCCCGCCCCGCTTTACTATCTTGTAGATAATCTGAATAAAAGGATTTATGCCGGCAGTCAGCATGTCTGGAGGAAGCTCTTTCCCCATCACTTCTTCACCAGATTTCATGACGACTGTTTTATTCTTGAAGTATCGTGGGTCTGTACGTGGTTTGAACATATGTTCTGTGACTGGATTCCATTCGATATAGTCTTTTCTTAATCCCGATTCATATTTTACAATCATTGCATTCTCTTTCGATGAACGCTCTATTGCATCCTCAAGAGTATATGCCATCCGATTTGTCTTAATATATTCGGGCATCGAGACCAAGCCTCCTTGATGAAAAGAACATCGCTTCATCCAATTCATACGATGGCTGGACTTCGAGAACCAATGTGGCATTCATCTGCCTGATTTTATCATAGATTTGCTTTTCGAGATATTCTTCAGATGAAAGAACTTCTTCCGTCAACGTCGCTGGTTTCTTTTTCCACATCAGAAAAATGAACTGCCAGTTGTTCTCCCCGAAAAGCTGGTCATGCAACCTAAAGAGCGGAGTCGGCTCTGAATCCATTTCTTTTGAAAATGCATTGTACCAGTCCAGTTCTTCCCGCCCTAGATTGACATCCACATCTATTGGATTGATTCTGACAACATTTTTTCCTTTAAGCTTATCAATGATGTGTACTCTCGCCCTCTTACAGATTGGACAATCTTTTTCGAAAAAGAAATCAAGCACCGGTAAATCAGCCATCATCGGCATGTTTATCCCCTATAACCAATAACACGAAGCTCATCATTACTCAGTTGTTGCAATCTTGCCAGTTCTATTTGATGTGCAATTATCTTCGTCAACTCCGTTTCAGTCACATCTTGATGCATTGAAAGAAAATCTTTTGGATTGAATGTTTTTATCCGCTCTTCCTCCAGCCAGTCCAGAAATATCTTCGTCTTGTTTGGTGCACGAAGTAATAACGGGGGATTGGTAATTTTTCCATGCTTCTTTTTTTCATTTTGTTTTAATTTGTGTATCCCAAGAAAATTTGCCCTGTCATAGATTGCCTGCTCAGAGCGATTTGGGAGTACCTCGCTATTTACAATGTCTGGAGCTGACATACTTGGATAGCATTTTTTGAGCACCTCATCATCTTTTTTAGTCCAAACATCATTAGGTTTTTCTAGTGGTTCTTCCTTTTTTTGGATTTCCTGAGCATCTGTTTGTATTGGCTCGGTTTTATATGACTCAACTATCTTGCTGGTTTTGTGTTCTGTATCGAACATAATCAACTTAATTTTGTGTTCTATATAACACATGACCAACTCACCAGTAAGAACATCTACATCTTTGATGTCCAAAGTAAAATTGTCTTCTTCGATTTTAATTGGCATTTTGTTCTACTCCGATTAATTGAAAACAGCCTTTTGTTTCACGTTCAGTATACGCACATTCGTCCTCAGCCCATTTTTCGCATTCTGGATGATTGCAGGAGTCCCCCCATTTCTTAGCACGTTTTGGAGTAAGCCCACCACGCTCTTTCATCTTTTGAAACCAACGTACTTCTTTTTCTTCCCGCTCCTTTCTGCGTAATTCTGCTCTGCTTATTTTTTGCACATCAGATGCCTTTTTAGGGGTTCTACGACGCATCTTACTCTTCACCCAAGGCGTTCGTATAATATCGAATTTTTTCCTTTCCAAATCGGGTAGTAGTATATGTATATCTACAGAAATCATCACTTGAAATATGTTCTATTGATTTACGTGAAATCAGTCCTTTTCCCGACATATCATGCAATATCTGGTCCAATCTCCGTCTTGAAAAATGTTTTGTCGGATAATCTGCCTTCATCAACCGTTTGATATCGGATGATGTCAAGGCACGACTCTCAAGTATCTTCAACAGAAATAATCTGAACGGTACATCCAATCTAACTCGCTGGTATATTTGTTCCATCCAATCTGCTCTCCTTTGCTTTTTTCTCTAACTCTTCAAGGTTAACATTTTCTTTTTCCACGGTTGTTCTTTCGACTGGTTTTTTCTTTTCTTTTGGAATCGGCTCCTCTGTTGATTCTTCGGCCACCCCTTCGCTTTTTTGTTCAACCGGAACGAAGATATCTGTTAATACCGCAAATAATGTTTCAAAATATGTACGGAAGGTTTTTGCGGTAGTTGATGAAATGGTGATGTCTTTTGCCTGTGGCAATACCATCAAGCATTTGTGAATCTCTTTGAGAAGGATATTATATTTCATTTTTAAAATTTCTGATTGATTTTGAAATAATGGTTCGAGTTCCCGCATTTCAAGCAAATCGTCTTTTATCAAGTCCAATATCTGTCTGTTCTGTTCAACAATTTCCTGCCCGCCAGTCGTAGGATTGAATGCAGAATAATCATCTATCAAATCATCAGCAATATATCTTAAAGAAAGTATCGGGTCTGCTGAGTCTGTTTTTGACATCATTTTCGATACCGAGGTCGCTCTCAATTCATTGCTGAATGTAAATAACTGTTCATACAATTGTCTTTTATACAATGGTCGAGTGGAATATCTTCTAAGAAGCACTCTGATTTTTTGAAAAATTGGAATAAAATGTTCACAGTTTAAACCTCTGGTATTGAAATAAACGGTGACATTCAGTTCTGCCGAATCGACAGAATTGAGAGCATCGAATGGTCTTCCTTCATTTATAGAACTATAGATATCCATCAGATTGTCTTTCAGTTCTGTTCTTGTCGAAAGGCGTGTTCCGGTCATTGAGTTGTTTCACCTGCTGGTTTTGATTTTTCGGGTGTTTTTTCTCCAGTTGATTGTGGCTTTATTGCCTGTTTTATCTCTTCGATTTCCTCCATGATGACCTGCAATGTATCCGTTGTCCCCATGCTCTCTGGTTCTATCTCGTGCATTGCCTGATAGATTTCTGCTTTCTTCTGAGCTGCATGTAGTATTGCATCATCGGAAGTCATCGCTAGAACCGTTCCCTCTTCAGTTGCATTCGCTATCTTTTCATCTACCATTGCTTCATATGCAAGATTGCGTGCTCTTGACTGGTAATATGACGCTTCGAGATTTCCGATGCGTTCTTGAAGAATCGCATTGTTCCTTGTCAATCTGTTTAGCATTTCCGTCTGAGTCTTTTGTTTTTCTTTTGCGGTCTGTGCTTCACGTTTATAATGTTCGACATCTAGCATGCATTCGTCTTTTTCTTCGTTCAGCCGATTTATCCTGCGACCAGAGGCATCAATCTCATCCAGTAGTTGCTGAGTTCTATTGAGCCAATGCATATTTGCCATGAACTGAAAGTTATCTTCATCATCAGATAACTCGAAAGATTTTCGTTCCATGAGAATTATTTTGTCATCTTCATGAACAACGATATCATCCAACTGCCCCGACATGGGATTTTTCCTATGAAGCGATGTCTCAAAAACCATTTCTTCTGGTGCGAGGGGAGTTCCATTCCCTATCCTTAAACCACGAATCATCCGTCGCTTGACACCTAGAGATTCATCCAATTCTTTTCTGTCCCAAGTGACAATTCCCATCAATTGAAAATTATGCGTGGAAAACAATAATTTAAAATTATTCTCAGCTAACTGTTTCAAAATATTCTCTGCTTGGTAAACTAATGCTTGCTTGCTCACTTATTCTCCTCTCCAATGCAGAAAGATTATGTTTCTTTTTTGAAAGTATCTTCTATTACTTCAATCGGTTCTGCATCAATTTCAAAATTTTCTGGTTTCACGGCATGCATGATTGAATAAGGTCTTCCCTTTCTATCCACTTCATTCAACCATACAACATGGTCGCCTGGGTTAATTTTATGATGTTCCACAGTTGCCGGTGGAAGGCATACCCTGTTCTTGCTGCCAACTGTTGCAATATTCAACTTATGGCTGACGGAATTTTTAGTATCTTTATTTGACATATCCTCTCACTCACCAAACTTAAATCCCACTCAGACCAATATCGAGATATTGGTATTTAACATTTTCCCACCTAGACCACAGGATTTATAAATTCTTTTTTCATTCAGAGACATATGGGCTACAATGAAATTCGTGGAAACAAAGTAAAAGAAATGTTAGTCTATCTTACATCTTCTTGCGAACTTAATTGCGAACATTGCTTCTTGCCCGATGAAAAACCTGTAAAGCAATTGTCACTTGATGACCTAGACTGGCTCACAAAAACATTCGAGATAAAAAGTGTAAATCTTCTTGGCGGGGAACCGACACGTTATCCCTATCTAAAAGAAGCAATTGCGATGTTTGATAAAGTCACAATCAGCACAAATGGACTTGCTATATCCGAAGACAGCTCCAGGTCAAAAGAATTGATTGATACCTTCAAGAGCAAAGGCAAGAACATCTCAATTCAATTGAGCATACATGGAAATCAATCAGATACTGATGCCGTGCGTGGACCTGGCGTATGGCAAAGAGTATTGGCTGCAGCAGATATCTTGAAAAAAAATGGAATAGCCTGTTATTTTTTAAGCTGTTATAATAGCGAAAATCTAAGCCATATTCCCTGGATTATCGACCAGATATCACATCCCCTCAATATGCCCCTTACTTTATTTCCTGAAATCGGCAAACCGCCACTGACTGTCGACGAACAAAAATGGCTTTTTGCAACAATTGTCAAGAAGAATAATGAATATAAGGAGAGAAATTTGGTAGCTCAACCTCATTTCTTTCAATGGCTTGGTATGCCTGGTCGTTGCAGTGCTGGTTCAGAGCGACTTTGTTTAACATATAATAAAGACATCGTTCCATGCCATTTCGATTTAAATTATATCCTTGGATTTGTTGGCAGTAAACTAGAAGTTATCAATCGGAATAGAGAATCTTTTTTAAAGAGTTCAAAAAGAATAAGTCCATCCTGCGATTTTTGTTCCAAGTCCGATGTATGCAGAAGTGGATGCTATATATCTGAGGCTTACACTGGCTGTCCGCTTAAAAGGAATTTCACGCTCGAACGGTATGCTATTGCAACTCACATTGATTCGGCTGCATTATCAAATCAGATATCCAGTATGAGAAAACTTCTGAAAGGAAGTTTGATTTGTCCTTGATTGGAGAATAAAAAATGCCAGAAAAAAAGAGATGGATTAAAGATAAAGACCATTGCTGGTTCTGCAAAAGAACGAAAAAACAAGTTGTTGATGATACATATCCGATGGGAGACTTTCTTGATTTGTCTGGAACAGACGAAGATATGATTGAATCCGCTTTTGTGGCCGACGGTGCAGATATCGGCTGTTATCATGTTCCAGTATGTATTGTATGTAAGTTGATAATTGAATTTACATCTGGAGATGTTGCAGAAGCGACAATCAAAGAAAAGATAGAACAATTATTGTAAAAAGTTTTTAAAGAGAGAGCTGATTTGTAAATATGGTGAGTGAGATGGAAACTGGATATATTGCATCCAAGAACAATTCTGTATTGATTGAAAAGATATTAATCATCGGGAAAAGCATCAGAAAACACAACCGAAAAGCGACTTGAAAAAACAACTTGAAAGCGAAAATGCAGTTCTTCTATTTCAATATTTCCGATACTTTTTTAAGGGCTTGCAATTCTGCGTCCCTGCTCTTGTAAACTTGCTCCACGTCTTCTTTCGTTTTACAATTGCTAAAATCCAATGTCAATCCCATTTTAATCACTCTTGATACATCCCCCATAATGATTGCAGACCCCTTTTCCGTTCCATTCGCATTTCCGTCTGCATTTTTTCCCCCTGTACACTCTCATTCAAATTCCTTCTGGGTGCTTCTTCATCCAATCAATTGCCTTTTCAAATGCTTGCTCTTCTGTATTTACACCTTTGAGGAACAATGGCGTTTTCTGTTGGCTTGTATGCGAAATTAAATTGATATCCCAGCCCCTGTCAGTTCCCTGTATGACAAGCTTATCGCCGTGCTCGTTCTCAAACGATTCGTTGATATCTGCCGTCAACAAACCATCGCCTGGAGACCATCCTGGTACGTCTAATTCACAAGAACCTTTGCGTGGATTCCAGGTGCCCTTAACTCTTTTACACGTAAGTTCGTCCATTACAATTCCATCTTAAATCTCTAAATTTGACAATCTAGCTCTTAATTTTTCCAATGGCTCATTTTGAATGACGACAGTTGTACCATTGTTAGAAAGATGCAAAACAGGAACATATTTGATTTCAAACTCTTCGAGGATATCCTCATCCACCGTTGTTTCCTTGTAAGGTACGCCAAGAATATCCAAGTTATGTTTCAACTCTGGGCAATATGGACAATTCTCTGATGTAAATACCGTTGCTTTGTATTTTCCTGAATCAATATTTTGGATTAATGAGTCAAGCGACATAAAAGAAGTAAATAAAAAAGAAGATAATAAAATTATTGGTAAAATCAAGGTTTACAGATTTTAGCAGCGTCTTTAAACGCCTTTTGATGAAGTTTTTGAGGTGGAAGCTTTCTATTACTTGGACTTTGTAATAATTTTCTGCGTTGTTTCGAAATCTGCACGCTCATACAATCAGTGTATTTGCGTTGTTTCGGAGAACGCACGCTAGATACTTTTCTCTTTGCCATAACAATCATTTCCTAAAAGAAAATAATCACCTGCTTCCATCCCTTAATAAAAAAGAAATAGAATCAGGTGAGATTAGTTCTTCAGTATTTTGCGTCCGGCTGGTCTCTTTCGAACTGGGCCTTTTCCGCCTGGCATCTTTGCTGCTCGTTTTTTAGCCATTCTCATACGAGCACCACGGGTTCTCTTTCTACTACCTGTTCCTTTACTGGCTTTTCTTCCACTGTGTTTCGTCTTGTGTAACGGACTGCATCTGTAAGACTTCGTTCCCTTGATGTGCTTACAACCCATCATCTGTTTTCCAAATCTTTTCTTTATCATTCTTCACTCACCTTCAATAGTGTTAATGACAATAATCAGTATTTGCTTTATAAATATTGGCTGGGGCAAGTGGCAGAAGTGGGATAAAACACCTGGAAAATGGTCAAATTGTAGACTCGGCAAACAAAAATGTGGAGTCAACAAAAGTCTTTATTTTATATATCCAGCCAATTCTCTCGATATTTTCATCGAGCCGTATGGTTTGAATTCTCTTGGCTTTAAAGAAGACACCCAATATTCCCCTGTTCTTTTTTGTTGTGTGATTGCACTTTTTCCTCGCTCTGTAATCGAACAAGAATCTTTATTGCAAACAATCATCTTTTTTCTGATTAAAGATTTTATTTGTTCTGGATACCCTGAAAATTCTGATTTTTTAACTTTTTTGTAAAGCAGGAATCCTTCCATCAGTTCTTCTTGATACTTATCGAAATGTACGTATCCCATAACATATTCCTCATTGATATTTATGCTGGAACAAAATGCTGTTTCCAAGCATAATCTCTTTGCGTGCCTCCGCCCCGTTTTCTCGTCATTGCAAATTCTTTATTTTTTTGGCGGTCGCAGTGAAGTGTAGGGTGTCCTTCTCTAGTGTGCCCAGATGTCGGGCTTGTATAACGCATCTTTCCCTTCATCCTGAACGGATAACTCCGTCCTGGTTTACAACCACCCATATTTCACCTCAAATTCCTCTTTTACATTTTTTAAGTTCATCTTCATTGAATTCTAATGTATCAATGTTTTTCTTTACTCCAGATATATCTGCTCGTTTGTTTCTATAGAGTTCATATAGGTCCACAAAAGCATAGTCTATACTCTGCACACCATATCCTCCATCATTAATCAATGGGGATATCTTGTCTCGGCTAGGTTTTTTTGTACTTTTTATTATTTGGCAAGTCATATCTGTTTCTCCAGAGCCACCATCCCAAGTAGTAACTTCAACATGTCCGCATATTAGATATCCATAATGTTCCAATATTAATTTTTTGCTCATTTGTTTCACCTACATGATTTTATTTTCTTCAATTGATATATTGATTTAATTGATTTTCTCATCTTTTCATAACTTGAAAACTGAACACCAAATCGTTTACTGTTATCAATATCGACACGATAGTGCCCATCATCTTTGCAATATGGCAATGCTTTCTTCACGATTTTACCTTCTCATGAATACATTGACCTGTCTTGAAATTGTATTTTCCACCAGTCCGAAGACATATTCTTGCCTCGACAGACCCGACCATTAATTTTTCTGTTTCTCTTTCATATTTTGATTTTGAAAAAAGAAAATTTCCGTT
>JADBLO010000099.1:0-1211 GCA_014894395.1 Thermoplasmata archaeon
TCGGTTTTTTCAAAGGACCATGAAAACAATTAGCTAGCTAAACAAATACAAAAAAAGAAAAAGAAATAATAGGGAAAAAACGTTTGTTTATCCAGCGATGATCTGAACGACACAACCAACAATAAACACAAGTGATAGTGTCATCAAATAAAACAATGTCTGATCCCATTTCTCGGTTATCACGAGTTTCATCTTCCCCTTTCTCCTACTTCACCTTGCCGGAGAATATTTTTTAAACGCTTTTATAGTTTTCTATCAAATGTTCGGCAATTGTCGAACATCTGCGAAATAGAAAGATATACTCAGGATATTTTTGTTTCATATTGTGTTTGTGTGATTGGATACTTCTTAGTGAAAATTTGTAGAAAAATTACAACACAAAAAAAATATACAGTTTATGAAAAAAATTTCAAAAAACTTATCCTCGTTATATTATATGTTGGCGGATGGACTGAGGAACATATTATTAACAGGAGTAGAAACTTGTTTAAATGCGATGCTATGTTGAGTACGGATGGCGACGAAATAAAGATACGGTGAAATAATGACCATTTTGACTGATGAAGTGGAAGTAGTATGTCCTCACTGTAACAAACACTTTGCAATAAAAATGAGTGAAGATAAACAAGGGATTAAATCATAGAGGATTCCGTAATAGTCCCTGCATCATCATCTGCCAATCATGTTTTATTAATCATCGTGTGCATTCTTTTACACAAAGGATGTGGAATTGGATGCACAAAAATACACATAGGATAGATGCTCATATCCCGGAAGAGTTATATTGTGAGCTCCGTGAGCAGCCTGGTGGCATTACACAGATGGTTGTGGATGCTGTTGTACAATATAATGAGATGTTGCCACGGCTGGGGCATTTTGAACGCCAGGATGTTAAAGAAAGGCTGATCAAAGAGGCAGAAGAGGAAGCTGCCAAGGTGTTTTTGGAGGGGATACTGGATATAGTACAAAGAGGGAATAGTTAGAGCGATTTCTTCAAATTATAAAGTGTATATTACTTAAGATTTTTGGTGATATAGGTTTTAAGAAAGAACCAACCAAGCAAAATTAATGCACCATCTCGGTCATTCCCAACTCGGGGACACGGACACCTCGCAATTCCCAAAGTCGTCGCCTGAAAAGTGGTTCATCAACCAAAAAAAATACTGCCTCAGCAAACCGATAAGAAAGGGAGAAAAACCGTTCCCATCTTC
>JADBLO010000099.1:1311-3216 GCA_014894395.1 Thermoplasmata archaeon
AGCATTTCCCAGATTCGTCACCTAACATTTCCTAAATTCAGCACCTGTCGTTTTTCCTCTCTGTCGCTTTTTCGTTTCCTGAACTTGTCGTATGTTTGTTTTCAATATTTCTTTCAACTGTTTCTCCGTCGTAGTTCTCCCATTAAGTATTTAAACTTCGTGAACTATAGATAATGAGTAAGGAATGGTGTTGGTATGTCTACCACGCATGAATGGATTTATCGTCATTTCAAGGAACTTGTCGACAAGTACGCAGGGAAATATGTTGCTGTTGGCGAGAACGGTATTATCAGTGTCGGTCTCTCTCCCAAGTTGGTTGAGGAAGAAGCACAAAAAAAATCCTGTGGAAAAAAGGTGTCGGTCATCCTCGTACCGAAACGGGAGGATTTGAATTGCCTTCTTTGAATTTCCCATACATGAATTACGGAGAAATTGGTGTCCCAGTGATTCCTTTTGAAATAAAGGGTGACACCTGGCATGAAATCTGGGGATTCGTCGACTCAGGCGCAACATACACGGCGCTTCACGCTGAAGAGGGGCACCGCTTAGGTTTGAAACCCTTTTGATGGAGAGAAGATCATGGTTACGGTGGGAGACGGCGGTTCTATCCCGGTGTATCTGCAGAATCTTCTTGTGCGGGTTGGTTCCCATGAATTTAAGGCGATGATTGGTTTTTCAGACAGATTAGGTGTCGATCTCAACATTATTGGACGGACGAGTTTCTTTGAAGAATTTATCGTGTGTTTTGATGATCGAAAAAAAGTTCTTACACTACGAACTCGATAATTTCATTATATACCATAACACGACTCATTTTCATCCTAAAAATTCTTTGTCAAGAATGCAAAATCAATCCTTTCCATAAAACCTTCATCTATTTTTTCCTTAGAATCGTTCTTCCTCATCACGTGCCTGCTGTAAACCTGTTGATGACTATATGTGTGGTAACAGAAAGCGTCAATGCACAGACCAATCCATATCAAGAGAAAAACCCAGTATTTCCCAAAGTCGTCATCTAAAAACCACCTCGTCGACCATGAAAATTATCACGTCATCAATCCAGAAAAATCAGGAGTAAAACATTTCCCATATTCATCGCTTTTAACTTTCCCATCCGCGTCATCCAGAAACCGGTTCGTTAATCTTCAGCCCTCCTGAGCAAATTTCCCAAAGTCGTCGCCTGCATCATTTCCCACACTCGACACCTACTGTTTACCGCTCTGTCACGTTTTCATTTCAAAAACCCATCACCGCACCATCAACCTCATCTCCCATCCACGGTCTTTACTCCTTTCCTTTATTTTCCATATTACTCACCTACAACCATTCCGACTTTTCCAACGATAAAAGATCTTCCACTCCTACAACAACCTTAGGTTCTCACTGCTTTTCCTGAAGAATCATTTGCAACAGCATCTCTTGTTTTATCAATAGATTGGTCTTTTTTTTTCATGATCGTTTAAAGTTATTTCATATGATTACGTTGAGATGTATAGGTTTTAAAGAGAGAACCAACAGGGTAAAAAACTCTTAGAGAGATATGGAAAAAAAGTCTGGATTACAGCCTTTTAATTAAAAAAGAGGGGTGTGCCGTTCCTCATTAGTATAGAGTATATACAAAATACAAAAAACTCAAAAAAATATGTTTCTTAGTTTTTACTCCAATATATTATATGTTGGCGAATATCACGAATAAGGAGAAAAACATGAATTTCTGAGGATATGTTTTTAAAGAAAGAAAAGCTATGAAATTGTAGGTTTGAACGGGGAAAAAAATTATGGCAGAAGAAACAACAGAAGCGGGAACAGCTGAAAAAAGAAGAACTGATGAAAACGTAATCTATGTTGGGCACAAACCTCCGATGAGCTATGTGCTTGCAGTAGTGACACAGTTTAACGTTAGTG
>JADBLO010000079.1 GCA_014894395.1 Thermoplasmata archaeon
CTTTACCATTCTTAAAGTCAATAAGAGGTTGAAGTTTTGTTTCAAACGCAGCAGGGGCTATAATAACCAGGTCATAAGAGGTATCGAGAGTCTTTGGTTGCGTTTTCGGTGCATTATATTTTACTACAATATCAAAACTACCAGCATAATCAACCTGATTATTCAATGGTGAGTATCGAACAGGATAACACACCACTTTCACAAAGGTCACTTCTTGATCGTTCTGATTACGACCTGCACCAAGATCATAACTGTACCAGTTGCTCGGATAGAACGCAGCACTTCCATAGACAGAAGAATCCTTCACATACGCTGTTCTCTCACTCATTATTGATAACGGAGCGATGCGAGCAGGGATAACCTCTTTTGTAAGAGTCATTGTGCCGATATCCTTAGGACTACAGATCACCTGGATATTCGTGGACCCAAATGGAATCTGATAGGTCTTCACATAGATAGGTAATACTGGTTTATTTAGTTCTAATAATTGTGTCGTCGCACCATTCATTTCTATTTCAACAAATCCATCTTTTTCAAGTTGTGTTGGTTGTGACGAGAAGAGAACTGATGTCGATTCATTTTTTACAATCGTTGCTTGTTTAATAGAGACGTTCGTGGTGAACGCAGCTGCCCCTAGTCCACTCAGGACTAAAATACCTACTACTATGATTGGTATGAATTTCTTCATATTATTCCCCATTATTGTATTATGGTGCTATTGTATTTAAATTTAACCCTGCCAAAATTATATAATTTGTCGTATGTCAGAGACAAGAGATATGTCACTCCTCAGATTTAATGGTGAAACATAGGGGCTTCAGGGAACACCTCGTGAGATTCATATTGGTGGGGGAAGCATTCTAGCATCAACGATTGTCATAAACAACAGGAAGAATGAAATATCTTGGAACGTCGAATGGGAATACATCGTGAGAGATGGAATATTTCGCACAATCAATCAAATTACAAATGGTACAATCCCAGGTTTTTCCCCTGAGGATTAAATGCCGATCAGATTGGGAATTCTTCGGGTTGGGACTTATTGCGATCACATCAAAAGCACAATATCGAATACGCCAGAAATATAAAAAACAAAGAATGCAATGTTATTGCTCATTTACAGTCCTAAAATTCTTTTTCATTTGCGGTTTACCGTGGTTAACCTGCGGTGTACCGTCTCCTTAGAAAAGTGGTTTACCAAGGGGTTAACCCCATGGTTTACCAATCCAATGAAAGAGCATTAGATTTTCATGAAGACGTCATCAAGATTCAGCTTGAACAAGACTTTCTCAAGGTCCTTGTTGTCAAAATGGTACCCGAGTTCATTTAAGAGCGTGTGTGTCTTGTAAAAAATCATCCATTCCTCGGGGACACCGTTCAGTGTCTTATGAATTGCGCATTGATACAGATGTTTGCAAAATAATACGCCGTCTTCAAATGTTAAATTTTCCTCGTCGATACGTAAGCCCCCAACAATTATATGTTCGTGAAAAAGAATCACGTATTTATTTAAATATCTTTTTATATTAATAAATAAATTGATTACCGTCAATAGTGAATCGGATAAATTATTTTGAAAGAGCAAGAATAAAACCTTTTCCGTTTTATAGAAAAACGTGATATCAATAAAAAGGTTACTAGAGAGGATAAACAGTGAATGATAAAAACTACAAATCATCTGGTTTTCTTGCAAATTCGAGGCGATTACTTTCTTGTTATATTTTTACATTATTTGAGATTCTTGCGGCACAGATGAACCTGTTTGATACTCTTCTCACAAAATGGAGAAAACCAGTGTTTTCTCGTGAAATTCAAATGCTTAACATAACTCCGATGGAAAAAGTGCTTCACCTCGGCTGCGGTGCGCTTCCCTCAGCGACAATCTTCATTGCGAAGGATAAGAACGCACATGGGGACGGTGTAAACTATCCTGTTCATACCTTTGACGTAATTTATATCGCTATTAACGTCTGGCCGATTGATAGTGTGCTTTTACATCTGGCTCAGACGATGAAACCAACAGCACGAATCCTCTGTAAAGGATCGCATGATGATATCGCTGCTCTTCTGAAGAAAAAAGAATTTCAATCTCTGTTTTCAATAAATTCTACATCAGAGCATCCGAAGACCCGATCGTTTTTGTTAACGAAAAAAAAAGTGAACGGCTAAATAACCGGTAACCAATATAGAAATCTCATGAAGAAAGATATTCGTTCTACGATTCTGAAGAAACGTAGCAGCATGCCTCTTTCAGAAGTTCAGAAGAAAAGCAAACTGATCAAAGAACAAATCTTTCATATGGAAGAATTCAAAGAGGCAAAGACAATCCTTTTTTATGTCTCTTATGATAACGAAGTATGTACTCATGAGATGATCAAAGAGAGCCTTGGAATGAAAAAACAGGTCGTCGTCCCTAAAACCGATATGAATAACCGAACGATTATTTGTTCTTCGCTTGCCAAGTGGGATGATCTCTTGTCTGGTGCATATAATATTTTAGAACCGCGACAAGAATGTGTCAATGAAGTATCTCTGGAATCGATTGATCTGATGATCATCCCTGGCGTCGCTTTTGATTGTCAAGGAAATAGAATTGGTCATGGGATGGGTTACTATGATCGATTGCTACAGAAAAAAATGAGTGCTCACTGTCTTGGTCTTGCTTTTGAGCTCCAAATTGTTAAGAGTATCTCGACTGAGAAATATGACGTAAAGGTAGAGAAGATTGTAACCGAAAAACGCATCATCATCTGTTATTAAGTGACGATCTCTTTGAGTCGTTTAGTTTTTATCGCTTTGTTAAGCTCCATTGCGATACGTTCACCGTAACTTATCGACTCACCATACAAATAACCCGAATGAGGCGTGAACTGCGTCAACGGACTTCCGGGGATTCTCAGGGAAACATCAAAGACGACCATTTCTTCTTTCCCTTTATCAGCGACCATTGCACCCTGGAGTGCGAATGGACCGATGATGCCAGGCGGATATTCTTTTTTTGTGGTCGTGACGAATTTTTCACCAAGCTCAAAGATCGATTCGATGATGGATTCTTTAGTGGTCGCTGCGATATGGCCGGTTTCAATGATCTTTGGCTTTAGATATTTGAGCACTGCTAATTGTTCATCTGCTGGGAGACGAAGCAGACCATCAAGGTTAGTTTGCCTCCGTGTATCTGTACCCATGATCTCCAGTTCATCGTCCAGTGCTGAGTAGAAATAATTATAATTAATCTGCGTCCCGATCACGTATTCCTCGATGACTGCCTGATTCAATGATTTCTGGGTGATCGTTTTTTTTGCCAGAAGCTGTTCTGATTTCTTCTTGTAATCCGCAAAACTCGATGCAAAGAAAAATGCGCGTTCATATCCACGGATCGCTTCATTGACTTTCACGATCGCCAGCCGGTCGATATCATTTGGTGATTTGAACAACTGCGGATATCGGATTCCTGCTTTCTGGAGTAAGTAGTATTGGTTTTTTGGGACGTTCCTTTCCTCAAGTTTGAGCATAGAACGTGTTCCGAAAATCGGGACTTTGAAATTATTCTCGATATCAGTGAAATCAAAGTACACCCAGAAGTACCGGTTATGAATAAAAATCGTATTCTCATCTCTTAGTTGTTCTTGGACCTGTGGCTTCGTGATTTCACTGAACTTGTTAAGTACAATGGTTTTATCGATGCATCCTCGACCGTCTCCGCGGGTTTTGTAGTATTTGGTATAGGTTTTATCTCTTCCTTTTTGACAGACAGCGAGCGTGCGAAAACCGTGTTTTTTTGCACCCCTGCAGACATCGAGTGCTGAATGTCCACCTAAGACACCGATGGTGATTTTTTTTGAATCATAGGATTCAACGAGGTTTTGAATTATTTTTCTTTCCATCATGAACCATTCCGCTCCCAAAATGGTTGTACAATTTCTTTGATTATCCTTTGAATTTCGGCCGCTTTGATAAATACAACGCTAACGGCAATTTTTGTTGTGGAAAGTCCTTGACTCGTTCAAGAACAAGGCTGTGTAACTGTGAAATTGTATATGGTTTGTCTCCTTGTCCTAGGTCGCTTGTACGCACGCGAGGAAAGACTGTTTTTTCTTTGCGTTCTTTCTCACCAACGACCACGATATACGGGATCCATTCTTTTTCTGCGTCACGGATTTTCCGGCCGACGCTTTCTTCTCGATCATCGATATCGGATCTGATGAAATAGAATGGCGAGATTTTATTTAACTCGTCGATGAATTTCTCACAATCAGAGACAAATTCATCAGCAACCGGTATGAATCGAATCTGGGTGGGTGACAGCCAGAGCGGTAGCATTGGTTTTTTTCCTTGGTTTATTTTGATTGCTTCTCGTTCGAGCAACGCATAGACGTTTCGGTCGATACTTCCAGAGATACTCGTATGTAAAATGAGCGGATGCTGTTTTTCACCTTTTTCGTCTGCGTAGGTGATGTTGAATCGTTTCCCGTTCTCCACATCGATTTGTACGGTAGAGAGCGCGCTTGCTTTTTTCATGGAGTCGATGACATTGAACTCGAATTTCATGACAAAGTAGTAGTACCGTTCGTTCCAGAGTTCAATAAGAATCGGTTTTCCCGCCAATTTTGCGAGATCTTGCGCTAGGATTTTGTTTTTCTCGTAGAATTCTTTGACAAACCTCAGGGCAACCTCAGAATCAAGGTTCAGGGAGTTCATCCATTGCATTGCGGTGCTGAATTGTCGTTTGAACTCCTCAGTGGCTTGAGGAAGATCTTGACAGAAGGTATGAAGATCGGGCATGGTAAAGGCTCGTAACCGTTTCAGCCCACTGACTTCACCGCTTTGTTCACGGCGGAAGCTATAATGCGTTAGCTCATACAATCGTAAGGGAAGGTTTCGGTAGGAGATCGTCATATCATGCGCGATCATATATTGCCCAAAGCAGGCCGCGAACCGCAGGAAGAAGTCTTTGTCTGATTTCACGATGTATTGCCGTGCCGGAAATTTCTTCACATACTCACTTAAGGCAGGATGCTCAAGGTCATACATGATTGGTGTTTCCACCTGCATTCCGCCAATATCTCGTACCATATTGTTGATATGTTGCTCCAGAAGTCCCTTGATCATTCGTCCTTTGGGGTACCAGCGGAAGTTCCCGGAGTCACTTGCAGGCTCATAGTCCACAAGTTCCTGTGATTGCATCATTTTCACGTGCGGTGGCTCACCTACAACCTTTCGTGTTCCACTGCTCTCATATTCATAGAGCAGTTTCAGCTCGTCGTGACCAGAGAAATTGAATTTATCGGCATCGATAAGTTCTCCGTTCGGAGTAAGTATGCACCATTGAGAGATGATCTCTCGTTCCTTTTCCACTGCTTTCTTTTCTTTCCCAGGGATTATTTCTCGCGAGAGTTCAGAAAGAGGATGGCCTTTACAGGAGATAGTGAATGCCTTATACCAACCGAAGGGGGATCGTTTCACCGTGAATTTTTGTTTTTTGACTTCTTGTTCGAGTAGTACGAGAATGTCTTTTCCGGCTTTTGCACTCGCAAGATCAGAAGAGAGATGTGCATAGGGGTAGAGCATGATGTTTTTAACTTTGAGTTGTTCAGCGGTCTTGATGATTTCCTTTGCAGCTTCCTCGACTGCTTGTGTCGGTGATTTTTCATCGACTTTTTCAACCGCAATAAAGACAGTAAGAGCCTCGTCTAAGCGATCCTTTGTTGTTTTTACTTCTTCAGGGTGGGGAATCGCTTTTTCTTTGACTTCGTATTCGATAAAGTCGCTGTGGATAAGTAATAGTTTCATAGAATCGACCTCTAAAACAAATCTATGTTTTTAAAGATAGTGATTGACAAAGGTTATATGGGGGAGGCGGCGGAGGTGTATACTCCGTAAATAAAAAATTTTTGTTTTACTTGCAATCCCATCTCTCCGCCTAACAAACGAATATGTAATGTAATATAAGAACGTTTCGGAATTTTTTGTTTCCTTCTGTTGTTTTAAAAATTTTCTCCTAAAAAAAGTTACAAAAAGAAAAGAATATCGAAGGATATTATTCTAAAAATCCTAATGCTTCTTCAATACGTCCCATTTCAATACCGGTCGTCATTTTCCCGATAATCGCACCTTTTGTATTTGCCACAAGGCCACTGCCGATCATGGGGAATCCATGGTTCACGGTTCCGATCATAACCTCGACATCAAAGACCTTCTCCAGTTGTTGTTTCTCCTCGTCAGTCACCTTCGGATGACAGAGGCACCCTTTGTTTGTCACAACCGCGGCCATACCAACAGTACCGAATGACGCGATGGTTCCCTTTTGCACCGACACACCGAGTATGTCACCAATTTTTTTCACAGAAGCATTCTGCAAATCAGGGTGAACAAGAGCTCCATGATCATTTGCTAAAATATCATTCCCAGCAGCATTAATCACATCTTTTATCGGAAAGACTTTAAGCCCCTGATTCTCGATAGTTTTAAATGTCTCCTTGCTAGCATATGCAGTAACAATCGCACCATGCGAATTAAACGTCAGGAGTGAACCAATAATCGTGGAATCAGCAATAGAAAGCTCCACAACCTTCACACCCAGAACATCTGCAACCAACTGTTTGGCTTTCTCTGGTAAACTCTTCTGTAAAAAAACAACAGAATCATTCGCCCGACAGTAGATTCCTACGTTTGGATTTTCATTGAAATCGAGTAGCTGAAGTATGGTTTTATCTCCTTTTCTTGTTTTTTAGGTCACAGTTCATCATCATATATAAAGATTGCCTCGATTCAATCACATCGAGAAAAAGAAAAAAAAAGATGTTTCTCTCGACATTAGTCCTTGAAGAGTCACCTTTCAATTCGTTTAAAGTGATTCAGTATCTTTCGTGGCATATTCTATCGTACAAATTCATTTCGTGCTTGTATGTGGATAAAACCACGCAAAATATGGGTGGAATAAGCACGATATTATCACGATAAAAAGAATGAGGAGCAGTTGAGGGAGGTAATCTACAATTTCATACGATTCTCTTTTCGTCTAAAATCCCAACAAATGAAAGTACATCACATCGATTGATTCACTCCAGGAACAATAGAAATGGAGAATAGAACAACGAACTACTTTTCAGATAGAAATATGCACTATATTCATTGTTAATAGGGATTGCTCCACATCATTTTACGAGATATCCCTAGTATTATGATGAATGAAATTGATATTGTTGTGATAATAAATACTCGATTACTAGGTAAGTCTAATACTGGTTGAGGTGCGGGTTCTACTCTTCTCTCATTATCTTCCTCATGTAAGTCAACTGTTGATGAATTGTAAATAGAACCACTCAGTGTTGATATTGTATTCCACTTTACATTTTCTTTGGTACTATCTTCTGCATTTACACTCATCACTGAACAAAGACATAGAGTGAATACCACGATTATTAGAGGAGTTAATTTCATTCTATTTCCCATATAGTGACAGAAGTTAATGAACTTTATGAGAACAGGGTTCTATAACAAATCAGGTGATGAATCATCTACAATTTCATGCTATATCTTTCCATCGATTCTTGACATAACCAACCTATGGTCGGTCTGGACCTATATTGACAGAAAGAGCCGTACCAATATAATTGGTATATGTTGATGTATTTATAGTAAGTATTAATCCTGTAAATCCAACGCATCCTCTCCAAGTATAATTCATTTCCCACTCTTCGTTGCTCCACCAATTAACAATTTTTTGTCCCCAAAAGGAACCTGTGATATTTTTCTTGCCATTGAGACCTATAGTGGAGACCCATCCTTGTGCAGGGGTGTATTCATCCAATGAATACGGATAATTTCCAAAGAAGATACTGAGACCTGAATGAAATCCTGTATAGGTATCAGTTAAAAAGTACACTATTGCTTCTAAAGGTATCATCAAACTAGATAACAACCATAAAAAAACATATGGAGAAAGCCAAAGTAAATCATTTAGCATAAAAGAGTTAAAAATCAACCAATGAATAGGTTTTAAGAAATTTGTACGATTTGTTTCTCCTGTAATGAGGCAAAAAAAGTTATGAACTATACTAGTATTGGTTTCTTTATAATATTTCGTAAATACTTTTTCCAACAGGTTCAATATATTCTGTTTTTGACTTCCACCAATGACTAATTCTTTTGCCTTTTCAACACTCATCCCCTTCGGCAACAACCCATACTTGTTCAATTCCACAACCGCTTCCTTGAAAATAGGAACAGCTTCTTCCCTGGTTGTTATCTTATTCAATCGTGCTCTGAACTCAACCAGATACTGCTCCAGGTCTTGGTATTGTTCTCTGCTGAGTTTCACCGTGGTATTGCCATATCCTTTGATGCCACAAGCTTGTGTGGTGACTTCCACAAGGTCGTTGTCATCGGATGCTTTGACAACATTGACGTTGATGCTTGGTGCCACTGCGACACCGAGGAATAAGAGGATAACAGAAACAACTAAACTTTTCTTCACCCAGTTATTTTTCATTAACCCTCAAGCCTCCAATGTCATATGGTTTTAATGCTGGTCGCCAGTCGAAGTAAAGCCAAGGAAGTGTCATAGTTAAATATGCAGGGAGCAAAGATATTTTTAGAGTTACAAATATTATTTTTGGTAGTATTATAGAAAATACTCCCCAGTAATTCCTTTTTATTTTATTTGTCGTTAAATCTAACAATCTTACTGTAAACAATGCATTCGGAATATTTCTTACTAGGTTATTTTTTTCAATAATTATACTATCAGAATAAGATACAGCAATTCCAACACCAAGATTATCTGAAATATGATTATTAAAAATATAGATGTCAGAACACTCTGATACGCTAATACCAATAGTATTACTGGAAATGACATTTCGTGTAACATTATTAGAACCGGTCCATACAAAACCAATTCCAGATTCACATCCGCTAATAAAATTATTATCAATAGAATTACCTACCGTATTTTCTATTCTTATACCCAAACCAGAACAATCAGATATCATATTATTGAAAACATAATTATTTATTGAACAGTACAACCATATCCCATACCATGAAGAACCAGTTACATTATTTCGTACAATTTCATTATAACTTGAATTAAATTTCAACATCATTCCTATACGACAGTTAATTACGACATTATCAATTATCTTATTTTTCCATGATGACGTATCTACTAAAATTCCCACGTATCCATAATTTTTAATTTCATTATTTTTTATTAAATTACCACGTGAATCAACAAGATGTATCCCTCCATCATCAAATTTATTATCACGTATTAGATTACCGCTTGAAGAAGAAAGACATATTCCACAATTAGAATTATAAAATGTACAATTTTTAATGATATTATAATCCGATAATACAGAAATGGCTTTTAGAGTATATCCAGTGTCTCCATTCCTAATAGTAAAATTTTCAAAGGAACAGGAATCATTATTGATTTTAACAGTAATATGGTCACCTTCACCATTAATTAAAAGAATATCTTGCCCATCTAGTTTGATACCTCTCATAAAAAGTTGTTTACTAATATTTATTGCTTCATAATAAGTACCACTAAAAACGAGAATTGTATCACCATCACTCGCATTATCAATCGCATCCTGAATCTTACTATAATTTCCTGGTCCACTTCCACCAACATACAACCAATCACCTCTAGATGCTAGTAGTGTTTTCTGCGTATCTTGTGCAATCGCTGGAATGATACCTGTCCCTACGAACAAGAGAATGATTCCAACCGCCAACCCTTTCCTTTTCATTGATTTCCTTCTATGTTTGATATTATGGAATATATGGTGCACCTACAAAACAGAGTCCTGCGACAGTATATCCAAAATATGTGCAATAATATGTTAAAAATATATTTGGAAATGGAGTTACTTTAATAAAATATCCTACAAATCCCAATAAGAATACAGCATAAAATAATCCAGAAATCCAACTATCGGATAAACTCCCGTTATATGTGTGAAAAAATCCACCGAAACCAAAGAGAATTTGAAATAAATCTATACTTGGTATCCATGGTCCATTCAAATTAGCACCATTAAGAATACACGTGATTAATGATAAGCCGCCTAAGAATCTTAACCCATAGAAGATTTCCCCCTCTACACGACAATTTAAATCTACATAAAAATGACTGTTACTATTGGTTATAAATTTTTGTAGCTTTTCACTTTCGGGATAAATCCTTTGTGCTCTTTCTTCCATGCCTAATCGAAGTGTCTCAGCGGTGACATCCTGTGGTATGAGATTATATTTTTTATAAATGGATAATCGTGTGTCCAAGTCCTTAACATTATTCAATTCACCTCTAAGTTTCTCTGCTTGTATCTTTGATAACTTGACAACAGATTTCCC
>JADBLO010000129.1 GCA_014894395.1 Thermoplasmata archaeon
AGAAGATGTCCTTGTCATGTCTCAATAGAAGGGACATATGTCATGTCCCTACACACCTTATTATAATTTTAACTTATATTAGTTATAAAAAAGGAAGGTTGTTATCCTTCCTTTACAGACCAAAGAGATAGCGAAGTATCGGGAACGCATGGGGGAATTGTTCGAACAGCCACAGGAGGAACGGATTGGTGGCACCGAGGCTTGTGGGCATTTTCACATCGAGTGTCGCCCAATCACTCTCTGCACCATGTTCATCTTTTACCTTAACTTGTACGGTGTAAGTTCCCTTTTCGCTCCATTTATGGGTGACAAAGAAGGCTTCTCCAGAGTTGTAGGGCCCAATCCAATCTGTAATAGTGTCATCACCCCAGACAATATAGGCATAGACCATATCGGAGTCTGAATCTGTCCCGGTGATGGTATATTTGTATGTTTTATTTATTCCCCCTTTTTCTGGGCCTGAGATTGTCGGCGTATTGGGTGCGTTATTAGGGTTATCAGTTGTGGTGAAATGCCAGACAGGTCCTATAGCAGAATTATCATTTTCATCCCAAGCGACAATCTTCCAGTAGTACATGGTGCTAAACGAGAGTGTTCCAGGATTGTAAGTGGTAGCGGATTGATTGCTGGATACTTTTGGTGGTGAGCTCGTGGTGCCGAAGTACACGTCATAGGTGATGGTGCTACCAGGAGAACCTCCTCCGGTCCAGCTCACATCTTTTTCAATATGGACAGATGTTGCTCCATTTGATGGGTCTGGGTTATATGGTATGTTTGGTCCGGTGTCGGCAACAAGGACTCCTGCTGCATCATCAACATAGTATGCATTGAACGGATTGCTGCTAGGGGGATATGAATATCCTTGATGCCAGGTGTTGTTGAATATCGCTGCAATGACAGCGATGTTACCATATTGGATCGATCCAAAATCTTGACCCATACCACTATTATGGTTATGTCCATTCCAGGTCATTGAATTTGTCCATGTACCGCCTACTGCGATAGAAAGTGGCTCGTTGAACGCATAATCTAAAAATGGGAACGTGTACGGATGACCTGTGGTATCCAACCAACCTAGTGATGATTCTATTTCTGTCATATAGACATGCAGATGTCCGGCATAGGGTGTCGCTTCGTTATTTGTCACTCCAACTGAGATGTCCATCGTTGCATCGCCGAGCCAGGCCACATTAAGGTTGACATCGATATCTGCTACAGTTCGTGCGCCGCTCTGAGTGATCGCTGTTCTATACTCTGCCTCATTGCCAGTCCAACCACCAATAACGGTGTTGTATCCATAATCGAAAAATACTGTTGGAAACCCATAAAGATTAAAATCATCAATTCTCGAAGCTGCATGGGTGTTCATATCATCAACCATGCAGATATAATAAAAGGGATAATCACCACTTGTATAGACCACATCTAAAGCTTCACGAGCGTAATGACAATATCCGCACCAGGTAGCAGTCGCATCCTCTGCAAAAACAGTATGCGTAAAGTCTCTATTTCCTAGATTGCTATCATCTTTTGTTTCCTTGTCACTTTTTAGGCCAACAGCTCCAAAAGCGGTACACAATAAAATACCGACTATACAGATTGGTAATAATCTTTTCATATTTTTCCCCTATATACTCAATAAGGGTCTTTATATAAATATATTGCTGTCCGAGGCTTTGTGTAAATAGTCGCACTTGTGTAAAAAGGAGAGGTTCTGTGTAAAAAGTCCGTTCGGAACTCAATCTCTGGGATTCTGGCTTTCTCTTTTTTTGCCATATGTTCAACAATATAGAAATTCCCATCGCATTTGCAGATGGTCTTATTCTTCCGTAACCCCTCTCTTAGATATGGGTGGTCGCTAGTTGGCGAGTTTGACTAACCATAACCATAGTGTATAACAAATAACTGGTCTTTTGCGTATTGAAGAATAGCAAGTTTTAGAAGAATGAATCACTGACCCTTTTTGGGATGTATGGCGGAGCTTCCGATTGTTGAATTTTCATCACATGGAGAAGAACTGAGTGTCGAGTTTCTTCCGCTTTTCAGCGAGGGGCGGCAGGCGAGCCAGTTCCAACCTCTGATGGCTGATCGGGAAACCATTGCGCATACGAACGATCTCTTCACGCTTCATACCAATCGGTCAAATCTCAACCACTTATTCAGCTGTTATCTTTGGAACGAGATCGTATATCTTTTTTAATTCAGGGTTCAGCTTGCCCCCTTGGACCAAAGAAAAATTCACGTCAGATACTAGCGGAGCTTCAAGAAAATAGTCCTTATAGACACTTCGCAGGGTTTCATAGTACCTTCTTGCCGTCGCATGATCCGGAGCGGAAAACTTGATAAAAACATCATAGGGACCATTCATAAAATATATATCTAGTATACGTACGCCCGCTTTCATTGGCTCCCCCAAGGTCAGTCTGTGTAATATGAGATCTGCAAAATCTTTACTGAAAGGTTTAGCCTGAAATTGCAGTACATAGATGGCACGGTCTATTTTCTGTTCATCGATAACAGCCGTGTACCCCCAGATAGTAGTATCCTTCTCTAAATCGTTCTGTATCTGCCATGCTGTCCTTCGATGCATCTTAGTTTTTTCTGCGATTTTACTCATACCTTGGGTGGGGTCTTCCAACAAACAGTTCACTATATCCAATTTCCTACTGCTTTTCAGGTTTTTTTTAACTAATTTTCCTCATCCTTTAATAACACTTTCTCTATATTGAATGTCTTGTTTTATATAAATATATTTTGTCATAAAAATATCTAGAGTTGGCTATGGATTTTTTTTAGCACCATAGCACACATTTGCCATTCTCTCAAAAAATATTTTCGGAATATAAATGTTTCTCAAAGGTCTTTATATCTGCTTAGGCAAGCCCCTATACAAAACATTTGTCATACAAACTGGGGGAACATTTATATAAGCCTTCGCATATTAGTCATCAAAATTCTAGTCGATAGTTAGTTACGGGAGAATTTGGTATCTCGCCTTTTTTCTTGCATCTAATTATTGGGGGAGGTGTTAGAAATGCCGAGAAGTATCTATCCTGGATGTGGAGATCGCTTGAGAATTTTAGCGCAGGCAATTTTTGGGTTTTTTGGTTACTCGATGGATTC
>JADBLO010000032.1 GCA_014894395.1 Thermoplasmata archaeon
TGAAGTGCGAAATGTGTTCTAATCAAGAAAAGAACGATCACCTGCGGAAGTCAGGATATAATAGTGTATCTTCTTTGAGAAACATGGAGAGGTTCGTTTGAACCATGTTAATAGTCCCAGATGATATGTTCACTCTTACATTTCGGGCATCGTGAGACTGTCAGAATGTTTGGATCTTCTCCACTCCACCAGCCATGATGAGTGATATTGAATTTTTCTTTCATGATGTGTTCTGTTTCTTGTTCGATGAGTCGATTCTCCGGAGATACGTTGATCATAAATAGTCGTCGGATAAATCCTTTTTCGTTGTGACAGTTCATACATCTCACAGGGCCAAAATCTTTTATTTCCTCGGTGAGACTGCTGATTTCGTCTTTTGTTAATTCTCGTATTTCTATCTCTGGAATAAGGCGTTGGTTCGCTAATTCAATATTGCTGGTGCAGAGCCAGTTGATCGTTTCGTTTCTGAGATGACAGTCTTTGTAGGCAAACCATTGCGCTCGAAGATCAGGGTAGTCGAAGAGCAAGTCTTTAAAGGCTCTGAATGGTTTTTTTCCTTCGAGGATTCGGTCGAATTTCTCTGTGATGGCGGTGTCCTCAATTTTTTCATAGACAAACAGTTCCATAATCAAGAAGTTGTCCCGGGGGAGTCGCGCAGGAACCATGAGGTATCGGTCGTCATCCATCTCATCAAGTTGCTTCTCGTAGTCATCATCAACAGCTTCGTTAACGTAGATAATCTCGTTTTTCTGAGTATCAATAAAAAAATGGTGCATTACATCAGATTCTTCAAAGGCATCTACTAACTCTTCAAAATCGATAGTGAGTTTCATCTTTTCAATCCCCATATCCGCCGTATACGTTTCTTTTTTTCATTTATTGTTCCAAAACCATTTTTTATAATCATTTATTAGCTGATAATTTCTGTGATCTGTTGTGTTACAATCGAAATCAGCAAGTGGGATTTCTACATGTTTCTTTCCAGCAACACCCTCAGCGTATATCCCATAAAATTCGTCGATATCTTCTGATAGATGTTTAATAATTACAGGATAGGTTGTGTGATGAAGTGGACCCGTTTCTTGGTCAAATGTTCCCTGGATGGGAAACAGTAAGTTTTTCGTTAGGAACGCAAAATATTTCTCTAATACATCAGTATCTACTTCCGGGAGATTCTCCGGGAGTTGAAAGACACGAAGGATTCGTTGTTCCCGTTCATCCCTTGATACGTTTGTATTCATAGTTTACACGCCTCATCGATGTTCAACTGGTATCTTCCGTCCTTGACCAATCTTTTTTCGGTCTCGTTCAAGACAGCATTTCTTATACTTCTTCCCAGAACCACAGTAACAGGGATCGTTACGACCAATCTTTGAACGGAATTTCTCGTTCGAATGATTTTCTCCTTTAGAATTCCTTGATTTAAGATAGCTTTCAGGATGAATCTTCAAGTACGTTTCTGTAGTTTTGATAGGTTCTTTTGTTTCAAAATTTATATCAAACTTTTTAAGATAGTTATAATATTGAATTGCATTACTCTTTTCAGCTTGATCAATTTCCACCTTGGTAAATAATTCATTCATTGCATTATCTATTTTTTCAATTTTTGGTGATTTTGAATAGATATTTAATTTTTTTTCAACAGTTTGTTTTTTAGTTTTTAATAGCTTTTTCTTTTTCGAATCAGCATTACTTTTTTCAAGCACTTCTTCAAGGAGATTAATGACATTAATATAATCATCATAGATCGTTGTCTCGGTTGTATCAAGTGATAACTTGTTTTTTTCAGCTCGGCTATCTATAATTTCAAGTGCATCAGTTAGATAAAACTCAGTATGCAAATAATCTTTTTTTTCCAAATAGTATTGTGCTATATCACAGGCGACATAACAATAAAAAGGATGGTTACATTTCAATTCTTTATACAATTCATTGCTTTGAGGATTGTTATGAATGATATTTCTAATGATTTCTATACCTATCCACGTTGGATGAGGTATTTGTTTTTTAAGGTGATGTACAACCTCAAGAACATCTTTTTCAAGATTAGGATTGGTTAAAAGAGATGTTAAAAAAATATTTAATTCATAACAAGGATCCATATCAATATCAATTGTGTTTTTCCATTCTTTTAAAAAATCTTTTTTATCAGAGAAAATATATGTTTGCAGTCTTTTAAAATAATTGGCACAAGTTTTTTCAAAAGATTCTTTTGTTATCGTATTTCTTTTATTTTTTTCATCTGAAACGAATATGAAAGCCTCATGTAATACATCGTTAAAACCCGAAATCGATAGTTCATCAGGACAGTAGATATCCCATAATGCATATGCAGCCATCCAGATAAAATCATCATCTTTTCCGGTCATATTCGCTTGGGGATAAAAGAGTTTTTTTGCAAGATCTTCAGGTTGATTAAGTGTGTTTGCTACTTTGGTAAGCTCTATCTTATCAACAGTGACACCAAATGAATTGAGTTTATTGAGTATCTTTTTTTCAGGCCATTTCATCACTATATCTAAGTTAAGATAGTCAGGTCTTTTATTCCATTCCTCAAAATTATTTTTTATCTCTGTAAGAATTCCGAGTTTTATTATTTCATCAAAGTCTCCCCGCTGATACTTTTGTAATTGCTCTGATGCAAATGTATATTGTGGGTTAAGCTCAAGGGCTGCCTCAAAGCATTGAACGCCAAGAACTGGTTTCCCTGAAAATAAATAAGATGACCCAGCATTACAAAAAACTCGATATATATCTTGATTCGTTGTTTTTGTTTCAAGGAGTTTTTCAAAGGTTTTTTCAAACTCTTTTGAAGCTTGAAAAAAATCTTGTTTATTCATAGTATACATAGCTTTGTGATAATAGTCAATCCATTCCATTGGTGGAAGCGTTATGTCAGTGATATATGTGGAGGATGGTTCTCCTTGTTTTTCTCGTCTTTTTAGCTCATCTGAAAAGGTTTTACCGTTAAACTTCTGCGAAGGCAAATGATGACTAAGACCAATTATTGTTTTGATGAGATTTTCAAATAAATCCTTATCTACAAGTTTTTCCTTATCTAACAGACCAGTAAGCATTTTCACTGATGTCATAGGATCTTCATCGTTCATATCTTTCATCCATCTCTTGAGAGTGTCAACAGATACGAATGGATCAAGATTGCATTGTTGTAAAAGATCCGAAAGTCTTTTTTCAATGTCTACCAATTCATTATTTACTCCAATCAAAATATCACCTCTTTTTTCGTTCTCCACAGTATTGCGGACGTCGCGACATTGCTGCTGCAGAAAACGTTTTGTTACAAAACCTATATACTCCCTCGGATTTTAATTTCATTGATTCACCTCCCAATATCCACCTTTGTCAGGCTCAATTCGTCGTAACAATCCTTTATTTTTAATTTCTCGAGATTATTTTCAACTGTTGTTGTTACTATTTTTAATGATGAAGCGATCTGAGCAATGGTCACGTACTTGTTCTGGGAAATGATCTGAAGAATTTTCTCCTCATTTTGTCCCAATTTTTCTCAGGGAACTCCTCAACATATTTTTCATACAATTCCTGTGATCGTTTCGTGTAATTTTTCCGCCCGTAGTCGAAGACAGCTTGAGGCACATCATCTTCATCTATCATCAAAATAAAAGCATACCCCCTTCTTGGATCATATCGTCAATCCCTGTTATCCGGTATACAAAAGCTACGATAAATGTTTATCGATAAAATGTGTGTGGAAAAAGGAAAAAAATAAAAGAAAGGTTTTAGAGAGTTTATCGCAAAAACCGAAACTACCGTTTTTCTGGTTTGCTTCGTGGGGAACAACAGGGGGGCTTTGGGACAAAATTCCTCTATCCCGCTGGCTCAGAAAAGACTGGTACGATACCCGCAAGATACTTCAAGTAACAGAGGCGTTTAATGTTATGACAAACTGCTCGGAGGAAATCTTCGGTTTCTTTTCTGGGATCAAGTCGTTTCCGAAGAGGTTGTGGATTTGCTCTTGTTATCATTGAGAAACCGGTTTCTGAGATGGAACGCATATGATATTCATTCAACCATTTCTGAGGGTCTTCAGATAATGCCCAAAGCATGTCAATCCATGCTTTCACCCCTCGGCGTTTAAGAGTGACGTTCCTCCGAGGCAGGAATCTGGGTGTAACCTTGTATTCGCTTACGATTTTGCAGATAGGTCTTGTCGCGAAAATCCTATCACCAAGAATCTGGTTCATATGTGGGTGATGCTCAATCGCTTGAGCCATCACTTCTGGGAACATACTGGTTTCTCCCACTGAGTGATCAACGGTTGATTTCCAGCCTGCGAACAGTTTGTACCTTGTACCAATAACCGCTACTTTGTACACATAACCATGTGAAAGATCATAGGTTGATACAGGCCATCTATCATCTGATGCAGTCTCCTGTACCATGGTTTCTGATACCGTATCATTATCTCGAGTTCGTCTTCTGTTTTGACGTTCGCGATCCTCAGCATAGTTCTGCTTCATCGATGTAGGAGTTCCAGAACCATCAGCAGAAAATACTTTTTCAAGTTCACGCACAGGCTTGTTGGTTAAAGTGAATACGACAGTAAGGATTCTGTCAACACTTTCCCGGTCGTATCCACGTTCTATCGTCTTATACGAGAACTCCTCAGTCAGACCCAATTTCTCAGAAAAGAGATAAAGAAGACCCTCAGCAACACGATTCGGTACCCCAAGGTACGATTGCAGAAGGAGCACCTTCGTGATATCTGAGGCAGACCGGGGAGGGCGCCCTGGCTGCTTAGGTCCCCCCTGAGGTAGCATTGCCTCTATGTGATCTACAGCAGAGTCTGCTAACGCACGAATCAACTCGATCATATCTGCGATTTCACGACATTGAGCAACATCATAATCGTTCCAGTTGATTTTTCCTTTCGGCCGTCCTTCATACGGGTACTCTTTCTCTCGAACTTGAGTTATAATCTTGCGAACAAAATCTCCTCGTTGTTTGCGATTCATCCGAATATGAATAGATCGACAACTATATATAGTTTATGTTCATTACTGAACATAATGTATGGTTTCATCGTGATCTTTCGCCTGCCAAAAAAAACAAACAATACAACTCTAAGTAAATTTTGCCAGAAATTTTACGGCCAAAACACCAGTTCACATAACGGAAAGTATCGATATCATCGATACGGTATCCTAGATAATGTTCCCCATTGTAAAATCATACGAGGTGTACTCATCATCAGAACACAGGATCTCAAAAAAGTCACAGATTTTCTCCAAGAGTACGGTGCTGAAACTCACATCCGTGTTGTCAAACTAAATGAAGAGGATGTCAAAATACTCAAAGTGCCGATCAAATAATTTTGTCCCAAAGCCCAACAGGGGGGAAAAGGTATATAATCCGACGAGTCTACTAGTACACTAATTTTTTTTAAAAAGATATATAAAAAGATATATTTTAGAATAAATTTATAAGATATAAACGGGGAGATTTTAGACTTTAAAAGTACCATTGAATCTGGTATCTTGTCTTGATGAGCGGTGGTTCTCGAACAATTTTAATATAAACTTTTTAATAAATTTAAACAAATACAAAAACTTTAAATATGGTAGAAGCTGTTTGAGGGTATATTATATATAAATAGGTAATGGTCAAATGATACGAACAAAAGTAATCAATGATTCAACTGATCTGGTCTCCATCATCAGAGCATTTGATTCACCCATCAAAAAAGAAGTGTTTATGGAGATATCGAAAGACTGGATCCCAACCAGCCTTATCCTTGATAAATTCGGTGAAGACGGCCAAGCCGCCCTTGAATTCTTCGACAAAATGAAACTCGCAGAAACCAAATGGACGACACCGGAAGACGGCATGGACGGAAGACCACAAAAGATGTATCGCTCCTTCTATTCACTCTTCAGCATCAACATCTCCTGCCCGGTCAACGAAATCAGCGAAATTTTTAATGTCTCATCGTTAAACGATAGTCAATTCAAGAAACTTGAAGAAGACATCTACGATTTCATCAGTGATACTGGGACCTTTGCCAACAAGGTCTCAGAGAACTTCAGCATCTCCAACACCGCGTTGAAAGCCTTAGTAAAACGATCCAATAAATTTCAATACACCGGTTTAAAAATAACCAGAACCCAGCCCGGACCTGAGATTAATTAAAATTTTTTTCACAATTGTTTTAAGCTCCCGAACTATTCAAGCTGTAATGGATTATACCGTTATTATACAAGCGTTCTGGATTGTCATTCCTATCTATGTTGCGAACGCAAGCGCAGTGATCGTCGGCAGAGGAGCCCCAATTGATTTTGGGAAAACCTGGAAGGATGGACGTCGAATATTAGGTGACGGGAAAACCTGGCGAGGACTGTTTGCAGGCACCTTTCTTGGGATGACTGCGGGGTTCGGTTTGGTGGTCGGCGCCAAATACCTCAAAACAAGTGAATATGCGTTTCTTGGTGTCACGGATTTTGAAGGATTCCCGATGATGATCCTGATTCTTTTCTCCCTGTGTTTTGGCGCGTTACTTGGAGATGTCATCGAGAGTTTCTTCAAACGACGTGTGGGCAAAGACCGCGGCCAGGACTGGATACCGTTTGACCAACTTGATTTCCTGGTAGGTGCACTTGTCTTTAGTTTCCTGATGAGTGAACTCCTCTACCTTCTAGGGTTGACATGCCATCACTGGTTTTTCCACAACATCACGATATGGCATATTCTGATACTCCTGGTTGTCACCCCTTTTATCCATATCACAGCGAACGTCCTATTCCGAAAAGCACGTAAAAAGAACACAAAAAATTAAAGAGTTCGAGAAGATTCCTTTCTAGTTGATAGTTCTGGCGGGAGTATGAACGAGCAAAAAACAACACAAAAAAAACAGCCTAAAAAAAATACCACGATTACGATGAATAAGGATCTGAAGCAATGGGTTTCTGCAGAAGAACAAGCAGATATCTCAAAAACGATAAACGCGAGATTAAAGGATAAGAAACCAAAGGGGAAATGCGACATCTGTCGGGTTCATCCGGCGAAATCCGTGTGTATCAAATGCGGGAACTCGGTGTGCAGTTCCTGTTATTTTACTATGGTTGGTTTGTGTCAAAGCTGTCTTTCAAAAGAAACTATTGAGAAATGGAAAAATAAAAAAACAGATTGGAAGAAGATCCTTGATGTTGATTGGGTTGATTAATTCCCTTGCTCTCGCTTCACTCGTTCTCCTTCGAGTGATAGTGCAAGCATAGCTCGTGCTGCTCTCCATGATGACGGGTAAATGGGTACTCCCACTGCCTTCAGATCAAGGATCAAGTCTTCGAATTCTTTACCACCTACCCAGCAGCCTAGTATTGGTTTCTGGTACTCATGGTGTAGCTTCTGCTGATGAATCATTTTCAGGATGGCGCCCGCGTACTCTCGTGGTCGTGCGTACCCAGCGTGGACCGATGCAACGATGATGCCATCGATATTTTTATCCTCCAGAAGCGCAAGTGTGGATGCCCAATAGCGATAAAAGCCCGCGTCTGCGACAAGGTCGACAGGGTTATTTGGTTTTACCAGTCCGGGAACGATTTTCTCGATTTTTTTATAGGTCTTCAGAGACAATTTTGGGACTGTCAGACCGTTTGCTTCACAGGCATCCGTAAGAAGAATCCCAAGCCCGCCACCGTTGGTGATGATGCCAATCCGATTGCCTTTCGCTGGAGGCTGCCCGGCGAGTGCACGCGCCATGTCAAATAATTCTACGACATCACGACAACGAATCCCGCCTGCTTGTTTAATCGCAGCACTATACATCTCGTCACTTCCCGCCATTGAACCCGTGTGAGATGCGGTTGCTCGTGCACCTGCTGCGCTTCTTCCGGCTTTTACCACAAGTACAGGTTTGTCACAGGCTTTGATACTATTCATAAAGTCTCGTCCGTGTCGGATCCCTTCGATATACAGTCCAATCACTTTGGTGTCTGGGTCTTTACTGAAGTAATCCACAAGATCGGCATCATCGATGTCAAGTTTGTTTCCCACGCCGATGATCTTTGAGAGTCCGACGAACTCGTTGTTCGCCAGGTAAATCATGCCCATTCCGAGTGCACCGCTCTGACTGATGAGAGCAAGGTTTCCTTTCCGTGGCATCCCAAAGACAAAGGAGACATCCAGGTTATCGGATGCGTTCTTGTACCCCATAGTGTTCGGCCCTAAAATCCTGATTCCGGTTCCTTCCACGAGTTTTTTAATGGTTTCTTCTCCTTCGTGGTTTCCTATTTCGCTAAACCCTGAGGTGATAATAATAATCCATTTGACCTTTTTTTTCACACAATCCTTAATGATCTGTGCAACGAGTAACTCCGGTATTGAAACCATGACGAGGTCAATCGTATCGGGGATATCAGTCAGTTTCTTGTAACATTTCATTCCAAGGATTTCATCTTCGTTTGGATTCACCGGGTATAATCTGCAGGGATAATCAGAGATCAGAATGTTTTTCAACGATGCATGTCCGATTTTTGTCGGGTTTTTTGATGCACCAACGACAGCGATGCTTTTCGGATTGAAAAACGTCTCTAATGATTGTTTCATAACATCTTCCTCTCTTTCTTTTTTTCAGACATTCCCTTTCGTTACTTAAATATACTGAAATATATGATATATTTCTTTAGATATACAACTATATATATTGTTTCATGAGGCGCACTACCTCAGCACTATCACGTGCCTGTCGATAATCTTCTAACGGCTCTCGATTTAACTCTAGAAAACGAGGACCCCATGTATAAATCCCCACAATCTCCTTCGCATGCTCGACCTCCCCAAGAATATATAATGCGGCAGCAAACGCCTCAAGAGTACTTAATTGAAACGGCTTCCCATAATTCACCGGGTTTGCCGCCAATAAAAACGGTAACGCACGAGAGATAGTTGTTGTCTCAAGAAATTCAAATGTTTGTTCTGCAGTCTTCCACGAACAATCCAACGCTACAAGCCCATGATCCTTCGCATTTTGTATATCCTCCCTGGAAAGACTCTTCTCCGCAAACGGATTCAACAGAACCGCATGATACGGCAATCGCCGTATATTCTTCTCAAGAGCAGCATGCCCAAACCGATGTAACTTCTTTGCCGTACACTTCTTCGGATCATCCTCATTTGCATGATACACCACAAGTCTCACGGGTTTCTTCATTCTACAATCCTCACATCAAGCACCACATGATCCACACCAGGAGCATACGATTTAATCTCATTTACCTTCAGGAGTTCAACAGATCGATGATAGTCCTTCGCTGCGGTTTCAATGTGCTTGAGTGGCAGCTCCGGAATCGACTCAATCGGTACTACATCATGATAATGCAGAATCCCACTCTGGTTTCTCAAGCATTCCAGGCTTATCGGTAAAAACACCTGCGGCTCTTTCAGATACCCTAAAATCACTCGATCCGCGCAATCCTTCGGAGCGATCTTCCGATTATCACCCAGAAGCGGCTCTACAATATCGGTCACATGATTCAACACCACATTTGCACGCAGATAGCGGTACGCAATGGGATTAATCTCACACGCAAACACCTTCTTCGGTTTGCTGTACACCGCCATCGGAAGCGTAAAATACCCTATCCCTGCAAACAAATCAACAATTGTTTCATGACGATTTGAGATCGTCGCCATCCGCCTCCGCTCTGCCGTATTTCCTGAAGAAAACATGATCTTCTGCGGATCTATCTTAAAACGGATTCCATTCTCAGTATGGATCGTTTCAGTTATTGAAGAACCAGAAATCACCTCAACGACTGGCTCACGATACACCCCTGAAATCCCACCTACGTTATTCAACACGGTTGTACAATAAAGTACCTCTGCATACGCCTTCCCGATGATTTCTTGATGTTGTTTCAATTCGTCACGTAATTTAATTGTGACCACGGTACCGATCTTTTCCCATTTGTCGGGAAGCTGACTCATCACACCGGAAGGAAGAACCAAAGACAATGTTTTTTTAATACTCTCGAATGGTGTCTGTCGCATTCTCTCTAATTACATAACAGTACCCTATAAAACATCATCCCTTCCGCTCCAACAACTCTATGTACTGCAAACTCTATTCGCAGGTTGGATGGCGGAGTTATTTCCTTATTCACTACGAAAAAACCAGAAAGAAATCATGCAGGAAATCACCGATGCGCTCACACAGCGAAAGCAATTTGCCTTCGAGTCAGGAACCGGCTCAGGCAAAACCATCTGCGTTCTTGCTGCAGCACTCACCTTCGCATTAGAAAATAATAAAAAAATCATTTACACAACACGGACGAACGCACAACAACAACAAGTCATCCTTGAGCTCCGTGCAATAAAAAAGAAAGCCAAAGACAAACGAATCTATGGCGTTGGGATGCAAGGCCGCGGGAACATGTGCCTGCTCGCACGAGAAGACCCTGAAATCCAGAACGGGAGCTCAGAGGAACTATCAAAATTCTGCTCTCATCAAAAGAAACTCGCGGTCTCAGGAAAAAGCAAAGGATGCAGCTACTATCGAAGTTACCTTGGTGATAAAGATCGCGTTGAAACAATCATGGCATGGGCACAGAAGCACATACCTACTGCAGAAGAATTCATCGACGCTTGTGAAAAACAAAAAATCTGTCCATATGAGATCAATAAACTCATCGTCCATGACGCCCTCGTCGTCGTGATCCCCTACGTCTACGTGTTTGATAAAGCGATCCGTATCAAACTGTTTGACTGGCTTTCTATCTCTGAAGAGGATGTGATTCTTGTTGTTGACGAGGCACACAACCTCCCCGATTATCTCCGAGAGCTATTCTCCGCGGAGTTGAGCATCTGGATGCTGAACAGCTGCCTGCTGGAAGCAGACCATTTTGGAAACCCCTCACTTGCGGACGGGAGAGTCACTGTTGCTGCGTTCTGTAAGGAACTCATAGATGTCGTCAACGACCTGCGAGACACCTACGTGTACGGAATGTTGGAGGGCGGTATACGAAGGATCAACCATGAAAAAAACGATGCGCTCATCCCTTCTCATGAGCTTGAAATTGAACTTCTCTCACGCTTGAAGATCACCAGTAAAACACTCAAGGATATCGTCAGTGACCTCCTAGCGTACGGAGAAAAAATCCAGGAGTACAAACAGAAAGATGGAAAACTCCCTCGTTCCTATTTACACAAGCTTGGGCTCTTCCTTGGTTTCTGGATTACTATTGAGCTGGATCAGTATATCAAACTTGTCTTGGATGCTGGTGAAGGAAAAAACCCACGGGTGGAAGCATATTGTCTTGACCCATCAATCGGCACGGACATCCTCAAGCAGGTCCATTGTAGCATCCATATGTCTGGAACGCTCGAACCATTGGATGAATACCGTGACTCACTCAATCTACCCCTAGAAACCAGACTTGCTGTGTATCAATCACCGTTCCCCCCGGAGAATCGTAAGATCTTTTTTGTTCGCGATGTCACGACACGATATGATGAGTTGATGAAAGATAAAACCATCATGCCTCAGATGTGGCGACATGTCAGCGGTATCTGTAACACATTCAAGAAGAATACCATGGTGTTCTTCCCTAGTTTTAACACGCTGTCGATGTTTCGAAAGAACGGGCATTTCGCGGAGATTCAACGATGTCTCTATGTAGAGGAACAACACATGTCACAGTCAGAGCTCATGGAGCTGGTCACCGATTTCAAATCCTGCGGGGACGGGAACGGGGATGGTGCGGCACTTTTCTCCGTGATGGGTGGGCGGATCAGCGAGGGCATGGATTTCCCAGCGGAGCAACTCGAGATAGCAGTCATTATCGGCATCCCGTATCCGAAACCGACTGCTCGCCAGCGTGGTCTGCAGAACTATTATGATCAGAAGTTTGGGAAAGGTTGGGAATACACGGTACAGGGGCCTGCTGCACGCAAAATACTTCAAGCGATCGGTCGATTGATTCGTAATGAGAATGATCGCGGTGTCGCTGTGATCCTTGATAAAAGAGCACCGCGGTTTCATCAGTACATAAAAGATATGCGGGAATCAAGAGATCTGCTGAGCGACATCAGTTCTTTCATGAAACAATAAAGATTTTTTTAGAAAAAGCAGGAATGAACCCACGAAGGAATCATCTTTATCTTGGGAGGAGGTCAGGAATCCCGTCTGTGATAGGATATGTACATTGGCAGTGTGAGCAGGTAAACGTTCCAGCGATGATTTCTCCTTTTTCCTCTTTTTTTACGTCAAGGCTAAGTTCTCCTTTACAGGTCGGGCAGCAGAGTATTTTTACGATTTCTTTTTTCATGCTCGTATCCCTTATTCAGTATTCCCCTAAATAGATTGCTCGTCTTTTTCTCGCATCTGCGTCGTAGATAAACGTCCAATCTTCATCGGTGAGTTTCTTCGCATCCTCGATCATCTGCAGGTAGTTTTTCACCTGGGAATCCATGAGATCCGCTTGGTGAAGAATGCATGCTTCCACGAGTTTCGGCATCTTTGGAGAACCCCACTCGTATTTACCATGGTGACTGAGGATGAGATGGATGAGTTGGTTTTCCAGTTCTTTAGGGAATTCTTTTCCGCTTGTCTTGAGCTCTTGGATTTTCTCTCTAATCCAATGCTCCCCAATCACGATATGGCCAATGAAATTCCCTTCATCGCTGATATCGATGGCTGCAGTATATGTATACTCCTTTAGTTTCCCGATATCGTGAAGTAGTGCACCGCAGAAGAGAATATCCTTATTGATGTTCGGATACATCTCACAAATATTCTGACAAAGACGAATCACTCCAACGGTGTGTTCCATGTTTCCTCCGACGTAGTTATGATGATGCGAGATAGCAGAAGGTGAATGCGTATACAGCATGACAAACTCCTGGTCGTTAAAGAAAGATGCGAGCAGGTGTTTCAACGGTTCATTCTGAACGCTTTTTATTTCTTTTTTGATTACTTCGTAGAGTTCTTTGATCCGCTCTTCAGTTAATGCCGGGAGGAAATCCGTGACATCGTACTCATTTGGAGCACATTTTCGCACCCCGCCCGTGTTCTCATTTACCGAGATTTGGAGTCTATCCTCATAATTTTCAACCATCCCGGTTCGAACCTGGACGACGTCGCCTGTATTGAAACTTTCATAGAGTCGTTTCACCCGGTCTTTGTTGTCTCCACCCCAGTACTTGACGCTGACCTCCCCGGTTTTATCTGTGGCAAGGAATTCGAAAAACATGCCTCGTTTATAGGGCCGTTGTGCTTTTTTTATTTTCACTGCAAAAAAATCATTGACCGCGTCTCCTTCCCGCAGGTTTTCAATGTATTGTTCTTTCTTTCGCTTCCCGGTATCGGTTTTAATAATGGTTTGCTCATCTTTTTTCTTATCGTATTGGTAGATATCCGCCATTATGGTATCCTCCCTTGACTTATTATTCGATATCGTTTAGAGCTTATAGGTTTTTCCCTCCTTAACCATGGTTGTTTTAATGGGGAATTTCCGGAATAATCCTGGGTGCTCTGTATGAATGGGGTAGAGTTTCTTTGGATGCACTGTGGTGATGAGTTCTTTGAGGTCGTCGCCGTTGATATGGCCGGAGCAGTGGGATTGAACGAAATCGATGTCGAAATGTCGCAGCCAGTTTTTCATCCGGTCGTAGGAGATTTCCATTTCTTCGTTGAATGGTTCAGAGAGTGAGTGGATGTATAGTCCGTTTTTTGGTTTGAGGTCAATGAGGTCTGAGAAATACCAGAAGTTTAGGACGATCATGTATTTAGAGGGGTTTTTGGTGATGCCGGTTGCGGTGACAATGTTTTTGTAGTGTAACCGTTTTTTGATATAAGTGTCGGTGTAGTCCTCGTCGATGTAGGTCCCGGTGAGCCGTTTGGGTTTTAAAAGGGCGAGATTCGGGTCATTAATTGATGGAACCTTTAGTTTTTTATCATGACCGTATTGTTCTAAAAAGCAGGCGTGTTTGAAGTTAATCACTAAGATTTTTTCCAGGTCTTTTGCTATCTTGTAGAAGGTGGTGAACCGGTCAACGTCTTTGAAATTGAAATCGACGATAGAAAGGCTGTTGCGTTGTCGTATTTTCTGTTTGGAGTCATGGTATATTTTCTGTTCTGATTCATTGATTTTCTTTTTATCGATTCTGGTTCCTTCGGAGATCATCGCTATTGGTTTGGCTTGTTGTGCTGCTGCCGCGAAGTCGTCGGTCATGTCCGCATGTAATCCGTGCATCCGCAGGTCACCGGTGTAAATGAGAGGTCCTTCGGAGGTGTAGATGATAAATGCGTAGGCGCCTGGCACTGAGTGATCAACATTGATTGGTTCGACTTCAATGGAATCAATCTTAAATTTTTTTCCGGTAGAAAATGTATGAAATTTTCGTATCACAGGTGGTATCTTATATCTAGAACGGTAGAGTGGCCTAATGCGGAAATCAATCACTTCGTTTTCGAGGTCTCGAGTGGTTTGCTCTGCGACTGCATCTATGATTCTCTTGCATGTTTCCCCGCAGTAGATCGGGATATCTTTATGCAGGAATGAAATGTAGTTCGCATGATCTGCATGGGCATGGGATAGAACAACCCCAGAGACGACCGGTTCTTCCGGTTTTTTTCCATAGTGTTCGAGAAGATCAGTTCGGTAAATGCCTGGGATATCTGGAAGTAACCCCATCTCCAGGAAGTCTCCGATGCCGTTTGCTGTTCTCGGGTTAAGGAACTCTTCAAAATACTTTCCTCTTCGAGAAAAACTCATGCCGAAATCAAGAAAGATTTTAGTGCCATGGTCATCGAGCAGGATTTTATTTCCCCCGATTTCCTTGACTCCTCCGTAGAAGGTTAGACTAACCATTCATGCTCCCCGTTTTCGTCCTCACAAATAGAGAGTATCGTACATAAAGATTTGTACACGAAAGCGAAAAGAAAAAAAATGAGGGTTGTTTATTCGATGCTGACCTTGAACCCACCGTTGTCCTTTTTCTTTTCCTTTTTGTCAAGAACGATGTCAAGGATCCCGTTTTTATACGTCGCCTTTATTGATTTGGTTTTCACGTTGCAGGGGAGGTCGATGAGTTTGTGATATTTACGCTTCGGTGAGTCCACCTTGATTTCCAGGGTGCTCTCGCTTGCGACCAGGTCAATGTCGTCTTTCTCAACACCAGGAATTTCCACGGTGATAGCAACGTCGTTTTCCCCTTCGATAATGTCGGTGAGCGGCTCGATTGCCTCAGAGATTGTTGATTCTCCTCCGGGGGATTTTATCGATCGATTTCCGAAATCCTCGATCTGAGGCTTCCCATCGGGGCCAAAGTCGATTTTATAGCCGTGCACAATGGGTTTACCTGGTTGGGCGTTCGTGAACATTTTCATCATTTCTTCTGCCATTTTCTTGATATCATCCATGATTTTATCATCATTAAAAACATCTCGTATCCTGTCATCATTGAAGATATCTCTGAAGATATCATCGTCTCCTCGGAATGGGTCAATTGGGTTTCGTTTTTTTCTTTCGTGATTTTCATCGTCAAAAGGATTCATATCTTACTACCCCCTTTTTTGGTTCTTTTCAATATACTACTTAGTAGAACCCCTATTTATAGGTTTCGTCGGTGTTTTCGAGTTCTCTTTGGAGCTCTTCCAGGAGGAGTTTCGCTCTTTTGTTGAGTCTCTTTGGCGTTTTTACTTGGATGAGGGCATAGAGGTCCCCAGATCCAGAGCCGTGGATCTTTGGCATACCGCTGCCTTTGAGCTTAAAAAGGGTTCCGCTTTCTGTCCCTTCTGGGATTTTTAGCTTCTCTCTGCCTTCGAGATTCTCCACGTTGAGGGTTGCTCCTAGGGTTGCTTGAGGAAATGAGACGTTGAGTTTTCGGTAAAGGTCTGCTCCTTGTCGTTCAAAGACCGGGTGTTCTTTCATATGGACTACCACGTACAGATCACCGCTCTGGGTAGCGCCCTTCGGGTGTTCTCCTTGTCCTGCGAGTCGGAGGTGCGCCCCGTCATCGATTCCTTTGGGGATTTTCAACTCGATTTTCCTGGTTTTTTGTATGCTTCCTCGTCCTCGACAGGAGGGGCATGAGTCTTCTATGACGGTTCCCTGGCCATGACATTTGGAACAGTCGCTAATCTGGGTGAACATACCAAACGCGGTCCGACGGGATGCTTGAAGTTGACCTGTGCCTCCACAGGTTGAGCACCGTTTTGGGCTTGTCCCAGGTCTTGCTCCGCTTCCTCTGCAGGTGTCACAAAGTTCAGTTCGTGGCACTTCCAGTTCGGTTTCCATTCCCCGGTACGCATCTTCTAAGCGTATCTCGATGTCATACCGGATGTCGCTTCCTCGTTGGGCTGGTGGACGACGGGCAAATCCGTTCTGGCGGCTAAAGAATTGCTCGAAAATATCGTTAATATCAAACCCCATTCCTCGGAAGATGTCGCCAAAGTCCGCTCCTCGGAAGATATCCTCTGAGGTGTACCGTTGATCTATTCCTGCATGACCGTACTGATCGTACATTTTTCGCTTCTCATCATCATACAGGACCGCGTACGCTTCTGAGATTTCTTTGAATTTTTCTTCTGCGTCTTTGTCTTTGTTCTTATCTGGATGGAATTTTAACGCGAGTTTCCGGTATACTTTCTTGATTTCTTCTTTACTTGCAGAATGATCAATACCAAGGATCTCATAGTAATCTTTTTTTACCATAGAACTAGCGCCTATACATTCAAAAGGAGTATTTCTTTTTTATTATCAATTGGGATGGTCTAGAGTAGTATTCGGACTATCTGAAGGAGGATGTCTCCGAGGAAGAATGCGGCGAGGAACCCGGCAAGCAGCGGGATCATAAACGGGATTTTTGGGGTGACCCAGATTTCTGTTATCCCGAGTTTTTCGAATTCCGCGAGTTCTTCATCAACATCGAAATTCTTTGGCATATACACCAGTTTTCGTTTCCCGTCTTTTATTTTTTCCATGGGCCACACAAACGTTTGTTTTGCTTTTTCTACGGAGATTACGTAGCCGAGCAAACAGTGGGGGAACCGTAGGTTTCTTTTCCCGATGTTAATAATCAAGAGGCTTATGGGAATTATTAGGAAGAGGATTGTTGCGTTCGCAAAGATACTCCAGGATCCAGGGAGGAACGATGGCCATAGGGGAAGATCCCACATAAGTGGTTGGATTGGGACAAGTATTGCGAGTGCCATGAGTGCTTTTGCGTCCGCGCCGCCGAACAAGAGTCGCATTTGAAAGAACGCGTACATGAGTGCGATCATGATAGGGATGAATACGAGGTACCAGATATTCGGAAACCCTCCGTCAAGATATTGAATCACCAGAAGGATTGCCCCAACGATTCCCATGATCACCCAGAGGATGTTTGCTGCCCTACGCGTTTTAATATCGGTATGAGAGGCGTAAGCGAGCAGTATCGTTCCTGTTATCAGCCGAATAATGTCCAGTATTGTTGCATCAACCATCATAGAGGATCGTAACAGAAAAGACCATATTAAGGTAATTGATTTATCCCACTATACTCTAAGGGTATGCTGTATGTTTGAAGAATTACAAGGATCTGGTGTATTGATTCATCATTGGGATGCTGATGGGATTTGTTCTGCACGGCTCTTGTTGGAAAAACTTTCAAAAAAGATCGTGAATAAAACACCGGTTCTTGGGAATTATTTTCTGACTGAAGAAGAGCTTACCGAATATTCTTCTTATAATTTTGTGATTGTTGTTGATATGGCGTTGCCTGAGGATAATATAAACCGGTTAGCGAAGAATGCAAAGGTGCTTATCTTTGATCATCATCTGCAGAAACCGATTCAAGGGGTGTTTCATCAAAATCCCATAGGTAAAGGAGAAGACCCTTTGTTGTATCCCTCAGCAAGCTGGATCGTCAACGACTTCCTTGGGAACCCGGTGAATGTGTTTGCGTTGCTTGGAATTATTGGTGATCATGAAAAACGCATTCAAACAAACAAAGAGTTCTATACAAAGATTACTGATTTTTGTATCAAGGAACGGTTCACGTTTGATGAGTTACTGATGATGGTGTATTTACTTGATTCCAGTTATAAGGTTGGTGATCGGAAAGCAGTCGAAGAAGCACCGCATCTCCTCTTAGAATACACCGGTGCTCGGAGGATTCTGCAGAACATTCGGTGGAAAAATAATCTTCTCTTGCTTGAAAAAGAGATAGCAAAACACGTTACTGCACCGGGTGAAGAAAAACAAGGGATTCTCTTAAAAAGAATTCATACGAAGTTTAATATTATTTCAACGGTGACGCGAAAGATTGCATGGGATTCAGGGAAGGATACCGTGGTTCTGAACACCGGGTTTTTCAAAGATATGGATCAGATTTATGTACGAAGTAACAAGAATCTACAACCATTGATACAACAAGGGAAAATGCTTGGGTATCGCTGTGGAGGAAAAACCGAAGTTCTTGGTGCGGTGGTTCCGAAAGAGAGAACAGAGTCGTTTATACAAGAGATAGTGAGGTTTCTCTCATGATCAACGAAGAACCCATCGTTTTCTACATTAAACGATCGTTTCATTAAAAAAACGAGACTTTTTTTAGAACTCAAAGTAAATTCAATGATCATGGGAATTCAACATTTTTAAGATTTTTGAAATGCGCATCACCGGTGAGTAATATCGATTTATGATGTTGAGCTACTGCATAGATCAATGCATCAACGGTGTAGAGTTTGTGATTCTTCTTTATGTCTGCCCCCAGCAACGCAATTTCTCGGTCGATTTCAATAATTGAGGAATTGTTACAGATGAATTCGATTCTTTCGTGGTATTGTTGTCCTTCTTGAAGATATTTGTTTTTGATTTCTAGTAAACAAATTGAGGGGGTAAGTATCTGATCTTTTCCGTCAAGTATCTTTTTTACGGTTTCTCCTTTTTTTGATCCGCTGAAATATTCTATCCACGCGCTTGAATCAAAGGTTACGGTCATATTCGTCCCTTAGGTCTTTTGTTCCTTTCTTTTTCAGCCAGGGGTCTACTCCAAACATGTCTTTCTTCTTTAGTTTGAAGAAATATCGGACGAGGATGTCGTTGATGGTTGTTGAGATATTTCTTTTTCCGTATTTCGTCACAATCGTTTTGTAAACAGTGTCATTTAGTTCGACGGTGGTTCTCATAACTCTCACTCATTAAGCATATATGCTTTATGCTTTATATATTTTTGTATCTGATGAATTGAGGGCCGATGATATCCGATAATCAGAGTTAGATGGAAAAACGAATGGTCGGGGGTGCGGTGGTTCCAAAAGAAAAAACTGAGTTCTTTGTTCGGGAGATATTACGTTTTCTCTCTTAGATTATATCACATGTGATATATTATACCGGTTGCTTCTGAAAACGCTTCTTCCCAAAGACCGATGACGCGTTCAGTAAAAAAGATGTAAATAAATGTCGTTCTCTTTTATTCAAATTCGAGAACACCTTTTCGAAAATCAATCGAGACCTTGCACTTTTTTAAAAAACTCAATCCAATAAGTCCATCCACCCGACTGGTTTCTGGTAAATCATGGATGAGCACTTCGCAGTTTTTTACGTGTTTACCAAGAACCAATATTGATTCCACCGATAGCATCGGAACATGGATCTGGCCATTCGCGGTATGTACCGCAATCGATTCTTTTATGATCGCAGGTTTGTATCCAAGCTCTTCGGCAACATACCAGGGTATCATACAATAGGTAGCACCGGTATCTAGCACCATCTTCAATCGGCGTTTCACTGTACCATGGCCAATAGTTGTAAACAATACGATTCCAAAGTCATCTGGATTGGGAGTTATTCTTCCTATGATGCTTCTCTTGCGTTACAGTTTTTTAAAAACAAAATGCGTATCCTTTTTTTGGAATTTTTCCTGAATAGTATAATGCTATGTCACCGGTTTTTCCTTTTGATTCTTCGATGATCTTTTCCTTAGATTTACTATGATTGATGAGTCTCCCTTTTTTAGGATTCCCTAATGAGTCTGCATGTGTTACTTCCACCAGTAACCACTCCTCTGGATGTCGTTTTTCTAACGTCTCAATATTTTCTTCCCCATTCTTCATATAATATAATAAAAGACGATGCATCTATTTAAACAATTTGATGAATGATGTTACAGTTCAATCTGGAACCAGTGGTATCATCCTGGTTTGTTTCTCTAAAAACGATTCGTCCGCAAGACCACTGCCATGTTCGGCGAAAAGGATTTCTCATCTTTAAAGGAAAATGTATTGGTTTGAAATCTAGATTGGTTACGAGACATCTTGGAATGTATAGGCGTCACCCATCATCGTATTTGTTGGAATATGTCTGAAGGTGACGGTCACGGTTCCGGTGAGCGTCTGATCGGTATCTAAATAAATAGCGTATCCCTCTCATACAATCCATACTGGAGCAGTAGAACTTCCATATATAAGATATAAAGTCAATAAAAGGATGATACCTGCTGCTATTCTTATTATGTTAGTAAAGCTTTCTTTCCGCTTATAGATCCACATTTTTTTCAGCTCCTAGTACAATCGCATGTTATGTTCTCTCACTGATAGTATATGTAGTTTATCTGTCACAATGTCATAACGGAAAAAAGCATTCGGAGTTGTTACTCAGTTGGTTCTTTCTTTAAAAACCAATTACCTCGATGCAAACAAACGTTTTTATACAATAAAAAGATAATAACACCTTGGGGAGTCAATAGTAGATCAGGTAGAGCTTTCCTCCAGACTGTTCTACCCTTTTTCATCTTCCTTTCCTCTCAGACTGGACTCCCCATTACAATTTATTTTAAATGCCAACCCTCTCTAATTTTTTACAATCCGAACTACCGTTAGCAATTACGACACAAAGATTTAATAAAATATATTCTGATTTATCAACATAATATTATAATGAAACGTTTGTTGCAGATTTTCCCAACAGAAAACATATAAATATATCAAACACATATAACTTTTACTAAATTTATATTTGGGGAGGTATAAAGTATGGCTAGAACAACTAATGTCTTAATAGTAGCGGTAATCATTATGCTATTCATTTTCCCTTTTTTTTCATTTGCATTCGCCCAAGGAGATATTGATATTTCTATCAAGGGCGGTTTTGGCTGCCATATTCTTATTAACAACCATTCAAATGATACGGTAATTGCTAGTATAAACTATACTGCAGATGGCCTTTTTAGGCATTTATCAGAACAAGCAAACTTTGCAGTCCTACCATTTTCGATGCTTGCTTCTTGGATAGTCCATCCTGGTATTATGAGTTTAAATGTAAGCGTTCAAGCAGGTGGTATTTTATTAACTCGACATGGTTTTTCGATAATGTACATTACTTTTTTCCTTCCCTAGCTTATATTCTTTATATCCTTATTCTTCAGAAAAAAATAGCTTTGGTTACTTGTATCGGAGAAACATTAGCATGGTTATAACACATTCTTTGTATTATTTTTTGGATCTCATGGCAGAAACCAATTGTATATATAGGCGGTGAAAATTATGCTTTTTGAGGTGAAATAAAATGCCGATAGTAACTATTGAAACATGGCCAATACCACGAGAAAGAAAACCTGAATTAATAAAAAAGATTACCAAAGTTTTTACAGAATGGGGCATACCTGCTCAAGCAGTAACTATACTTATTCATGAAACCCAGATGGGTAATTGGGGAACAGCGGGAGAACAACATTCACTAACCTATAAAGAGATGAAAAGATAATCAATGAAAGGTTGTTTAGAATATTTTCTTTAAAAACATACCCTTCTAACATTGTTTCTCGATGCAAATCCCGAGGGTAACAGAAGAAAAACAGGGTTCCAAAAGACAAATCGGAGTCGTTTATACGAGAGATAGAACGGTTTCTAACAGAAGGATAGCTATCGTTAGATTCGGCGTGTTGTTCCGGTTGCTTCTGAGATCGTCTGTTCCCCAAGACCGCTGACGCGTTCGAAAAGAATATAAATAAGTCTAACTTATATTATATAAGGTGAACTAATATGGTTCAGGCGTTAGTGAAATTAGACGGCAATATCAATAGAGTTCTCAATATTGTGAAAGCAAAGTATAATTTAAAAGATAAAGGTGAGGCGATTGAATTTGTTGTCAACAGATATATTGAACTTGAAGGAGAACCTGAACTACGTCCTGAATTTATTGAAAAAATAGAGAAGATAAAAAAAGAAAAAAGTATCCGAGTTGATGATTTTGCAAAGAGGTACAAACTAGATGTATGACCTTGGCATCAAACCAACTGTCGATAAAATTTTTAAAAAACTCGTAAAAAAGAATCGAAAGCAATTAGAAAGTATTCACAAGAAGATTCAGGAGATTCGAACCCACCCTGATCACCACTATAAACATTTACACAAGCCTCTCTCAGATTTTTATGGAGTCCATATCAATACGCATTTTGTTCTGATTTTTACTATTGATCATACGAAGAAAATTGTGGAAATTTACTACTTTGATCATCATGATAACGTGTACAAGTGGAGCGCATCTAAAAAGTGATCGAATCTTCTCTGCATTAATTAGGTATATTTTAATAACAAGGTAAAAAGAGTGATATCACTAGACATCATCAATGGTGTAGGATCCAAGGAGTGAATTTGTAGGTACATGCGTAAATGTAACTGTTACTGTTCCTCTGAAAACGCTTCTTCTCCAAGACCGCTGGCACGTTCCGAAAAGGAAAAATATTAGCGAAGAAGTAACCACTTCCAGAGGGGAATAAATGTTATTTCTTTTCCGTCAATGGTTTCTTTTATTTCGTAATCCCAAGTGATAATCAACAGATTTTTACATCGGAGTTCTTCAGATGCTTTCAATAATCCCGTGTATTCTCGTTTCTCAATCTGATTACTTTCCGACGCGGAGGTTACTTGGATTAATTGTTCAATGTTTTTACCTTTTTTGATGACAAAGTCTACTTCGTGTTGTTGGTGGTTTTTCCAGTAATACAGTTCTGTATTGGGGACACCATATGATTTCCTTCTTAACAACTCGACGGCAACCAAATTTTCCATTATTCTTCCAAAATCATCAGAGAAACTAAAGGCAACAGAATTGATAATACCTGTATCAATACAATATATTTTTTTTGGCGCTATCAACTGGTTTTTTAATTTGAAGGAGAATCGTTCGAGGATGATGATGAGGTAGGCGGTAGAGAGGTAATTGACGTAGTTTTTTATGGTATGAACGTTTTTAATTGAAGTTATGTCTTTTAATTTATTGTATGTTATTTCATGCGAGAAGTTTGATACGAGGTATTTTGCTAGTTCTGTAAACGTTGCTTTATTTTTTATTTTGTACCGTAAAAGAATGTCTTTTTGAATGATGTCTTCGTATGTTCTCATGGTCATTGTTTTTCCAAATTTGTATACTTCTGGAAATCCACCAAGTGAGAGATATATTCTGAGTTTTTCCTTGATTTCTGAAATTTTTTTCGTTGAATAGAACTCTTCTTTTGTTGGTTTTATGTCTTGTAGTTCTAGAAATTCTCCAAAGGAAAACGGGTAGAGCGTGAAATCCATGTACCTACCTGTTAAATGTGTTGCTAACTCTCCTGATAAGAGTTTGGAGTTACTGCCTGTGACTATCACTTTTTTTGTTCTTCGTAATCTATTGGCAAATAACTCCCAGTTTGTCACATTTTGAATTTCGTCGAGAATAATATATTCTACGTCTGATCCATAAAGTTCGTAGAATGCTTGAAGAACATATTCGAGTTCTTCTGGTTTGATATTGATGATACGTTCATCATCGAAGTTGATATATCCATATTTTTTTTCTTGCAGAATGAGTATTGAACAGATTGATTTTCCTGATCGTCTCACGCCGAGTATTGCAAGGATATTGGGGTGTTGTAGTGCTTGTTTGAGTTGTGCATTGGGTATCTGTCTGTTGATGATTTTTTCTCGTTGGAATGTTTCGTTGATTTCTTCTTTTTGAGTGGTTATAATACGCTTTATTTCTTCGACATTCATACTAACTATAATGACAGACTTTCTTAAAAAGCTTGCTATTGTAAATGACAAACTTTTAATGTTGGATGTGATGAAATTTACAGATATCTTCTCAATGGATGCCCAGGGAGCCGAGACGTTTTGCGATGTTCAAAAAACATCTCACGTTCAAATACTATGGAACAACCAGAGTTGTTGGATGCGGTGTTTTCAAAAGAAAAAACAGAGCTATTTACTAACGCGCTAGTGAGTTTTCTCTCTTCTTAAAAGTAAATAAAATGTGGGGATCTAGATTGGTCACTAGACATTTTCAATGGTGTAGGTCCCGAGGAGAGAATTTGTAGGTACATGTATAAATGTGACTGTCACTGTTCCAAGAAGCGGATTTGGATAACCGCGTAAATCTATTGTATCTCCTGCATTTAGTACACCAGTTTTTACAAGATGTGTAAAAGTAGTCGCATTGGTAATGGTTATGTTAATATCGTTCCAATTTGCATCAACATCAGCTGAGGCAACTTGAATTGTTTTTTCTGACACATTTGGCGTGAAGGAAATGACTGGTGTTACTTTTTCACCGCCGCCGATCATGCCGGTAAAATAGGCATAGGCGACTGCTGCCATTGCGATGGTGATTGCTACCATGATGATGACGCCGATGACTGCTGAAACAGCGTATTCGTTTTGTTTATATCTTCTGTGAGTTGTCATATTTATCGTGTCTCCTCCATTGATTTTCGATGAAGTTTTTGTATATCTTGGGTGTTGTTGAAAGAAAAAAAATATAAAAAATAAAAGAAAGAAATGATAGGTTGTGTTTAGACGTTGATGGTCCAGGAGCCGAGTAATGAGTTTGTGGGGGTGTATCGTAGAGTAACTTTCACATTGCCTGTTTTAGTTCCCCAATTAAGTAAGATATAATCACCCGCTAATACTTCTATGGTTGTTAAGGTTATTGGGGTGTTTATTGTATTGGGCGTTGTTCCACCATTATAATAAATCGTCCAGTTAACATATGGGGTAGTAGTATCGTTCGATAGGACTATATCTTTCCATTTTATGTTTGAATCTGCAGTAGCGACCGTTATTTTATTTGCAGTTGCATCTGTTGTGCAAGCCACATTAGGTGTTTGTGTTTTTGTTCCACCGATCATGCCACTGACGTAGACATAGACTGTTGCTGCAATTGCGACTGTTATTGCCACCATTAAAATGACACCAATAACAGCGGATACTGCGCGTTCATCTGCTTGTTTAAATTTTCTATTTGCTTTCATTTTTCCCATTCTCTCCTAGCTTTTTTACAAAGCCTTTTTTATTGGAAGATGCATATGATACTTGGTATAAAAACTTTTTGAAACACAGATGCATCATCAAGTGCCTCCTTACCCTTCATCTGTTGTCTTTCAAACAATTTTTATTTTTTTTCTCTCCAAACCAAGTATGCAAACGCATACCAATCCTAGCCATCTGTTTTCATTTTCACCATATTTATACTCTCGTAAGAAGAATACAAAAACCGTCAAATCACAAAACGACAAAACAACAAAAAAAAACACACTCACACACAACAGCAAAACTCGGGCACCCGCCAATTCCCAAAGTCGTCGCCTGAAAAGCCCCTCATCGACCATGAAAACCATCATCGTAGTAAACAGCTAAAACCAGGAGAAAAACAGTTCCCAAATTCGTCGCTTTTCCTTTTCCCAAACTCGTCACCAAAAACCCTGCTCGTTGATCCCCCGCCCTCCAGAGCAGATTTCCCAAAGTCGTCGCCTGCATCATTTCCCATATTTGGCACCTACCAATTCCTAACGTCGTCACCTCCCCTTTCCCGAGATCGTTACCTCTCGCTATAAAATAATGTGATCTATAAAAATAATAGGTTGATAAAAACAACACATTTTTCTTTAGCGTACTATTGGTCCTATTCATTACACAAAAATACTGTTCTTCGTCCTTTACTGAACGCTACTTCAAAACAATCTAATCCTTTTGTTCTCCCAATGAGGGGAACAACATCATTTGATTCTGCGATTGCCACAGGAGCAACAAACTCTTTACCATCTAATCTGAATGTGATTGTATGAACGAATGCAATGAGGCGCGCGTAAGGAACGATCCCTCGTAATTCAATGCTTTTACCTGTTGTAATGTCGTGTCGTCACATACAAGCTCCCCAATATCACGCGGAAAAATGGAGACATCTGCACCTGTATCCGCAAGAACATCTCTTAAGGAAAACCACTCGCCACCCTCTGACCGCACATCAAGAGAAATCAATGGTCGTTTGACAGTCCCAAAGATGCCACTGTCACAATCTTTGTACTCGAAACTTTTTCTAAGCAATTAACACGCCTTCAGGTGCTTTCCAACTGATAGAAATTTTTTTATTGGTGTACTTCGCTTTTGCTTGTTCGAGAAGTTTCTTCAGATTTTTTCCTTTTAAAACAGGTCGATCCCCCGCATAAATAACATACTCATAGGTATTTTCTTTTATTTTTCCCATACAAATAATCAATATTTTCTTTACTATTTAAACTTTTATTCTCTCCGAACCAAGTATGCAACAGCATATCACCCTTATGAGATCCACTATTCGTCACCAGACTCATTCCACCGCAACATCAACCTCATTCCATAAAAAAGTTCCTTCCATCAATATACACAAAAGCTCGATTTCATGCACATCCCATACATAAATTCGGCCTACGCTTACCCTTTCGGATAAGGGTAGGTGAAACCGTCGTAGTTCTGCAGAGCTCATGGTTCGTGCATCTTTTCTACCTGGAATATCACGATTGCTATCATATGACACTTTTGGTACCGGATCATTTACCGGAGAAGACGTTCAAAACCAAGCATTTTGACTCCACTAGCGTATGGGTTTGAAAAGATTTGGTCATCTACTGAATAGGAACAGCAGAGTTCCATACTTCCACCCAGACTTTTTTATACAACAGGAGACGAATCTCCTCCAGAGATTTCGTTCTATGTTAGTTTCTTTTAAAAGAGAGAACAATTACAGGTATTTTATATTTTTTCTCTATAAAATATGAAGGATAAAATCACGTTGTTTTCACAAGAATGACAACTATCCTGCTTCATTTGTTTGTTCGTTGACGACAATCGACAATAATTGCCTTTTTTATCGATAACCTTCAACAAAACGATGCTTCTTGCGAGAGATATTTGATCCTTTTCTGTCTGGAATGAACGCAACATTTAAATAATCTATGTTAAATACACTTAACATAGAATCGAAAGTAGGTTAAATACACATGACACAAATAAAAGACGTTCTCCTAGAATCCAACCCCTGGTGGAAAACACCATTTACCCTCGAATACAAAGAAAGGGACATCTATACACAAATATCAAAATATATCGATCTCCCGCAAATCATAGCACTCACTGGACTACGACGAGTCGGAAAAACAACCCTCCTCCTCAAAATAATTCAAGAAACCATACAAAAAAAATACGACCCGCACAACATCCTCTACGTCTCCTTCGACGAATTCAGAGAAACAGAAATCAGAGACATCCTCAAAGAATACGAGCAACTCATGCAAAAAAACCTCACCACGGAAAGATACCTCCTCCTTCTCGACGAAATACAAAAAGTAAAAAACTGGGAGGAACAACTTAAAAGAATCTACGACCTCTACAATAAAAACATCAAAATCATCATCTCCGGATCAGAATCACTCTTTATAAAAAAAAGACTAAAAGAAACACTCGCCGGAAGAATATTTGAATTTAAAATAGACCCTCTTTCTTTCAAAGAATTCCTCAAATTTAAAGAAATAAAAACTCAACCAATTCAATTATATGAAAAAGAACTCTCCACTGCATTCAACCAATACTTCCTCACACAAGGATTCCCTGAGCTCGTCGGAATCAAAGAAAAAGACATCATCAAAAAATATATAAAAGAAAGCATCGTCGAAAAAATCATCTACCGCGACATTCCCCATCTGTTTAAAATAAAAGACGTCTCCCTGCTTGAATCCATCCTTAACATTATCATGGAACAGCCAGGACAACTCATCCAACAAGAAGAACTAGCAAAAGAACTCCACGTCTCAAGACAAACCATCTCTACCTACCTGCGATACCTCGAAGAATCATTCCTCATTAAAAAACTATACAACTACTCCCGTAGCAGAAGAAAAGTAGAACGAAAACTCAAGAAATACTACCCGACCATCCTGTCGGTTGACATGCTCTTTAAAAACGACACAACAACTCAATCAAAAGCATTTGAAGGGCTCCTTATCAACCAACTCAACGCAGAATATTTCTGGAGAGACTCCTATAAAAACGAAGTAGACATCGTACTCGATGATCAACCGCCAAAACCCATTGAAATCAAATATGGAAAAATAGAAACCGAAGGACTCTTACGGTTCATGGAAAAATTCCACCTCAACGAAGGGTACATCATTTCATTCCAGGAAGAAAAAACCTACGAAATGAACGGGAAAAAGATACAGATCACTCCTGCTTACAAATACTTGTTACAATAGAAAACGACTCCTAAAAAACTCTTCCATTACAAAAATCACTTTCTACCAAAAACAACAATAGATACCCTTCGAACAGAAACGTTTATTAGAAAATAGTTCCTTACCTATTTGTAATAATATTGGGATGCAACAACGAATCATTACCGTAGAGCATCTTTTACAGAGGATGGGATGGGAAAACGTATGCCTCATCAAGAAAAAAGCAACTCAGGCAGGTACAATCAACTCACCATACTTTTACCAATCACTGGAACGATTTTCTCAAAAAAACCGGTTCCCGTGGAATCGCCAGAGGAAAACTCCATTGACTTTCATCTCACCATGATTAAAAAAATCGACAGCCTCCTCGCGGAACACGAACCAGAAATTATGCCTCCTGAATCGTTTCACGCACCACCCATCATCCCTGTACCACCACCAGCACCCATCGAACCACGACCACCACTGAACAAAACGCTTTCTCATAGAGAAATCGCATGGGAACCCACCATAGAACCACCTCGAACAACGACACGAACCATCCCTGAGGAATTCAAAACCGAACTCACCCTCAACCCAGAATTTAAATTCATCACAAGCCAAGAATTCAAAGACACCATCTTCCAAATAAGACCACCATCGGAAGAACGCGTTGAAATCCTTGATCTGAGCAGTCTCGTCGGTGATAAGACCACCTTTGATAAAACCACCAGCCTTATTATTCCAAAAAATCACGCCAAGGAAAAACCCTGGACTGAAGACCACCATCATAAAAAAATAGAGGTTATCGATGCACGATCCGCCAAACAAAAAACATACGAAGACGTCTTAAACAACGCAATGAAACAAAACGAACAAAACGAAAAAAAATCACAACTTTACTACCTCAATAGCAAAGACCATAACGATAAAAAACAAAAAAAACTAGAAATCGAACAAACCTACATCCCCGTCGATTTAGAAGAACGGTCCAAAGAGCTCAAAGAACAACAGAACGAAGAAGAAGAACAAAAACAACAACTAGAAGAAAAAATACACAAACAACTCGAACGCGAACACGAAAAACTCGAAAAATTGGAAACCAAAAAAGCAATACTCGAGGAAAAAAAACAAGAGTTCAAACAAAAGGAAAAAAAACCACATAAAAAAGAACTACGGCTCGCAAGATCCAAGCGCGACACAAAAAAACAAGAAAAAAAACAAAAGCGACTCCAACGACTCGAACTACGAAAAGTTCGTATCGAGGAAAGACGATGCAAGAAAGAAGAAAAACGAGCACTCAAAATAAAACAAAAACAACAACACCTCAAAAGCAAAGGAAAAGAAAAACCACAAAAACCAATAAAACAAAAAACCGAAAACAAAAGCCTTTTTAAGAAAGAAAAATACCCCATATCACTTGAGCTTGACGAAGACATTAAAAAAATCCTTCTTATGACCGACACACTCCTTGGAGAACTGCCTGAGGACGTCATCAACCGATTTGCACAATCAGAGGATTTTGAACTCTACGAGAAAGTAATGAATAAATACAAAATAAAGTGAGAACCATGGGTCTTTTAGAAAAAGCACAACAAAAAAAAGGACACACATCAGTCGCAGAAGAACTACTCCTCGTCAAGGCAAAAAAACCACAACAACCAGCACCACAACAAAAAGGAACAACACAAAATAAAGACAACCAAGCATTAGCAGATCCCTACCGTATAGCCTCGCTAGAAAAAACCATAGAACAACCACGAAGTCTTCTTGAAAAAGCACAACAAAAAAAGAAATCACCCGAACGAATAGAAAAAACCAGGCACCCCGAACAAAAAACCACAGAAACACCAAAAAGCCTCCTTGCTCAAGCACGGAAAAAAAAAGACGAAGCACCACCTGGAGAGATCCTACAAATCGGTGAAAAAAAAATCCAAATCATCGAAGAACAAAAAGGATTTGGCTGGAAAAAACAAGGAACAAAACGCATCATCTACGACCACACCAAGCATGAATACGTCTTCGAAGTCATCGAACCACAACTCAACGAAGAAGAAAAACAAACAAAAAACGAAATCTCCCACCTCTTCAAAATGCTTGCGGATATTAACACATTTGATATGACCTCTGAAGAAAAGGAAAAATTTTTAGAAACAACCCTTGAACAAGTCATCAGCGATAACCATATCTATTTTGACGAAGACTCTAAAGACACGATCTTTTACCATATCTTCAGAGACTTCCTTGGCTACGGACGCATCGATATCCCCATGCATGACGACGGGATCGAAGATATCTCCTGCGACGGACCAGACACACCTATCTTCATCCACCACCGCAAATACGAGGCTATCGAAACCAACATTTATTTTGATTCAGAACCAGAACTTAACTCCTTTCTCGTTCGACTCTGCCAGGTCTCCGGAAAACAAATCTCAATTTTCTCACCAATCGTTGACGGAAAACTCCCGGACGGCTCCCGTCTCCAAGCAACCCTTGCACGAACCGTCACGAAAGGATCCACCTTCACAATACGAAAATTCAAGGAAGTACCGCTCACCCCTATCGACTTAATCGAATACAAATCAATGTCAACGGAAATGGCAGCTTACTTCTGGATGGCGATCGAAGACGGCGCCTCCATACTCTTCTGTGGAGGAACCGCCAGCGGGAAAACCACGGCACTTAACGCCCTCATGCTGTTCATCCCTTCATCTCATAAAATCATCTCCATCGAAGATACCAGAGAAGTAAACATCCCCCATAAAAACTGGATCGCAGGAACCACCAGAAAAGGATTTGCAGCAGGTGATGAAAGCAAAACCGGAAAAGACATCGACATGTTCGACCTCATCAGAGCAGCATTGCGACAACGACCGCGCGTCATCATCGTAGGAGAAGTCCGAGGAAAAGAAGCATACAGCCTCTTCCAAGCCATGGCGACCGGACACACCGCGTACGCCACAGTCCACGCAAGCACGATTCATACGCTTATTCAGCGGCTCGAAAACCCGCCCATAGAACTCCCACGAGCACTCCTCACCTCACTGGACATCATCGTCTTCCAAAACGCTGTCGACATCGGAGGAAAAATGGTCAGACGCATGACCAGTGTCACCGAGATCATCAAACTCGACACTGACACCAACCAACTCATCTTCATGGCACCCTACACTTGGGTTTCAAAGACCGACGACCGCTTTGACAGCTCCAGGTCAAGCAAAATCTTCAACCGCATCAAACAACAGAATGATTGGACCGACGAACAACTTCTACAAGAACTCAACAACAGAATCCTCGTACTCGAATGGATGCGAAAGAAAAACATCAGATCGTACAAAGATTTCGGCAACGTCATCGCCGAATACAAGAAATTCCCTGAAAGAATCCTAGAACTTGTAAAGAGGGATACAGAAGAATGAAATCGACGAAATACACACGGTTTTGTCGGCGACTCTTATCTGGCACCTTTGAAAAATTCAATGTCAGCGAGACAAGTAAAAACAACATGCTTGAAAAAGCAAACATCAGCATGGTGTATCAAGAGTACTATTCGATGGTTCTCATGAACATCATACTTGGGTTTATCACTTCATTCTTCTCAACACTGTTCCTGTATCTTCTCGTTCCGAACAACATCACCGCGTTACTTCTCTTGGTTGTTACCTCCATTGTTCCTGTTCTTATTGGTATGGTGTACCTCCAATTACCAGCTACTAAAGCAAAATCACGAGGAAAAAACATCGACCGTCACCTCCCCTACGTTGCAAACTTCATCAACACGATGTCTGTTGCTGGGATTTCCCCCTCAGAAATCTTTGGTACCCTCTCCGGTATAGAACTCTATGGTGAAGTACAAAAAGAAGCAAAAAAAATCACCACAGAAATTGAGCTGATGGGCCTTGATGCGATCACCGCATTAAAAAACGCGATAGTGATTTCCCCCTCAAGAAAATTCAAAGACTTCCTTCAGGGGATCATCGCAGTCCTCCAATCAGGAAGCGAGTTAGCCCCGTATTTTAATCGCTGCGTCGACCGATACATGTTCGACGATTTAGACGAACGCAAAAAAAACCTTGAATCCCTCGCCATCATGGCTGAAAGTTTCGTCACCACCGTGATTGCCTTCCCCTTGTTCCTTGTGATCATCCTCTCCATTATGGGACTTACCAGCGGTGGCATCTCCTTTGATTTCCTGTACATCATCTCCCTTCTCATACTCCCCATGGCGTATTTCGGGTTCTATGTGATGATGAAATCAGGGATGGGTGAAGAAGTATAAAGAAACTCAGAATAGTCAAAGAATACAACATCAACAGAAAATATGGAAAAGATAAAACAATAGAGGTCATCATCGGAATTTCGGTTCTTCTCGCATCTCTTTTCTTTGTCTTTGGGTTCTTTGCTCTCATCGGCCATCCTATCATCAAGGTCAGTTTTATCCAACCCATCGATTACCTTGTCTTCGGCGTCCTGGGTTGCATCGGACCACTTGGCTTTTACAACTCCATGAAGCAAAAACTAAAACGCGAAATCATGGATAAACTCCCTGACTTCCTGCGAGACATCGCTAATTCGTCTGCATCAGGGATGACTATCTACGACTCTATCAGATCAGCATCTGAGGGTGATTACGGGCAGTTAACCAAAGAACTGAAAATGACGGTTGCACAGCTGTCCTGGGGCATCCCTATAGATGAAGCGTTAACAAATTTTGGGGACCGCGTCAACACCAATGAAGTAAAACGACTCGCTATCACTATCAACAAGGCCTTGGAAATCGGTGGAAACACCTCTGCGGTCTTCAATGCAGCCGCAAAAGAACTCGACCAAATCCGGCGCGTCGAACAACAACGACGAACCGAGATGTCCATGTACAGCATTGTTATTTTCATCAGTTTTTTTGTGTTCCTCGCTGTCATCCTGGTCATCAATGGAACCATCTTCCAGGCAATCTACGCACTTCAAGGAAAAATGGCGGGAAAAGCAATCGGAAACATCAGAATAGCAAATATTGACCCCAGCGAGGTGAAAACCATGTTCTTTACCTTTGTCTTTGTACAAAGCCTTGGCGGCGGACTCCTCGGCGGCTTCATGATGGAGGGACGCCTCTCCGGAGGCATACGCCAAGCGTTTGTCCTCGTTCTCATCTCCTTTCTCACCTTTAAGATCCTCTTCTAGAGTGTCAAACCAGCCATATTGTCACGATACCATTAAATAGAGAAAGACAACAGAGAAGTACTTGTGGTTAGGAGAGATGAAGAACAAGACGTTCTCTGATAATTCTTATGCAGCATCGGAAGTGGTAGGTGCGATTATTCTCGTTCTTATTGCGGTCGGTGCTTTCGCCGCTATTTATTATCAAGTGTTCCCGGTGCCGCTTCCTTCTGCTGATTCACATATCAAATTAATGGGATATATTGATGACGAAAGAAACGTCGTAATAGAACACGTTGGTGGAGAGGCTCTTATTTCGTATAAAATCCTATCTGTGCGCGAAAATGGATCAGCAAGTATGTCTATTTATGAAAATCAACCACTAATGATTGGCAAGCGTCTTCCTATCAATAAAACCTTGTTGTATAATGAGAGCCAGATACGAGTTACCGTGTGGAGTATACAAAAAGACGGGAGTGAACAGATCGTCTTCGATGGCATCATCACCCCAAAAGATCGTACACCAGGATCCAGTCCACAACCATTACTTGATCCAATGTTGGTATCAACATTAAGAGATAACACACCAGACGAAGACCTTATTTGTTATAATTACACAATCCACCCCAACATTAATCCGATTACTTTCATCTACAATTGGATGATTGCTTCAACTGGACCGTACACCTCACTCGCAAGAGTTTTAATGCCGTTTGATACCCAGAACCTCTTCCAAACCAAAGATTATTCCGGAAATGGATACAACGGAACCATAAACGGAGCAACCTGGACAAAGACCGGTAAACTAGGTGGTGCGTATCAGTTCGATGGCAATGATTTCATCACCATCCCGTACTGTTTTGAAAATAACAAAATCGACAAGATAACCGTCGAAGTCTGGATTAAAACCAGCGAAAATTCAGGGACAATTCTTTCCTATAACCGCGGTAAATACTGGGAACTTGCCGTCTCTAATGGACATGTGAAATGGAGCACAAATTCAAGTGATGGAACCGTTGATGTCATAGGAACGAAACTTGTCAATGATAACACCTGGCATTTAATTGCTGTTACCTATAATTCATCACTAGGAGATTGTTCAATCTATGTTGATGGCAGATTAGACATCTATCAACATCAACATGCTGTAGGTACACTCCTTGGTTCCGGTGACAACCCTGCTGGTGCGATTGGGAAAGGAACCGGTGTCGCAGGAGTACAATCCATATTCTCCACAGATTTTGAGACACAAAATGAAAGAGACACCTGGAATGAGCAGAATTCAACAGGTGGCCAGCAAACATGGACCAACCTCCGTTACGATAATTTTAATTCCAACTTGGGAAGCTACACGGACGGTGGCTCCGATTGTTATCTCACTAATACCTACAAACATGAAGGTACACAATCGGTATGTATTCGTGATAACAGTGGTACGGGTTCAAGTTTTTATCTTACCAACAGTATTGATGTGAATGCTCCTGATTATAAAACTCTCAAAATCGATTTCTGGTGGATGTGGAATGGAAACGGCTGGTCCAACGGAGAGGACTGGTGGCTCTTATATTTCAATGGAGTATCTTGGGTTACCGTACTAGATATGAATTATCCAAGTGGCCATACCAAGGATATATGGTATCATGAAATTGTCTATATCAATGAAAGCACCTACATATTCCCAAATAACATGAAGATATGGTTCCAATGTGATGCAAGCGACAATAATGACCTTGTCTATATCGACCAAGTCTACATCAACGCGACAAGCTATGGAAGAATCCAGGCAGATTTTATTCTTTTACCCTCTACAGCACTTACACCGCACACAGGATCGTATTCTATCGGTGGAACAGGAGATTTTGATCCAGAATACGCGTTGTACAATCGCACCGGAATTGATATCTTAGGATATTCAAATGTTAAAATCTCAGTATGGTACAGTTACAAGGCCACTGAGAGTAATGATTTCTTAGGATTATATTATCTCAACGGTAGCCAATGGAGACCAGTTTTTGAAATAAACAACCCCCAAATCACAGGCCAAGCGCCATGGACACATGTCATTGTGAACGTCCCTGAAACGCTTCATGTAATAAAACTACAATTTAAATGGAGAACATCATCAACAACAGAATACGTTGCAATAGATGATTTAGAAATCACAGGTATTCTCTATACAGGTGAAAGCAACTTCACCGGACTTATTGATGAAGTCAAGATTTACCCCCGAGACCTGTCACCAGAACAACTCTATCAGAACTATCTTTGTACAAAAGATGGGAACACAAATAGAAGCGTCATTGTCTCTGAAGAAATACACTTAGATGAAAGTTGGAAATGTTTCGTCACCCCAAATGACGGGATTTATGATGATTTAACCATTGGAGATGATATTTTCTTAATTATCGTTAATTATGGTGGAGGCGGATAGAAAATGAACAAGAAACTACCTACGATCGGAGTCACCTTTCTACTGGTGGTTCTCGTTTTCGTAGCAATTTCCCCAGAGCCGGTGAACGCAGGTTCCTATGATGGCCATGACCTTGCAGTTGCCTTGCTTGCGAATCAATCAACACTCATTAGTTCTCAATATTGGGATAGAGATACCGGTGGACATCGACAGGCAGCAGCTCTCGCCTCACGAGGAAACCTTATCCCAACCGATGGATCAACATTCGCTCTCTTTAGTACAGGACGTGCTGATTTAATTTTCGCCACCTCAAACGGATTGAACCCAGGTAGCGAACGTGGAAACTGGTTCCAAGGCGGACAATATGGAAACCCACGAGACGAAGCAAACCTGCAACTCCAACTCCTCGTTCCCCAATACATGCATTATCTTTACTATGATGTTCAATTCTTTACGGTTGAATACCCGGATTATGTCGGAACACAATATAATGACCAACTCACAATCACGGTAAACTCGCCTTCAAAGGGAATATCATCCTACATAATTAACGTCAATGGTGGGGACTTCGTCCTCAATGCTCGTGATACCGCCTTGCTTGGGACAGGGTATAATTTGTTTGCTCAGGATAATAACCCCTCAGGAGTCGACTGGCTTCAGACAACACCCAATTCCAATGGTGTTGATGCGGGCGCATCCGCACTCATTGGTCGAGAACACCCGGTGTCCCCTGGTGAAATTATTACCCTTACCATTGATTTGAAAGACGAAGGAGACAATCAATTTGACAGTATGGCGTTCTTCGATAACCTCAGATTTTCCGGGTTTGCAAAAACTCAGATTCTTGCAAGAAAAACAGTCACCGACATCAACGGTGGCCTTGTCCAATGCGAAGACATCTTACAATACGATATAACGATAAGTAATATAGGAACCGCAAATCAAAACAATAACCCGGGCCATGAATTTGAGGATATCATCCCTGCAAACACGCAGTATGTCCCTGGATCTGCGACCGCTGGATCAGGAACCATCACCTATGACAGTGGAACCAATAAAATCGTCTGGGACGGGAACATTCCTTCTCAAAGTAGTATTGTAATAAGCTTTAAGGTAACCATTAACCAAGGGTTAGTGAATAATACGAAAATTTCCAACCAGGGGGTCGTCCACTGGGACGAAAACGAGGATGGAATAAACGAGAAAAACGAACTCACTGATGATCCTGCGGTAAACGACGGTGTTGACCAAGATGGAGACGGTGAAACCGGTGATGATGACCCAACCATCGTCAGCGTCTGGTCGTATGAGGCGCCAACCATTCTTACTGAAGATTTCGCTGACTTCGACGATATCGTCGGCGGCAAAGCACAAGATTCATACCACGGTCAAGTCTGGTTTGACACCAGTGAACAATCCAGTGAATCGAATTTCGAAGTCGCTCCCAGTTATCATTATATAACCGAGAGATCCTTCAAAACCAAACTTCGATTCGGTACCCCTATTCAATATTGGAACTATTCCTTCTCCGTATTTAATAGCAAGATAACCTCTTGGGAGACCTGGTTTACCTGCGGAAACAGCAGCGAGCCAGCAGATCTCTGCGCTGATTTCAAAACAACGAGTGGCAATGATATTACAAAGATAAAATTAGATTATGTCTATGTCGACGACGCTCCCCGCTCCTCCTGCTATCAAGTAAAAATGAGCATTAAAACACCAAGCGGATGGGTTCAACTGCATTCTGATTATGCAAATGGATATCTCTATAATGGATGGTACAAATTACGGATCGAGAAGAATGGAGATGCAGCTATGAATTATTCACTGTCGAGGTCTGGTGTAGGAATGACAGATTTTGTTACAGGCCAAGGATTGGGCTCGTCTTTCAGCGATCTTGCACGTGTTGAATGGTATTCCACACGAAACCCGGTAGTCAGCCCGATTGTCTTCTGGGATGAACACACAGTCAGCCTTATCTCCATTTCATAAGGTGGTGTAGAAAATATGGCGCGTGAATTTACACGAAACATGTTTATCATGCTGGTCTCAATCATGGTTGGTGTCATCGTCATCACGTTCTTCGTCGGTGATATCATGAACCGATCAAAAATGGACACACTTACTGAACAACATAATGTTGAAATCTCAGATATCAACAGTAGAAATGAGAATTTCACCAATTACTACTTACAAGGTGCTGTCAAAATGGATTCTGCACGTGAAGTAAGAGAAGTTGCCAACTACTATTTTGATTTTGCCTTGTTCTGGTTCAATAACGCGCTCGCCAATCAAAGTAAAAATCTCACGAAGCAGTGCATTGATAATTGTACAAACGCGATGCAAAAATACCTTGGCTCCCATGAGAATTTCGGGAAATCCAAACCTTATTTTATAAATGCACGGAATTATACAAATAACTCGCGATACCTTGAGGTGCTTGGCTACTACATCGGGTTTGCAGGCGCAGGACAAAACATCACCATGTTACGATACAACGCCAGCGATTATCTCAGACGCGCGGCAGAGAACCTGTCATTTGGAAACATGGAAAATGTGACCCTACTCATGGAGAACTTCACGGTTATCGAACAAGCCTACGAAGAAGCACAACAGCAATATCAGGAATATCGATATCAGATTGATGGATATATCTTCTTTAGTACAATCCGCGAGATCCCTGATCAGTAATAAATCTTTGTTTTTTCACCCTGCGGATAGTCTTTTCTTTCTTCTTTTCTTAAAAGAAACGCTTCCAAAAAATTAAAGAAAGAGAAGTGATTACCCCCAGCTACACACAAACAAGAATCTCTGCCCCGGTAGTGTAGTGGCCTATCATGAAGCCCTGTCGAGGCTTCGACTTGGGTTCGAATCCCAGCCGGGGCGCTCAACCTCTCTTTTAGAATGTGATAATCAGCATCTTGGTGATAACCGGGTATTCCGCAATCAGATTGTTTGTGATGTCATACGCGTATGCTTTTACCTCATAGAATCCAAAAGGTACCAGCAGGTCGGCGGAGCAGCCATCGGAAAGATTCATGTCCCAGAAGACAAACTCTTTTTTAATGAACACCTGTGCTGCAAGGAATTTCACTGATGCTGCATCACTCGTGACCCCTGGGAGGATCACATACAGCGTATCGTACGTCATCGCAATAGAAAGACCAAGGGTGACAAGCAACCGAACCGGTCCTATTTTTGGATTGTCAAACAAGTAGATATATCCTAGGTCATACATCCCATGATCCGGGCACTGTACGGTTCTTCGCTCCTCAATTCTATTTCCCGCTGTATCCCACACTTCAACATAAATATCGTAGTTCTCGCCACGATCAGCGGTAAAGTTCCATTCAAACCAGATAGGTGATTCTCCGTTATACAGCGTGTCGAAAATTGTCTCCTCATCGAGGCTGATCTTCACTCGGTCAATCCCAGAACCAGATGCGTAATCGGTCGCACTGCCGTTAATGGTCGCACTCCCCGGAGGGATAATATACGATGGTTTATGAAGCGTGATCATCGGTGCGGTACTATCGATCTTGATTCCCTCAACGCGATGATGCGGGAACTCCTCATTAATAGAGTCATTAGACCAGTACTCAATAAAGTTATCAGGGCGGTTTGAGGAAATCACCGGGGGAAACGCGGGGTCATATGGTTCTACCCCGAATCCGTTAATATCATAATACGTCGTAATGTTTTCCGGATCGCTATCCACATCAGAGACTGAAAAAGTAGCGGTTACCCCTGTGACATACCAGTTGTTATTGCCATTCGGCTCTGCCGGGTCCAGCGTGATTTCTGTTGCTGGGGGATAAATGTCTTTTCCAACAAACGCGGAGATATTCCATTTATCAAGCAAAGGTGAATTCTGTGGTGACACCCGGATAAAGGTTGCTTGTAACCGGACGCAGGTGCTGGTAATATCAGAGATGTTCTCACCATTCTGGACATCTTCTTTCAGAGGAACGGTCCCGTTTTGATCCATGATATCGAAGACAATTGTACTCGCTGACGGTAGGGTATCAATGAAAAAGAACTGCCGCCATTGCCGGAACATCTCGGGCTGGATAGGAACAGACATCAGCTGTGCAGTGGTTATCAACGTTACCTCTTGACCTATACTAGAGGTCACATTCGATGAGCCAATAGATTGGACAGAACGCCAGATATAACCAAAAGCATCAGCATAGGGACTCATTTGATCACGCTCATCTTCCCAAGTCGCAAAAATTCTGTCTGCTCCCACTGCGATATCATTCCAATCGACATTCAGTGAGGAACCATCAGAAAGCTCCTGTCGACTTGTCATGACCGTTCCATTCGAAGCAATAAGTCGTCCATAGATATCTTGATTACCGGCAATAGTTCCATCATACACGATGAAAAACATGGTGTCAAAGTATGGAACAGAATCGGTGCGGATGTAACTTGTTCCTGGTTCGATAATATAATTATTTTTCACAATAGTGCCGGTTTTACTCAGGATTTTCCCCCAGATGTTCCCGTCATAACTATCACGAATCGATGGGTCTACGCTTATATCACCATCATTCCAGGTAATAAAAAATCGTTGGACTATAGAGTTATACGACACTGCAGGAAAAATATAATCAACTGTAGGACTCCCTGTTGCAATCGTGATCCGAGAACCAATACGGTTCCCGTTCGAATCATATCGATACGCATACAGACTGAAGGGGCCAATCTGCGCGTCAATCCCATCTTCATAGACGATGATAAAATTTCCTGTATTGTCAGAGCAGACCCACGGGTCTCCTTGATAATTAGTTTCCCATGCTATCGGGAAATCAGCACCAACAGGATATCCATTGGAGTTATACAGCCTCCCTCGAACATCATAATCATCATAACCGTTTCTCGCGTCCGCCCAGACGACAAGGAAACGATTACTGGCGTCATCATATGCAACCTGCGGGTTAAATTGACCATTGGTGGCAACGCAAATCGGAAACCGCAGAGACACTTGGCTGTCCGGGGTAACCAACGCACCTTTAATATCAGCTTGATAGCGGTTCAACGGTTGATTCGCAGGGTTCTCCTCCCACACCACAAAAAACTTCCCGGCACCAAAGGCATTACAGGGGTTTTCCGCATGATACGTGTTGCTTCCCGGTTCAGACACATCAATGTCGGTATTATTATCAGGAACAGGATCGCCTCCGTCATTGTTATAACTCCGTCCATGGATCACCCCGGGAATTGTCCTCTCGTAATGCGGAAGTGGAATGTTGATATCCTCAGGCCCAAGACGTTCCTCCCAGGTCACCAGAAATCGATTCGCACCATACTCAACATCAGGGTCCCATGCACCCTCTACCGCTGCTTTAAAAGAAACCATGGTGTCCGGTCTTGTTCGATCCCGCCACGAAAAAATGGAGGAAAAACTGCTTTGATCGTTCGCACTCGGATTTCCATAAAACAGGTAGATAGTGGTTTGCCCTGGAGGAAGAGTTGGTATTTTCACGAGAAAATCTGCTACAACGTTATTTGTTTTTTTCATTTTATAATAGGAGAGCTGTACACCAGCTCCATCCGTAAAACGAAGGTCATCAAAATCACTTTGCATATCAGCATCATACTGCACCGTTATGTTCACATCGTAGTCCGTAAATGTTTCTTGTCCACTGTTCATGAGAATAATTAGTTTCATACGGGTGAATGAAGGATCTATCCAAGCAGGATACGTATTCTCCATAGAAACAATTCCAATACTGGTATTAATGAGAACGTGTTGTGAGAATGCCGGATCAATCTTGCTTTCATTCAGAAAATCATCCTGCCAGACCTCAACCGATCCACTTCGTAGGACTGATGACCTATATTGGTCAATCACACTTGATGTTTGCCTGGTTTGTAGCATCGCCTGTCCAACAGTGGCGATGGTAAGGACTAGCGTCACAAGGACACAGAGACCGAGTTTCGTTTTTTTTTCCCCCATCGTTCATTCTCCTAGGGCCACGGCACCGTGTACCACTGGTAATTCCATAGCACTTGAAGGGTCCAATCACCAGGCAGTGGCTCATCACCCAGGACCCAAATGCGGACGAGTGAACCGTTCACGGTGTACCATTGAATCGTACGGGTAATCTCAATGAAATCTTCTCCGATCAGTCTGAATCCATATTTATAATTCCCGTTGTGTTGTGGATCATATCCGACCTCAAGGCTGAATTGGTCTCCCAATGGTTGTCCAAAGGTATACACTGTGAAATACCCGGATTCTCCTAATTCCCAGGAGAGTTGTAGTCGACGGTTCGCGTTAATGGAAACGTTCCCATGGATTTTAAACGTTTCACTTGCGGTATCGACAAAGGTAACAGCGACCGCTTTGTTAAACTGGAGTTCTACAGCTCCTGCTTGTCCAACAGTGATATCTGCGCTGACGGTGAAGACGTCTCCTGCAAGGTTTACAGCAATATCTACATCGGTGAGCCGAAGGAGCTTGCCAGACCAGTTGAAATTCGTTATCTGCCCATTGAGGTAGTCCCAAGAAATGATATACTGATCATCTGTTTGGATACCAAAACCAATATGGAATAACTCAACACCGTTATCAACCACTGATATTGTGTTGTGGAACAGCTCACCTCCTCCAGTGATAAGACCAAGCTGTGCATGAGGATTCGTCTGCGTGGGGAGTTGCCAGAACAATTCAAGGTAATTATTGTTAAATTCAAGGGTATCATCAAGAATCCATCCGTCATGTTCAATGGCGAATGAAAGCGTTGGGCTCCCTCCTGCGGCATCCCGTGATAGTATAACACGCCCGGTTCTTTGCTCCCGATTGATATTCCAGGAAAGTTCCAGATGGCTGTTACGTAGCTCAAGTGTTTTGGAAAACGTCCAATTTTTATATTCAATGGATGAGGAAATTGTAATCACACTTTCAGAGTCTCGCGTGACGTTAAATAAACCTGTGCCGTTCAGCAGGTCGATTTTCCATCTCATCTGAACGAAATTATTTTTCAATTCAAACGATTTGGTCACCACCATATCTTGGTATTCAATGGAAACGTTTAACTTCCGAGCCTCATCAAGTCCTCGTATCAGGGTGATATCCCCGGTTCCGTTCAAGAGATTGACATTGCTTTCAAATCTGATCTTCCGAGGGAAATTTTCAAGAGAGATAAATGGTCGGTCGTTTCCAAAGAACGACAACGCAAGGCGTTGGACATCCTGTGACATATTCAGTTCAGCAAAACTTGAAGCGGCAAGATCACCAAGTGTTCCAAGAGCAAGACCCCATGACGCATGGATCCGCTCGGGGAGACCTAAAACCTGGAATGAGACAAGGTTGCCGTTTTGTTCTGAATCCAACGCATAAGTAATATTGTACGACCGGTCACTTTCATAAAGGAATTCCCGTGATCCCAGAATTGTGAGATCAAAGGCCATGTAACTTGGTAATGGATCCAGCAGGAGACTTTGAACGATGTCATCGAGTACTCCACCTTCTGCCCGCAGCGAAATTTTCGTCTGAACACCAGCACTTCTGCCAAACTCATAGCTGATCTTTGCTTCGCGAGGAATTGAAGTGATCGTCAGCTCGGTTGCTGGCTCAAAATCAATCGAATATGTACGCTGGAATATTTCACTACCGGTGCTATTAACGGTAAGGTAACTAGTAAAAAATGTTAGTTTTGATCCGCTTTCAATATTCTCTGGTTTTATTGATAATCGAAAGACACGAGGATCACTGATATTTTCTCTCCCGACATAAAACGTGGTGTTGACATGGTTTGCTCCTCCTTGTCCTGTGATGGATTGATAGCCAATCTTTGTGCTGAAATAAGGATTATTCTCCTCCGAGGGTTGTCCTCCTCCAAGCATAATAAACGGAAAGCGTGCTTCGACAGAGACTTCGTACTGTTTTGAAGTGTCACATGTTGTTACAATGTTGCATTTTGTTTCGATAACCTTTTCTGTGTTATTCATGATTTTCGTGCGAGTAAATCGCAATTCGACGTTCGTATCATCTTTACTTTGCATGGAGACACTGAACTGTCTTGATTCACCAGTGTTTAACATCGATGCGAAATCCGTCATTCCAAGTTGTAACGGCGTTGAAATGGTTTCACCGTCGTTATACTTCGTGTTTACCCAAACGCCAAAATCCTCCCGACCAATCTTCATGTACAACACTTTAATGGAATCATGGCTAAGTTCGTAATCTGTCTCATTGTATGCAAACACTGTAATAGTGTACAATCCAGAGGTCAGACCAAAATCTGTGCTTAACCCATCCATTGTTCGATAATCCCATCGAACCGTCTCCCATCCTGTGAGCATCCTTTTTGCGACAAATTTTACATGATGGATATCATTGTACACTGTATCGAGGTTCAGGCTGCGACCAACCACGACCGCGTACCCCAGTCCAAACATACTAGCAAAAGGCATTTTGATTGGTTGGAGCTTAAACAAATACAGGTAGCCTGCCGCTGGCGACACAATTGAAATGGACGGATCACTATTCACTGTGACAGCAGTATTCTGCTGTTGTTGGTTAAAAGGTGTGGTATCAGGAGATGCTTGTTTTTCAGCTGCAGATGCAAAAGCCCCTACTGAAACCAGCGGAGAACACACTAAACTAATCACAACTAACCATGCTATTTTATTTCCCAACTCTATTCACCTCTTCATATTTTGTTTTTATCCCCCCATCTTCATATGGGTTTTTATAACTATAATAATATTAAGAGAAACCGGTATATAATCTTTGTTGCTGAGGGAAAAAATCAGTGGTCATTTCATTGATTTTACCTTTGTTAGGAATTTGTACAGTGCTATGTGAAGCAACAGCTTTTTATATTTATAAAAGCAATTAAAATATTGAAAGATAACCTTATATATAAGAAACCCTATATATTTTAATTAGGTGAATAATATGAAGAATAATACGAAAAAAATTTTAAAGGCTGGCGTGGTCTTGTTTATCGCAGTCTTATTTGTTGGAATGTCAACATCTGCGATTGGAGCTACCCCGGAAAAAGCAGCATTTATCTCAACAAAAAAGACAATAACTCCTTCCGAACCAACTCGAGATGAGATGGAATTAAAATATTATGCTGAAGAAAACCTTGATCAAGTCATTGGTGTGACCGGAACCATGCCAGCAATATGGAAAACAGCCATTCGATTAACACAAGATGAAATGGCAGCCTATATGGACTGGACCTTGACAAAAGTCAATGTAGCATTTACTGCAGATCAAGGTCAACCTACCATTAATATAAAGATATATATCTACAACAAGGGGACTACTCCTACAAAACCTGGATCAATAATAGTCAGCGATACAACCGCTACTTTGGATACCACAGGGATCACTACGATTCCACTTACTACACCTGTTCCACTAGCAGGTCATGATGAATTATGGGTTGCAATCGAATGGACTCAAACCGAAGTAGGGAGTTTTTACGCGTGGATAGACACACTATCAGGTCCTCATGTTCCGGACAAAAGCGACTTTGTCTTCTTAGGTACTTGGCAACAATTACATGATGCACTTCCTGAAGTTGATGGCCGTTGGGGGATAGGCGCGATTGTTGAAGGTGCAGGGTTAGCGGAATTATCAATTGGGAATATTAAAGGACCTATTGGAATAAAAGCTGATGTGTCAAACATTGGTGCAAACGATGCAAACAATGTCCAGTGGTCAATTGCTGTCACCGGTGGTCTCCTTGGGGGAGTAAACGCATCTGAGATTGGAACAACACCATCCCTTGTCGCTGGTTCGTCAACACCAATTAGCGTTGGAATGTTCTTTGGATTTGGTAAAATAAGCATCGTCATTACCGCAAAAGCACAAAACGCTAATGAAGTATCAGTAACAAAATCCGCATTCTTACTCGGACCCTTTGTTATTGGAATTAAGTAAACCACTTAATTCTCTCTTTTTTTTATTTTTTTCTTTTATTACATCCTTGGTATCATTTGAAAACAAAGGTTTTAATGTATTTTATTTTTCTACAACTGAGGGCACTGTTTTTTTCTTAGGAATGTGAATCTTCCGGATAATAGATGCTTTACAATTATGACACAACCCCTGAGCGACCTCGCCCATGTCCAAGAGTTCTTTTCCACAAGCCCAACAAAAAAACGTTTTATCCTCTTTTGATGCCTTCATTGACTGTTTGCATTCATGGCAGATGCGCTGGGAGACCTCATCAATTGTTCCTAACTGTTTTCCACAGGACCAACAGAAAAATTGCTCATCGCTATCAAGCTCGTCCCAACCTTCCAGTTTCATGTACATCCATTCCAAGGAAGTTCTTCCTCATGTATCGAATGGTGGTTCTTATATAAACGGTTTTCTTCTCCGTTACAACCATTTTTTACGTATCCCGCTCTCGGCGATATATCCAGTAACATATTTCTGGGGCGTGACATCAAACGCAGGGTTCTTCACCGATACCCAATCCGGCATAATGGTTTTCCCGTTGATCTCTGAGAGTTCTTTTCTCCCACGTTCTTCAATAACAATCTGCGATCCATCTTTTAATTTCGGATCAAACGTACTCACCGGTGCAGCAACATAAAAAGGAATACCGTTTTCCTTTGCAAGCACTGCTTTCTCATACGTCCCTATCTTATTTGCGAAATCACCGTTTTTTGCAATCCTATCAGCACCGACAATGACCAAATCGATCTCTTTTTTTCTCATGAAATAACCTGCTGCGTTATCAGCAATGAGTGCGTGAGGGATCCCTTCTTGGAAAAGCTCCCAGGCAGTCAACAACCCCTGCAGCCGCGGTCGTGTTTCATCTGCGAACACAAAAATTTTTTTATTCTTTCCATGAGCCACTCGCAACGGTGCTAACGCAGTGCCATAATCCACCGTGGCTAATGCTCCAGCATTACAATGAGTTAAAATCTTCATGTTGTCGTTGATGAGTTTCTCCCCGTTCTCCCCTATTTTCTTACAACGGATTATGATATCTTCAACGTAGGTTGATGCGGCAGCAAATGCATTTTCCTTGTGATTGATTGCCTGTACCATATATTCAACAGCATAGAAGAGATCATAGGCGGTGGGACGTGTCGATCTTAAGAGCTCTGCGGATTTCTGAGTCTCTTTTTCCCCGAGAGCCATGCCATACGCCGCGGCAGCACCAATAGCCGGGGCACCACGAACCACCATTTCTTTAATTGCAAAAGCAACATCATCAACGGTTCTCGCGGTAAAGATCTCAAAGGAATATGGTAGTTTTCTCTGATCAATGAATTTAACGACGTTTCCGTCATACCATAACGCCCGGTATTGTGTTCCATCTATTTTCATTTCTGTACCCCTAGATATTTGAAAAGGGCATCTTGTATTTCTTTTATGTTAATCCCTGCAAATAAGATTCCTTCATTTTTTATCAGAATTGTTTTCCCATTCCGTAGCGTCTTTAAAATTTCTTTCGCACGATCAAGTGTCGCCGGTTGGGTCTCTTTTTCTGTTGTAGGAAGTGTTTCCTTAAGTTTCTCAAACAAGGTTGTACTGTTGATCTGTAGGAGTGCGTTGATATCGTGACGTGCTTTTTGAATGATCCAATGCACCGGTGTCTCCAAGCATGGGTCTTTTGTCCCAATCACCATCATGATGTTCTTCAGAGGATCATAATCAACGATTTCCACGACGTCGTGTTGCTTCATCTTTTTGACATCAATGTTTTTTGCGTTAATGAGAAGGCGTTTCCCGTAATCAAGACTTACAATACCTGTTTCTTTGTCAGCAAGTCCGAGTTCTTCGAGTCTCTGACCAAGTTTTATCATCTCAGAGATCAACGGACAATTGCTTGTTTCTCGTGAGACAAAGAGTGTTTGCAGCACTGGACTAGGCAGAATTCTTTCATTCATAACAAGGCGATAACATGGGAAGGACTTTTTATCTTTTGTCTTTTACCTGTAAAAAAGGGTTAAAGGACCCGGATGCCGCCTTTGCTGTTTATCTCGATATCACGTGGTTTTAACGTATGTTTCGTCCCACGCATCTTGCGTACGGTGAGTTTCCTGCGGTCCATCGAAGGATCCAAATCAAGCACAAGGATGCCATCAACAAGGAATTCAGAAACCGAGTCCCGTGAAAGATTCCGAGATCCTTCAGTAATTTCTGATGTCACCAATGCGGTACAATCATCTTCCTCAAGAATACGAAGAAGTCTACGGACATGCATCCGTGTTGCCTGGATCGAATCAATAGGAATGGGCGCGCTCATCACCGTATCTTCTGGAGGGATTATCTCTGATCCTCGGCTCACCATCCACACCGGCATTTCTGAGAGCGGCGTGAGCGAGTCAAGTACGACCCGAGAATACTTCCCTATTCGGATCTCCGCTTCCATCTCCTTGTGAACCGTGCGTTTCTCCAGATCAAGGTACATGAATTTTAGCTGACCGCTTTGCATTGCTGCATCAAAATCGAACCCAAATTTCTTTGCTTGACTGACCAGGTTGTAAATCCGCTCATCAGAGGTTAAAAACAAGCATTTTTCTCCATTTTTAACCCCTGCGTTAATGTATTGAAAACATACAATCGTCTTCCCAGTACCAGGAGTTCCTGCAACTAAGGTGACACTCCCCTGTGGGTAGCCGCCTTGCAGCAGACCATCAAGCCCTTCAATTCCAGTACCAACTCTTTTATCCTCTGTCGATACGTGTAACTCCATACCAAATTTCTCCATGCCACATCACCCTCGGTTTAAAATCTTCTATGAGTATAAATTTGTTATAAGGTAAACGCTTAAATACGTTTCTTACAGAAAATGATAAAAAATAGAGGGGATGAGCTTAGTTGTCTCGCCTGTTTGTACAGATGAAAAACAATGATTTATCAACGAGTTCTAACTCACCAAATCTATGTGTACTTAACTGCTTATTTTTCTCGAATATCATAAATTTGCCTCTCCCGAACCGGGACAATACCCTTGGGTTATTTAACACTTTCTTTTTATCTGATTCTTCTGAGACAACAGAGAACGAAGTTATCGAACCGTAACTTTCTAATAGGAACAAAACCTACCAAGTGTCATCGGTTGTGTCTCATATGTTAAAATTGGATTTGCACCTTCACTCCTGCTATTCAGATGATGCGATTGGGTCTCCTGAGGACCTAATCAAATCCCTCAAGAAACGAGGTATCCAGGGGATGGCTCTTACTGATCATAATACGATCAAGGGATGTATAAAGGCACAAAAAGTCGCACCAAAAGATTTTCTTGTAATCCCTAGCGTTGAGATATCAACCGCAGATGGACACCTGCTTGCATTCAACGTTACGGAAAACATACACGGAGGTCTTTCTGTTGAAGAAACCGTAGAACGCATCATTGATGCGAACGGGGAACCTATTGTGCCTCATCTCTTTCGGCTTCTCTCTGGTATCAAAAAAGAGAAACTAATAGGAATTCAAACGAAAGTATCAGCAATTGAAGTGTTTAATGGGTGTAGTGTCCCCAGTACAAACCTGAAATCTGCAAAAGTCGCCCGTGCGTTCAATCTTGGGGGAACTGGGGGAAGCGACTCCCATGATCCTCTCTATGCGGGATATGCATATACGGTTGTTGATTCAACAGATCTACGGATTGATACGATTCTCTCAGAAATTCAGAAGAAAAAAACATGGGGGGAAGGACTCACTATGCCACTTTCCTACCGACGAGACCGCATGGTTCTCTCTATACGACAGTATGTGCAACGGGGATTTAAACGGATATAATAGTAACTTGATTGGTGGTTGATGTCAACAAAAAGACACTTTTTTGTTTATCCAACGTTTAATCTAATGAAAATTTAATGAAAATGAGACCATTGTGGGATAGGGTTTCTTGTCGAGGTGGTGAATCAGTTCTTTGCATTCACCATGCATGTTTATATATATGGAGAGTTTATATCTTACAATTATAGGGGATATAGTATGAATAGAGATTCTAATCCATATATAAAAATTTGGAAGCAGTTTTTTGTCGCCTCGATTTCCTGTCTGATGATATGTACTGCCCTAGCGCAGTCGAGTCAGACTACTTTGAATAGTGATATCAAATTGACCTATTCTTTTAACAGTCCGACCATTGAAACCATTGACATTGCAGGGACTCTCTACGACAGAGTCAACTTACTTGATTGCTATTCAGCTGGCAGCGCCGGAGAACCAAAAATACCATCAAAAGGTGCATTTCTTCTATTACCTCCAGAAGCAAAGGTTAGCGAAATAGACATCATCCCTGGGGAGAAAATCGTTCTTGGATCAGGGCTCTTGGTAGAACCGACGAGTCAAGCGATTCCGATTTCACAAACAGAGGATATACCGATTCCTATACCCAATGAATTGATTTATCAATCTAATACAGAATATCCTGGGAAGCTCTATACCCAAGTCGGGGTTCATAGTTTTCGTGGATATCAAATCCTCGTACTCCTTTTGCATCCTGTTCAATATAATCCTGTGACCGGGGAACTTTTTTATTATAAAAGCTTGGAAGTCTCAGTAAAGACAGACGCAACTGGTGTGCAATCAGCGTTATATCGAGGTCTTGACCAGGATAAAAAGGAGGTACAGCAGAAAGTCGATAATCCTGAGATGTCTTTTAGATATAACCAAGAATACGCATCTTCATCGACACCCTTTGAACACTACGACCTTCTCATCATTACCACCGATGCATTAAAAAGCGGTTTTGAGCCTTTGAAACAAGCACATGATGCAACAGGTGTCCAAACTGTGATTAAAACACTTACTGACATCGGCGGTAGCGATCTTGAAAGTATCCGCAACTACATAAGAGATGTTTATACGAATTGGGGAATTGAATATGTGCTCATCGGAGGAGACGATAACATAGTTCCCGCTCCTATACTATATGTTTCTGGTATGGATGAAAACGTCACATTTTACGAGGATACCATGCCTGCTGATCTCTACTACGCATGTCTTGATGGACCGTATAACTACGATAGCGATGGGAACTGGGGTGAACCACATGACGGGACAGATGGAGGTGATGTTGATCTCATCGCAGAAGTCTACGTTGGAAGAGCTTGTGTCGGTAACACGGCCGAGGTGAATAATTTTGTTACAAAAACAGTTGCCTATATCAATAAAAATCCAAATGATGAATATCTAACAAAGGTATGTTTAGCAGGTGAGTACCTTGGAAATTATGGTATCGCAAGTTATGGTGGAACCTATTTGGATCAGCTTGTCAATGGCTCAACAGATGATGGATATACCACCATTGGTATCTCTGCAGATGATTACGTGATAAATAAATTATATGACGCCCCAGGTTATGATTGGCCTCCATCAGCGATCATTTCCGTTATTAACAACGGCGTTCATGTCATCAATCATCTTGGTCATGCAAATGAGGTCTATAATTTGAAGTTGGATACATATGATGTTGATGGTCTTACAAATCCCTCAAATCGTACGTGCTTTATTTATTCTCAGGGATGCATCGCTGGTGCTTTTGATTATAGTGACTGCATCGCGGAACATTTCACGATAAAAACAACGCATGCTGCGTTTGCAGGTGTTTGGAACGCACGCTATGGTTTCTTCTGGTCGTATAGTACTGATGGAGATTCACAGCGGCTGCATCGACAATTCTGGGATGCAGTTTTTGGTGAATTAATCCCAGAGATTGGGAGAGCGAATCATGATTCGAAAGAAGATAACCTTCCTATCATAGGTCGATCCTGTATCCGATGGTGTTACTATGAAACGAACTTGTTCGGCGATCCTGCATTAAAAATAACTGAAAATACAAACCATCCACCAGAAAAACCTGGTGTGCCATCTGGTCCAACGTCTGGGAAGGCAGGCGTGAACTATACATTCTCTTCCAGCACGACTGATCCTGATAATGGCGATGAATTGTATTATCAATGGGATTGGGGAAATGGAGCGAGTGAATGGCTTGGCCCCTACACCTCCGGGCAGTCTGTTGAAGCGACCCATAGTTGGTTAGTCGCAGGAGATTACCAGCTAAAGGTAAAAGCCAAAGATAATAATGGATTAGAGAGTCCATGGTCTAATACGATAACGATACATATCGTTGTTGGTCCTCAGATTGAGATTGGAACGATTTCAGGTGGCTTGAAAATTACTGCAGAAATTAAGAATACGGGAACTATCAATGCGACACAAATTAACTGGACAATTTCCCTGCAGGGCTTGGTTCTCTTTGGCCAAAAGAAAGTCGGTACTATTCTCACAATCATACCTGGTGATAGCTTCGATATCTCAACAGGTTTGGTTTTTGGCTTTGGAACTGTCGACATCACAGTTACTGCCGCTGATGCAGAAAAAACAGCGACCGCTTTCTTGTTAGGACCTTTTATTCTTAACATACGATAAGTCTTTCAGAATAAGACAGTTAATCATACCCTCCCTTCTTGAAGATACGGGGAGGAAGAACGGAAACAGTTAAAATAAGGTTGTTAAAAGAGAAACTGTCAAACTTAAGGCACCTCTAAGGGAAGATTATACAAACCAACCACACCATGGACCATTGATCAATACTCTATAACAAGCCATGACAGAGGAAACACTTTCAAAAGTGTTTCATCCAAGCTTTAAAATGATTATATCATTACTCGATATGGTTTCTTTCTCCGAAGGTCTAGTGTTCGCACTTAAGACCTACTCGCTGGAAAACCCAGCGGTACCAAGGACCCCCATCGACGAGAATGAACAGCGCATTCTTACAAGTATTAAAAATAAGTTTCAAGAAGTAGAGCACAACAAAGGACATCCTGCTAACTGAGATGTAGACAGCAAGGGCGACGTGATTCTCGATGCCAATCGCATACCAGATATAGATTTGTCGTCCTTTTCACTTCACTTTGGTCTCATCAAAAGCGATGACCTTCGGGGTTTCTATTGTGGATGGAAAAGGTGACACGTTGTATATACTGCTTCCGTAGCGTTTCATAGCAAAATGGTTTAAGGTTCCCGATGATAGAACTGGTTTTTTGATAGGAAAACCAGCGGGGCAGATGAGATGTGCGATCACTTTTGTCGCGTGATAAATCCTCTTCCTCACAAAGATTTTTTATCCTCTCACAATTCCACTATTCGATTGAGGATTCCCATCCTTCTATTACGTTGCTATAAAGGAGGATAAGCTGCTCGGTTAAAAAGGTATTTCCTTACCTTGACATCATCGTTAAAAGGTTCTTAAAATAGTTAATATTAAAAGTGGTTGATAACGAAAAATTTTAGGTAGTTTATGAGGGAAAAATAAAAAAAAAGAAAAAAAGAGAAAGGGGGGTTCCCCTCGATGTTTTATATTTTGATGAAGAAGAGCAGTACTGTTGCTGCTGCGTCTTTTGTTGCTGTGTCTGCAGTGACGGTGATAGTAGTTTTCCCAAAACCAAGGATAAATGTTGAGGAAACAGTTTCTTCACCACCTGCGGCGATCGTAGGAATAGTCCCTGTGGTTTCTTTCCCAAGCAGGATGATACCACCAGCTAATTTGACGCTCCATGCAACGTCCGTTGCTGCCGCGTCCCCAGTGTTCTTTATGATGGCTTTTACCTTAAACAATCCACCGGTGATTTCCCCAATTTCTATCACTGGTTGAGGTGCGGTAATCGTTGCGGTTGTTTCAGCAGAAGCTGTCGCTGCTAAAGAATCGGTAACTGTTAGGGTAACATTAAAGACACCTGCTTCGGTGTATGCGTGGGTTGGGGTTTCTCCTGTCCCTGTGTTTCCATCACCAAAGTCCCATGCATAAGTGTAGGGTGCTGTTCCTCCAAATGCAGAACCAGTGAACTGAATTTCTTCATCAACTTCACCAAAGTATGGTCCACCAGCACCACAGCTAAGTTCGTCTCCAACTGGCAAGAATGACAGGTCGTCATAATAGACGGTCGTAGAACTATCGGCAAAAAGATCGAGAGCGGCTAAACAGAGAGTTCCATCATCTAAATTGTTTACTCCCGCTGTCCATGCCTTTTGAATGAGGAGTTGGTCATTGTAATAGAATTTGAACCAGTCTGTAATAAAATCTATTTCAACCCGTATTTCAACCCATTGGCCATAAATCAACGGTAAGGTCGGGTTTCCAGTATCAAATTCTGATTCCACAACATTATTAATGTTGTCAAATTGTATCTGGACTGCCCAGTGTGTATCTGAACCGCCTGTAGTATAAACATCATTCATAATAAAGTACGTTCCACCGTATGTTCCGCCTGATTGTCCCACTGGGATATATTGCCATGCAGTAAATATCCATTCACCAGAGGTTTCACCGTATAAATGCACTAGATCTGAAGTGATTTTTATATCTACTGAATGTGGGCTGCTACGGAAATTGGCGTTGGTAACGGTTCCATACGCTGCGGGATTGTTGGCCCAACCTATCCATCCTCCATCGTCTCCAGTTCCGTCTAATAGCTGTCCGTTGATGTACGAATCGAAGTTATCTGACCATGGTCCTTTCGCGCTAACACAAAGCGTGGCACTAGCTCCAAGGAATAGGAATAATACTCCTATTGCCAATATTGTTCTTTTATAACTTTTTTTCATTTTTTATTGCCTCCTTATCTTATATATTATAATACTTCCTGTATTCTAGATGTCGCTTCTTAGATTTAAATGTTTTGATGCAAATAAATTTTGTTTTTTTGCTAAAAATTACTCGTTTCTAGAGGATAAACCATATCATTCTCCCTCTTTTGAGAGATGAACCCCCGGGATATATCATGGGATAAGTAGATATAATAAAAATAAGTATATAAATAAAAAAACTATTATATAATTGGAGGATACTATAAAAATTGTTGACTTGGGCCATTCCAATCTCTGCTCACACTTTTATCCTATAATCTAAATATCTTATTTTTAGCATAATGGAATAATTCAAGAGAATATGTTTATAATGAGAGGCTTGTTTTTACTATACTAGTTCTTAAAGAAAAAAAACGAGGATTGATGGTTCAATGAAAGTTCTGTGCAAGCGATGTGG
>JADBLO010000086.1 GCA_014894395.1 Thermoplasmata archaeon
ATAATTGCCATTGCACCTGCAATCAGCAATTCAAATACTATTGCCTTCTGATCTTGTTTTAGTTTTCTAAATTTCATTGCCGTTACCTCGGCAACAATATTGTACTTTTTATTTTATATAGTTCACTCCTTAAGAAGGGTTAATAATGAATTAAAATTTAAGGAGAAAAAAAGTTAACAAGAATTAACAAGAAATTAAATTATTTGCCGTCTTTTAAAATGAAAACTACTTTCCTTGTTTCCTTCTTTTTCCTCTATAATAATATTATCCGGTATATGAATAAGTCTCTTATTAAAATGTTTTTTATTTTCAGTTCGCCATATGAGAGGCTGATCAATCATATCATTATCCAATAATTGTTTTGTCCTTATTCCTATCGATCTTAAGGTTCCTGCCCAACCTGGAGTTGATGCATCGTCTATTATGACATTTCTTTTAGTTTTCAATTCATTCATTATCCTGTAAAATCTTTTTTCTTCTTCTCGATTGACTATGATTGTATTTTTAAAATTAGGCATATCTAAACCTTTTCTTTTACAACTAAAGCAATTGTATGTTTATACCAACAATAGAATATGAAAATGATATTTACCCAATACAATCCGAAGAAATACATGAATAACGGATACATGTCTGAATATGTTGTGACATCTACTGCTCCCTCAGAAGTATATCCTATGATGCCGATTCCGAAAAAGCTAAGATAGTTTATCATACAAAGCATACTGTTTATTGCACATGTGATCAATGCAGCAATTGTTTTCTCTGGGGTGTTGCCATCAAACAGGAAAAAAATAGTCAATAATAACATAACAAAGGCCATTACTATAAATACCAAATGGTAATCCATCAATATCATTGCTTTATCCTCCTAATAAATAAGGTAGTGATTAACAGGGTTAAACCTATCAAAACTACGATGTAAAAGAATAAGTTTAAGTCTGGCACGTTCACAAATATGTCTGTGGTTGTGGCGTATAGGCCAAAGGTTATGATTATTGCCACTACAGCGACTATTACGCTGTTCACTGTTGCATAGACATATCCTATGATTCCCACGAAGATTAATGGGTATACCCAGGGTTCCAAGCCACTGAATGCACTCATGGCATATGGTATTATTCCTTTGCTGAAGTTCTCCCACATCTCTACTCCGGCTGCCATATCTAACTATCTCCATGAGCTGGTAATTCGATGAGAGTTATTGCCGCAATTATTATGAAGCCCACTCCCAAGGTTAAACCCAAGTAAATTAATGCCTGCGAATTTCCTATGCTGAATAATTTGCTGAAAAAGCTTTGACTTTTTACAAGCATAGGGATAAGACAAAGACCTACAATAGCTATAAGTACGGGAGTTACGTCTTTTGTAACAATTGATACTAGGCCGCCCCCAATTCCTATGGCACTTACCAACGCTACTATTGAAAAAGTAGTTCCTAGATTGAGTATAACACCCGTTGGGATAAAAAAATAGGCAAGGATATCAGCAGGACTAGTATACCCTGCAAGTTCATTGTAATCAATATCTGAATAAAGAGTGCTGCCTGCTGGAAAGATGCCTAAAACACCAACTGTTATAGCCGTCATCTGGAATATTGCAAAGAAGAGGAGTATATTGTATAGGGTTTTCATAGTTTAGCTCCACCCCCTTTGACAAGCATCAATATTATTCCTATTGCAATGATAAAAGGAATGAGTATCGCCATCTCTGCAGGTATTGTAAATATAATTGCAGCAAAGCCCATCCACAGACCGGATCCGATTATCCCGAAACCTGGATGAGTCTTGCCAGGTAATATAAGAATGACTATGGCAGGGATATAGACTAAAAGGAATAGGACAAACCCAAGAATAAAACTTCCAAATACAGCCGTTATCTTATTTTCTATTGCTGTAACATTCAAGCCGCCAGTATGGTTTATCGGCAAGATAAGTATGGATAAATGCTGATGGCCGAGTATTGTATGATTGAGATAGATATCTATCTGGTGCATCCTGCTCGTATTTATCCCTGTAACCCAGAATGTAAAAGCATTATTTGTTGTCGTATTCGTGCTTATCAATGTGCTTGTAAAATTATATAAATCATAGGTATAGAATTGTGCATTTGTGGTATTGAGATTGCTATCTGAGAATACTACCTTTATTGAATTGTTTGAATACATCGTGCCAGTAAAAGTTATCAAATCCCAAAAGCCATAAGTCACATTATATCCTGGAGTCGTTGTTGTTTTTACAATCCTGAATACCTTTTCAACAGTCTGGCCGTAAACATTGGGTGGCGCTGGATAAAAATCTGCTCCAATGATATCATCATATCCACTTTTGTTTATGAATATCTTATAATGTGCAGCGGAAGTACATGCCAGATAAATATTGACATATCCGTTTGCATCGGTGTAGATTGAGGATACTTCAACAAATATTCCTGATGCATTGATATATCGCTTGATTGTCATAAATGCACCCTCAACAGCCTGGTCCACCTGGGTATAGCTTGTCTCGATTGTTTCTACTACCCTGAGATAATATAAAGCAGATTCTACTCCACCCGTGCAATATTCATAATAATAGTTCACACGCACCATTGTGGTGTTTGCATCCATTATCTCATGTTCGACTGTCAACTGTGCGGATGTATAGGTATAGTTGTCGGATGTTACGAATATCCAGCCACCATAGGTTCCATACAATGAATCATTATAGAGTTCAACACTAATCATATCCTCAAGCGGATATGTGAATGTGATTACTGCATCAACGGCTGGATTTGTAATAGTCATTGAATCAATATATGGCCTTAGTTCGCAGTTCTCTGTTCCGTTGCCTGGTGCGGTCTCAGGTGGAAGATAAGTATTTAAAAGATAGAAGATAGTTGAGTAAAGATAAGGAATAGTATATATCCTTTGCTGGTATCCTGTTGCAGATACAATTACCTGGATGTTTGCTCCAAGAGGACAAAGGCTAGCGTTTATTACCAAAGTATTTGTTGCGCTTAGATTCTGATAGACCTTGCTTCCAGACATATTCGAGACTTTGACATTGAATGTTAGGTTTGCATGAGTATTTTCGTCAAAGCAGTTGATTAAGAGCCCACCAATTCCGGTGACTGTAAATGATGTTCCACCTGTGCTGAAATGATATATTGTCGGGTTGACTATCCATTTTGCATAGCTCCATGTCTTGAAATAATATGTCATTCCCATTGTAAAAGGATATAATGTGTAGGTTCCAGTTCCATTGTAGATTTCCGTTCCATCTGTCGGTGATGATGGGATTCCTGTTGTTTTCATTAATATTACTGTATAGTTTGTTCCAGTACCTTTATCCCATGTAAGGTTAAGGTTCATTCCAGTTAAACCAAAGGTAGCATTTGCATTTGTGGGTTCTATCGGATATGTCAATGCATACGAAGTAGAATAGCTGTCACTCCATTGCTGCAATGTAGCATATTTTGAATAGCTCCATGCCCTGTACCTATAGGCAGTTCCAGGTGAGAGGCTTGCATTTGATGTGGTTGTTCCTGTTCCGTTGTAAACAAGGTTTCCATCCGTGTAGCTTGTCGGATAGCTTCCTTTCTTTTGTCGTATGATTGTATTATTTGCCCCATCCCCTTTAGTCCATGTAAGGCTTATCTTTGTGGTATTGATGGCTGTTGCAGATAGGAGAGTTGGTGCATTAGGCTTTGTGAGGAATGTCATGTCTGAGCCGTAGCTAGTTCCGTTTGAGTTGGTTGCAAAGGCTCTGAAATGATAGAGTTGACCTGGAGCAAGACTACCAAGATTATAAGAAAAAGCGTTTGGTATATAATTATAATTTACTACTACAAATGCCTGAGTTAAATTTATATAGGAAGGTGCAGCGATTCCTGATACAAAGGATATTCCAATTTGTAGAGCATTGATATTAGCCCATGTCCATGCTACACTAGTCAGAGGATTTGTAGTCCAAGTATGACTTTGTATTGACCATGATGGAGAATCAGGCAATTCATATGTATATGTATTTCCACCTGTTTTAATAATAATCTTTCTACTGCCGCCTGCAAGTGTATCTAAACCTTTATAACGCTCATATACAATTATATTATTTATTGAACCTACTCCAATAGATGTATTTGTTATATTGTATAAGTCGGTTTTTGTTACTGTTGGAGGTATAGCAGAACAAGTCCAATAAGTATAAGTTGTTGTATCTGCACTAACTTCATCTACTTCTCCCCAATTTGGTGCATGTGCTGTATGTAGTTCTGTCAAATCTCCTGCTGCATTTGGTCTTAATGTTTCAGATAATGTCGTTGCCACTGAAACAGAACTACCATATCCTGATGTTAAACCATATTCAAATCCTTCTGATGTTAAATTAACGGTACTAGTAACCGTACCATGTAATGTCGCATTCGTTTCCTCTACACCAGTTGATGCATTCGTTGTGACAACAGGCAATACTCCCTGCAAGAACTCAATCTCAAAGAACTTGTAGGTTGATAATGTTCCGTTATTGAAATAGATATATCCTGTTGCATTGGCTGTAGCATTCCTGACTGATACGTTCTCCCTGTAAACTCTGTATGTTGCTGCTGGTGAAAAACCGCTTATGTTGAAATGTGCTGTACCTGTAGGAGTTACAGCATAGAATGATGCCAACAGGCCAGCAGTCATTGTTGAATTGATATAATTAAGCGAGATGTTGATTCTATTGGGTGAGGAGACATTGAACTTAGTATTGTTGAACTCAACATATGTGCTATCTACTACAACCTGTGAGAATGTCATCGTATGGTCTACAGCAAAGTATGCATTGTTGCCTGATGAATGATAGTATGTTCCTGCTGATGTGAAGTCCCTTGGGATTGCTGGAGGATTGATAATCAAAGCAGGAATTAAGATTGATGATAGAACGAAAAGGAAAGTAAATAAAATAAAGACTAAGGATTTAGACCGCATCAGATGCCCTCTTTGAAAATATAATATCTTTTGCTTTCATATCCTTCAAAAATAGATATGCAAAAAGGATGGCACAGAAAGAAGCAATGAAAGGTGAATATTCCCACCAATCATGTATAAAATCAAAAGAATTTGGTATGACCATTATATAATTCCAATGCATCTGTGTAACTGTTTCACCAATAAGTCTTGCAATGATTACATGGCCCAGTTCATGCACTGGAAGAAATAAGAAAATCAAGCTATACCACAAATAGACTTTTATATCGTTAAAGCTATCCAAAAGTGCAACCTCCTAATTGAGGGATGTTGTGGGAGAAACGGGATTTCTTTCCAGGAGTGCCGTTTCTCCAATGATTTAGGTTTTGCATTATGCCTCTATTTACAGATGCCTTTTCTTTTCAGATATCGCTTCTGCTTTTTAGTGAACTTTCTTTTCTTTCTTGACATACTATTGCCCCTGTTTTGGTTTATCAAGAAGTTGAATCGCAACTACGGCAGGTATAAGTGCAAGGCATGCTACCCTGCCAATCCCAAAGGCATCCCTAAACATTTTAGATTGATTATTTACAGTTGCTCTATGGCTTGCATCCATAGACTCATTCATTGCATCTGGCAATAGTTTGAATATCCCGTTTTGATCGTTGTAGTATATATTATCAAACATGATAAAGAGCATATGAAATACAGCAGCAAGAATGACCATCATTATTATCAATATTGGAAATTTCATTATTCGTCCACCCCACTACTTTTATTAAATCCGCTAAAGATTAAACAAACAATGCCTAAAATTATGATTGCATAAGGTAACGCAGTCCATATAAGATTGGAGGCGAGATAATATTTGTCGCTTGTGTCTCGTATGAAACCACCAAACATTCTAGTCAAAGTATCTTGGATTAGCGCCCAGAATAAGCCACCACCTATAAGGCCTACTCCAAATCCCACCAGGGGTCTTACTGCCATCTGGGTTTCCTCCGTGCCATTATGCCTTTAAAAGTAATCTCTTTCTTTTCACCTGGTGTATTAATTCTGTATTTAATTTTTTCTATAGTCCTGCCATCGGGCTTGATATCAAACTGATTCATAATATTATACCAAGGCTTTACTGGTTTAGCCAATCTTGCAGGAGGCTGTTCGCTTGGCTCCAGCTTGAAGGTTGCCTTTGCGCTATGGCCTACGATGTCAGCACCCAAAGCCAGGGCATCCCATTTGCTAAGAGGCTGCTTTGTTGCCTTACTGAAAGATGTCGGATGCACTTTCTTGCCATGCTCGTATTGTTTGTTCTTAACCAAGACATGATAGCTGTTTCCTGTTTGCGGTGTTGCTTTACCTCCACCTGGAAGGATCAAGCCAAAAGGAATGATGATCTTTATTGTTTCCTGCTGTTGCAACTGTAACTGCTGCAATACTTGTTGTTGCAATTGGACTTGGCTTTGTATCTGGACTTGTGCTTGTATTTGGTTTTGCAATTGCCTTTGTATTTGAGTTTGTACTTGCCTTTGCTGTATTATTTGGATTGGCTGCTGTTTCAATCCCTGCATTACATCCGGCAGTTGAATTGGCGCTAACAATTGCCTTGTGATGTTTGCCTGTAGAACATCTTGTTTGACCAATGACTTGCTTGATATTCCAACATTCAATGCAGATAGGTCTATGCCTGATTTAACCGAGTTGATCTCTTTATTTAAATTAGAGATGAGAGAAACAATCGATATCCTTTCAGTAATCACTGGCTTTATTCCAATCCAATGCGAAGAGGCATACGAGATATCTTCCTCAATTATTTTTGTTACCTGCGGATACATCGGAGCCATTACCAATGGATATCCTATTTTGGTGGTCTCGGCAAATATACCACCTGGCAACAACATATCAGAAACATTTTTAGTGACAAGCAATAGGTCATGTTGTGCAAATCCCATATCTGATCCGAAATATTCCTTACCTTCCACTTTAGGTGTAACAATCTTTGTTATATCCCCAAAAATACCTTTGGTTGTTTTGCCTTTGAATGCACCTATTGATTCAATAAGTTCAACGGTGCCCTTTCTCTGTGAAAGGGATCCACCTTTGATTATTGATTCACCTTCATAAAGAGTTTTTGAAAGAGATAATCCCTTCGATATTATTATTTCTTTTTCACCTAAGAACAATCCTCTGGAAGTTGTGGTTAAGTATTCGTTTACATCCCCCATGTATTTACCTTTGGATACTCCAAAGATGGGCTGCTCTTTAAATGCAATGCCTTTAGAACCGGATTTATAATACATCATTCCACTAGACACGGTAATTGGCTCTTTCAAACCTACATCGATAGGCCTTGTTTCTACAACCGAGAATATATCCTTGCCTTTGACTTTTGATATGAATAAAGCCTCTGTTGGATTCTCAGGGTTTCGGATGCCTACCGTCTTTGTTATTATTTTTTGGTTTGCAATCTTAGCATTGAATACTTTGCTATTCCATGCCATTGATGCACCGATTCCTGCTGATCCAAACTGGACTCCCAACTTCTGAATTAGTAATGCGGTTGAACCTTTTGCCAATACACCTTTCTGCTCCATCGCAGCAGTCATTCCAACTTGCGCTCCAGCCATGCTTGTGAATGTAGTACCGATAACCCAGGGAGCAGTTTTAAGAAATGGGGGGAGAACTACAGCAGCAGTTTTGGTAATGATTGAAGATGAGCCTGCGGCAGCTTCAGAGACAGCAGCACCAGCAGCCAAGCCAACACCCTTGAATGCAAGGCTAAGACCTCCTGCAAAAGCAAAAGGCAGAACTATATCTGTCATAGTTGGGCTTGTAGCAATCTTAACTCCTGCTGCTCCGTAGTCTTTATTCTCTAGGTTTTTCCATATGTCATGACCTTTTATTGTAATGTTTCCTTGGATTCCCTCAAATTTTTTTTCTATATTGCCGGATGCTATATTTTGAACATAATCATAATATGAAACTATACCAGTTAAACCTAAAGCATGCAAATATTCAGTACCATATGTAGCATATCCTAACGCAGTTTTACCTTTAACTACAAGTTCCCCCATCCACCCAAGCTTTTTATACATCGCATTCTCTGCGTTTATTGCTGCTAATTGCATTTGCTGTTGCTTCTCAGAACTTAATATAAAAGAATATTCACCAGGCTTTGGCTGTGAGATATCATAGCCTTGCCTTTGATAACTGGAAATATTATTTAGATTTGTACTCAGGTTTGTCTCATTGGCTTTGGCTTCCTGCAATGCCTGTTCCCTGGTTATCTGAGTTCCATCCTGTCTTGTAAATACTGTACTAGATGGCGCAGCCTCTATCATCTGTACCTGTTGCTTATTAAAATATAGTTGGAGTTGTATGCTCTGCTGTGCAAGTCCATAGGCTTTTTGTTGTGGTCTTGTATCTGGCTGGCCTTTAATCGGGATAGGCAAAACACCAGTTGCACTTTTTACTTCTGGATATATTATTCCACCAATATATGATTCTCCTCTCTTGAGTTGAACTGTTTGCTGTGTAACTGGCTGTGGTGTTACAGGTTGTTCAAGTTCCTTGCCTATTGGAGTTCCAGCTTTATAGATAACTGTAGATGCTTTATTGTATTGTGCGGATGGTACAACCTGGCTTACTGGTCCTGTAACATTCTTACCTGCTCCTTGGGCTACAATACTATCTATCACATAGCCCCTGCTTTGAAGGTTGCTTACAGAAGTATTTACTATATTTGAATTAGTGCCTATTACTTCCGTTCTACCTGGTGTCCATGCAGGAGAATGATATGTCACATTGATACTATATGACATTACAGATCAAGCCTCCACCCGGGCTTTTGGATTAAAAAAAGAGCTGAGAAACATAAATATCTAACCTCTATGTAACGCTTTCTAGTTATATAAATATATTGCTGTTTGTATATCTTTTTATGGCTATTTTTGGGATTTGATAATATGATGTTTGGCGTTAAATTGATTTCCTAAAGAATGGAATGAATAAAGGAAAAATCAAAAGGATGATGAATGGAGCTAGAAAAATAAGAAGATCAATATCTGATCGAATTGAATTTCTGCAACCAAGATAAAAAGTGAAGGCAGCAATATAAAAAGAAATCATCAAAGCCATTGCATCTTTTTTCTGCATATGTCTACAATCTTGAAAGTGCTTGCTGCAATTTTTCCCTAAGATATGTTTCCAAATGATCTAGTTTTAATTTTATCTTTTCTTTATACAAAGTTCCACCCAGCCAATAAACCCAATCCGTATCCTATCGCTGTAAAAACCATTATCCATGTTCCGTTCAAATCCATGATTATCTCTTGCGAATCTATTTTGCTTTTGCAATTCGGGCAATGATAATATATCCTAATCATTGGTATCTTCATTTTTTCTTTTGCTCTTTATTACAATGATAATAGGAAAAATCAAGATAATGCCAATACATAAACCTAAGATTAACTTTCTATCAGATACTATTATTCCTCCAGATTTTACGCTACTTACAAAATCATATGTAGCATTTGCATAGTTTTCATGCCCATCATTAACAGTTACATTCCACCAGTAATCCGTGAATGTTCCGTTTGCAGGCTGGATGTGCATGTAATAGGTTCCATTGCCTACATTGAGGGTTGAACCAAGGTATTGAGTTGCATTGGATGATGAGTTGCCCCAGTACCATGTGATGTTCATATTGTATCCTAACATATCGGTTACTGTAATTGATAATGTTATGTTAATCCTGATATGAATCGAGTTGTTGGACGGGTGAGGATCTGAGATTGTGATGTTGTCTGGATAATAACCATAAGTATAGAGACTGCCGTTCCATTCTGTAGCGTGCCAGGTTGTAGTTGTATATAATGAGCCGTTCCAATTATTGACGGTGTTCCAAGCTGTTGAGGCATACAGGCTTCCGTTCCATTCATTAATTGTATTGAAAGACGGAGACACATAAAGAGAACCGTTCCA
>JADBLO010000114.1 GCA_014894395.1 Thermoplasmata archaeon
TCAATCCCGAGAGGAGATAGGTGTTGCCGTTCAGGTGTATGATGCGGTACGTCAGTTTCTGCCGCACCGATTCATTGTTCAGTTCATATGCCTCGCCAAGTGGCAGAGCACACTTGAACTGTCCGAGCGTATCTTTGAAATCAATTCCTGTATCAGAGATCGTAACATTTCCGGTGAGCATCCCTGACGCATTGTATATGTTGAGGCTCTGGTGATCCAATTTAGTGATAAACACGAGATACGAACTCCCGTTATTCAAACCATACATAGATGGTGGATGATTTTGCAATACGGTTTTCGTTGCATTGCTAAGGGTGATCTCTTCTTTTAGTTCGGTGTTGCCATAGCTCCACGTGACATCGGTACCGGTGAAGACATCCTCATAAGTCACTGAATTACCATTGGTTTGTCCCTGGCTGCTCTGCACGTTCTGCAGATACTGATACGCCCAGTCGCTCTGAGGATCAACATATCCGACTCCAACGAGTTTACTTCTGATGACATGGGTGGTGGGATCGTCTGATCTGTTGTACGTGAATGCAACCGGCCAATCACTTTGAACATTGGGTTTGAAGTAGACGCCAAATAACCCACGATCATTTCCTGTCCGGTATCCGTAGTTGTAGGCAGGATGCTCGCTTGTCAACTGATTTAGGGAGTTGTTGATCGGTGTCCATGTGTCGTTGTCTTCCTGGTAGTTCACCGGCCCTTGGTATGCTTCGAGAATGTTTTCACCAGAGGAAGCATTGTAATATGTATTCCAGGTGAGCCCCCGACCAACCAATGTATAGTTCTCTGGTGGGTTCGGCGGATCCGTGATGTTGATGTATTGGCTGCCGCTGTAGCTGTTCTTTAGGGTGGCGATGCTGATGGTCGCGTCTGCGGAGACATGGAAGTGATACCCGGTGGAGCTGTTCATATTACTGGCGTTATCGACTGCCCAGATCGTATAGTTGTACTGCCCTACAAACCACGTATTAGAAAACACAATCTGATACCAGGCGCCGCTGAAATGACTCATCGTGTAATTCCCATGGGTATGATCGGGATACGTGATGTTGACTTTCACGGTGTTCACGCCGCTTTGATTATCCGTGACATTTGCGTTAATCGTGACGTTATACCCAAATCCAACGGTATCAGGATGACAAGATACATTTATTATTTGTGGTGGATATGAATCCGGGGTATAACTACAGAACAAGGAATAATGATTGGCGTTCCAGCTAAAAACTGCATCCGCTGGATTACTCCCATACACCAGGTTAGCGGTCCGACCACACCCTAGATTATTTAAGTGGTAATACCAAAGCCGTGTTGTATTATTCCCCCACGCGACGATATTATAATCTACATTATTATACAAGACAGGTTTCGGATTAGGGAAAGAAAACGTAATCCAACTGTTCCCTATCGCTGGTTGTTTCTCTTCGGTGACTCCGATCAGTTGAGAATTATCATCTCGATACAGTAAACATTTATAGGTCGGCCGGTTTCCGCTTTGACCACCAAGGACATACGCGGTGATGTTCTTCGCAACCCCTCTTCCTTCCTTTGTGAATACCGACCCTGAGATTTTATCATCGATATTTTCATAGGAGGTGCCGACGCGTTCATCACCGAAACTATCCCATCTGTGGAGGTAGAACGTGGGTGAGGTGATGGTCTGGTTGTAATTCGTTCCCTCAAAACCAAGAGATTCGTTAATTTTACCGGTGGAATTGTACAACTTGAACACGATATCATATGGGCCTTTCTGAACATTCTGTGGCAACGTGAAGTTCACTTCGTGTTGTGCACCAGTTCGGTTGGCTGTGAAGTTCAGGAATATGGTGTCCAATGTAGGAGGTATGAGGCCGACTGGGATGAAAGTGGCGTTGACCATGACAAGGTCGCTAGGGAGTGTTGATTTGACTTTGAAGGTGGCTCGGAGGGAATCTTTTTTTGTGCCCCCTGTTGAGTCAAAAGTTTCATATTGGATGTTGTCAAACCAACAATCAGGGTTCACACAAAAATATTTTGTGATATTCCAGAATAGTTCTGCGGTGACATTGATATCTTTTCTATCAGTATGGTCTAGACAGTCACCTTTTGAATAATTACTTCCAGTCCTGTGCCACATGTCCCACCGAAAATCCTGATCCTTTACTAAACAAAACGTATCACAATTCTCTCTTGAACTGGCAACTTCTTGTTCGGAACCAAGTCCATCCCCCAGTAGAGTTAAATTTTCATATCCAGTTCTCGAATAATAGTGAGAATCGTTCACAATTGCATCAATTATTTTCTGATTATCGTTATTATTATAATGGAGGCAAAGAGCTGCATCCGATTGATCAAAGGCTAGCTGGTCTAAAATAAACCAATACTTAATATTGTAATCATGACTATCGTTGAAATGTTTTGCACCTTTGAAACCATACTCCTCACCGGTCGTAAAGAGGAACGTGAGATTATATTTTGGTTTAATCGAGTTGTCAACAAAATATTTGGCTATGCCGAGTACTATGGCTGCACCCACACCAGAATCACCCGGTGTTTGTCCCCACATACCATCATAACGATTCGAAATAACAACGGTTGCATCGTCAGGACTCTTATCAATAGTAAGATTTCCCATTACGTTGTATCCAATGGCACCATGTGGTTGTTGTGCTGTTTCGTCCAAATAAACCTGATTGATATATCCCGATATGGTCGTATCATCATGATATTCGCTTAAGAAGACCCCAACTGAAAGATTTACAGTGAGATAGGGTAACGCATAGGAAAAGCCAGGGACAGATAGCATAAAATGACAATCATTCGTGGTGTCATAAAGAATTATTCCTTTACATTGTTTGTTCCAATGACATGGCCTATCATTTAATAATCTCCAAATATTTGATTTCATTTTAACGCAAGCAAGATAGGCGCAAATATTAGGCTCTGGATCATAGCCCATTAAATCCATACCTAAAATAAGGTCGTGTATGTAGATTATTGAAAACGTTTTTGTATGAGGAGTGCGATATC
>JADBLO010000047.1 GCA_014894395.1 Thermoplasmata archaeon
ATACAAAAGAGATTTTAACGTCTTTCTGCAGTTGTTCCATCCCAACCGCAGCAAGTTGCGGGGTATTCAAATAAAATAAAAATATAAATATGGAGAAAAAAAGCATTATTTGTTTGTTGTAAGCCCAGTGTTGCTTCTTACTTATTCTAATAAAAGTTCTTTCTTGACATAGGCTATAGCATCAAGGATGAACTTCTCATCGAAATTACTGACCGGCGAAGGGGTTTCAAAAATTCGTTTAGGCGCATGAAGTGTGTCCAATGAAAAACCTTCGCGGATCTTAAACTTATATTTTTCTCTATGAATTTCTTCTCCGATTTTATGAAGATCTTCGGGTTGAAAATCAAAACCTACCACCTGCAACGCTTTTGAGACAATATCAGGTGCGAATATGCTTCTTGCGAAGAAACAAATTACAAGGCTTGATAAAATCTGACGCCAACGTTCCTCGTCTAGCAACATTTTTGCTAGTTCCTCAGAGCTAATCTGTTTTGTTAAAAGAATTTTTTGATCAATACTATAACCTGCGTTATCTAAGTGACTATGTCTTGAACCAATCAAGACCCCCAGATGCGCTCCGGGTCCAGTGTGATAACCTGGCATTTCATTACCGCCAAAACTTAAAGCGAAATCAGCCCCACCATACTGCGAGGCAGCCTGTTCAACTCCATGTGCAAGCGCTTTGTAAAACTCATTTGGTTGCTCAATAATACATCGTACTGCCTCCATGTAAGCATTATAATTACCCCATCGAAGATTGATACCCATTGTTTCCTTCTCAGATATAATACCTCGTTTTTGAGCCTCGGTAGCCCAAGCTAAAACAACGCCAGTACTCATTACATCTAAACCTCGTATTTCTACCTGCTCCATCAATTTTAAGAAACCTTCAGCATCGGATATTCCCAACATGGAACCGAGAGCATAGATAGGCTCATAATCATACGAGATCATAGATGTCTTATAGAAATACGGTTCATCTCCATATGGCTCCCTAAGTGCGGCAATATGAATGCATCCTACAGGACAGTGAGAACACGCTAGCCGTCTCCCCAAATACTGCTCAGCAAATACCTCACCTGATAGCTTAGAAGCACTTTCGAATTTTGCCGTCTCAAGATTTCTTGTAGGAAGCCCACCAAGCTCATTTAAAGGTAGAACATTCTCAGCTGTTCCAAGATCATGATATTTCTTCATTACCGACGAAGTGACAGCTGATTGATAAATATCATCATACAACTTCCGATATTGATTCATGTCCCGTACAGGGAGCGAGCGTTTACCAGAGATTACTACCGCTTTGAGTTTCTTACTTCCAAAAACAGCTCCTAAACCAAGTCTACCGAAATGACGGTATGTTTCTGTTGTAACACATGCGTATGAAACAAGTTTCTCTCCTGCGCCTCCAATACGCATAATTGTTCTTAAACCTGATCCAGGCTCATTTTCTCTAATGATACGTCCTACGGTGAAACAATTTTCCATCCCCCATAAAGTAGAGGCATCACGGAAAAACACTTTTTTGTCCTGGATGGATAGATATATTGGTGTGGCACTTGATCCTTTGATTACGATAACTCCATATCCTGCCATACGGATGGCGATAGCGCTTCGTCCACCACAATGACTCTCACCCAGATTGCCAGTATGAGGTGATTTAAACATGGCTACGGTTTTTGAGGCAAGAGGAAATAATCCTGTTAAGGGTCCTACGGCGAATATAATTGGATTCTCTGGTGCAAACGCATTGCATCCTTTGGGACAGTTTTCATGAAGCAGCTGGATTGCAACACCTGTTCCGCCCAGATGCTTCTCGAAAAGCTCTGGTTTTTTTTCAATCCAAAACTCGTTCTTTGAAAGATCGATATACAGTACACTGGAGAGCGTATCGTTCTCAAGCATGTATTATTCTCTCCTTCTTTTCTAATTTTAATACCCCATGAGGACAGAATTGAGCGCAATATCCACAGTGAATGCAAATCATTGGTTTATTGATTTCATCATTCCAGAAAATTGCCCCTATAATGCAAGCATCACGGCAGTGACCACAACCTATACATTTTGCAGCATCGAGAAGTACGCCACCTCCTTTCTTGGGTTTGAGAGCATCAGTTGGACATACTTTTAAACAAGGAGGATCCTCACATGCTCTACAAACTACCACTATAAACCCTCGTTCCATGCCACCGATCGATTTCACTCCTATGCAGGAACTGGATAATCCTGCTTCATTCTGTCGCCGGGCACAAGCAAACATACAACTCTGGCAATCAATACATCGTTCTGTGTCTACTACGGCTAATCTCATAATTCCTCTATCTATTTTCAATAACCTAAAATGGCATTTATAAATCCTTTGGGCTTAAAAATTATGAAATATTTTACACAAATTTCTTGTTGTGCTTGAGCCTTATGGATCTCTGAGATAATTAATTTGTGATGAAATTTCTTAGATATTATTGTAAAAACCTGATTGTTTACCAGTAAATCTAAATCAAAATCTCCCTCCCAGCATAATTGTTACCATTTTTAAATAAATAAAATTTACTGAGGAGATGTGACTCTAGTTCGGTACCCCATCCAGCGGCTTTTTAAACCTTTTTTATCTTTAGATACAAACCCAATATATCTTTGTATTTTCAAATCATAGTTAAATTTTTTTTGAGGAATCGTTATATAGAGTCAAGAAGTTGGTAGATATAAAAAGGATGATATTTCGTAATTTAAGAAATTTGATTGGTAACATATATTTGTGGGATTATGAAAAAAATAGCGATTATAACACGAGATTGTGCCGGGGTAAATGCTGCGATACGGTCTGTAGTACGAACCGCGTGTGGTTATAAAATTGAAGTCGTTGGTGTTTTGAAAGGCTACGATGGTTTGATTGATGGCAAATTTATCCAGTTGAATCGAGGTTCTGTTTCCGGGATCATCAATTTAGGAGGGACGATTCTTAAAACATCTCGTTCAAAACGATTTCTAACAGATAGCGGACAAAAACAAGCTGTTAAAAATCTCCATGAATACAGAATTGAGGGTTTGATTGTTATCGGTGGAAATGGTTCTTTGAGCGGGGCTCATAACCTTGCCACTCAAGGTAAGATTGCTGTTGTTGGTATCCCGGCGACGATTGATAATGATATCACTGATGTTGATTTAGCGATCGGTGCAGATACGGCTGTGAACGTCGCTCTAGATGCGCTAGATAAAATACGGGATACGGCAACAAGTTTGGAACGGATTTTCGTCGTTGAGGTGATGGGACGTGAAAGTGGGTATATCGCTATGCAGGTTGCTTTAGCTGGCGGGTGTGAAGAAGTTTTACTCCCTGAAAAAGAATCGGACATTGAGGTGATGTGTAAGGAAATCAAACAGGGAAACGCGAAAGGAAAATCAAGTTGGATTATCATTGTTGCAGAGGGAAAGGCAAAAGCGCACGATATCGCCCGTCTTATAACCCGTAATACTGGTTTTGAGACCAGGGTCACGGTGCTCGGTCATATCCAGAGAGGTGGTCATCCAACCGCTGTTGATAGAATCCTCGCGTCACAACTCGGAAATTATGCGGTAGAGGTTTTACGCGATGGTCAAACCGATATTTGTGTTAGTATGAAAAATGACAAGTTAGTTACCATTCCCTTGTCCGTGGCTATTCAGCCGAAAAAAATCAAAGTTGCAGAGACCTATAAACTGATAAAACTTCTCACAAAGTAAAAGAAATTGATTCAACATGAAAAGGCATTAACCTAAAAATTCATATTCAAAATTTGAAAAGAGGAACATGTTATGCAAAATATTAAAGGTTTATTATCAGAAATCCCTGAGAGAATCTCTGATCTGCCAGAATTAGCGTATAACTCTTGGTGGAGTTGGCATCCAGAAGCACGAATGCTTTTCAAGATGTTGAATCGACCCGAATGGAAACTTAGTGTACATAACCCTGTGAAAATGTTAATGAATACTGATACGACCATTTTGGAAAAAGCAACAAAGGACCAGAAGTTTCTCAGGCATTATGATGCGGTCATAACTCGTTTTCATGAAGATATGAAAACAAACACAGGTTGGTTTCCAGAAAATATTACGTCTTCTGAGGATTCGTTTCTTGCATTTTTTTCAGCAGAATATGGTCTTCATCATTCCCTCCCTTTTTATGCAGGGGGCCTTGGGTTTCTTGCTGGAGATTTGGTGAAGGAATCGAGTGATCTTGGAATACCTCTTGTAGCGATCGGATTCATGTACCCGGAGGGGTATTTACAGCAAAGAATTAATCCTGATGGATGGCAACTGGATGAAAATGAAAACATTGAAAGAGAAAATGCTCCGATCTCCAGGGTGTTAGATACAAAAGGAAAACACCGGATTATAAAAGTCCCCTTTATCGAACCTTCGATTTATGTAGAAGTCTGGAAGGTTCAAGTCGGCAGGGTAGAGTTGTACCTTATGGATACTGATATTGATGAAAATGACCCCTGGAATAGAAGTATCACTTCTCATTTGTATATTGGAAACCCAGAACAAAGACTTCGCCAGGAGATTGTTCTCGGGATAGGTGGGACAGAAGTTCTCAAACAGCTTGGAAAACAACATTCGGTTCTTCATTTGAATGAAGGCCATACAGTGTTTGCTATCTTAGAGCGAATCAGGGAGAAAGTAGCATCTGGTATGAGTTTTGATGATGCGTTTGAACAGACGCGGTCTACAACCATATTTACTACTCATACGCCTGTTCCCGCAGGAAACGATGTGATTCCATTTCCGTTTATGGAAAAATATTTTTCTAGTTACTGGCCATCTCTTGGTTTAAATCGGGACTCTTTTCTCGCTTTAGGTGTTGACCCGAAGGATCCGAAAGCAGGGTTTAATATGACTGCTTTTGGGTTAAAAGGATCGCTCTACCATAATGGGGTCAGTAAACGCCATGGGGCAGTAGCGCGGAAGATGTGGCATTCGCTATGGCCCGAGGTACCGGAACAAAAAGTCCCTATTGATTCAATTACAAATGGTATCCATGTTCCGACGTGGATAGAGCCAAGAATGCAGTTTCTTTTTAATCATTATCTCGGAGCTGATTGGATTAATGAACATGATAACCCAGAGATATGGGAGTTAATCGATGATATCCCTGATCAAGAATTGTGGCAGACGCATTATTGGTTGAAAAACAAGTTAGTCTTAAGGATGATGGAACGCGCACGGCAGCGATGGATGAATGATCAGCCTGATCCCCGTATCATTCTTGCTTCTGGTGTATTGCTTGATCCGAATGTCTTGACGCTTGGGTTTGCCCGGAGATTTGCCACCTATAAACGAGCGACGTTGATTTTTCAGGATATGGAACGTCTTAGAAAAATCTTATGTGATCGCTGGAAACCAGTTCAAATCATCTTCGCTGGGAAGGCACATCCTGCGGATGACCAAGGAAAACTACTGTTACAGCAAGTATTCAATGCTGCAAAGGATGCTTCCTTTGGGGGTCGTATTGCGTTTGTTGAAGATTATGATGAACAATTGGCGCAATACCTCACTCATGGAGTTGATGTGTGGGTAAACAACCCGCTTCCCCCGTATGAGGCGTGTGGAACAAGCGGGATGAAAGCGTCGTTGAATGGTGTTCCGCACCTCAGTATTCTTGATGGGTGGTGGATTGAAGGGTATAACGGTAAAAACGGATGGGTATTTGGGAAAAAGGATGAAGAACATCGTGATGTTGATGATGCAAATGCATTGTATCATTCCCTTGAACAGGATATAATTCCTCTCTTCTATCAAGTGGATGATGATGGCATTCCTCATAACTGGATTCAAGTGATGAAGGAAGCAATAAAAAGTACTGCCGCTATCTTTAGTGCTCGAAGAATGATGAAAGAATATACAAGTAAATTTTACCAACCAGCGCTCCAAAACGCATCCAACATTCAAATCCATAGTAAGACAATAGACCGTTGAATACTGTTACGTCTCTGAATCAATAGTGATGATGCTGAATGAATCGGTACTTCCTGGTTGTTCAGCGAACCGTCGTTGGGTCAGGATCACTTTATCGTCTTTTTTCACGAGCCTTGCTTCCCGTATTAGCCGAAGGATTGGATCATGCCAACTTTTACTTTTATTTTTCATCAAGAAAGGATACACTCCCGAAGAGAAATTAAGAAATTGACTGGTATCTTCATATCGACTAAAAGCGAGAATCCAACTCTTTGGTTTGAAACGTGAGACACGCCGGGCTGTATTCCCACTTGCAGTCGGTGTCAGAATATACCGTACTTGTAACGCCTCTGCCGCCTCAACAACATTTAGAGAAATAATGTCGGTAATATTTCGATGATTTTCACTTACCATTCGTTTCAAGTAATTCTGGAGATCACAGGACAGATTGTCCATGTCACGTTTATGTTCGGTTGCTACCGCAATCTTTCTCATCATCTTGACAGTTTCAACAGGGTATTTTCCGATAGCGGTTTCTTCTGAAAGCATCACTGCATCAGTTCCATCGAGAATAGCATTGGCCACATCAGCGACTTCAGCCCGAGTAGGACGGGTGTTTTCTTTCATGGATTCTAACATTTGGGTCGCGGTTATCACAGGACATCCGTTGAGATTTGCTCTACGGATAAGTTTTTTCTGCACCGTAGGGACGTCTTCTAATGGTATTTCAAGTCCAAGATCTCCTCGAGCAATCATGATAGCATCTGAAACAGCAAGTATTTCCTCAAAATTTTTTACCGCATCTTTTCGTTCTATTTTTGCTACAGCATGAATCGTTTTTCCTTTTTTTTGTGCAAATTCTCTTACTTTAAGAATGTCGTTTGCATTTTGAATAAAGGATACACCAAAAGTGTCGACTCCTTCTTTTAACCCGAAATCAACAAACTCGAGATCTCTTTTCGTCACAGATTCTAAAAACAGTGGTGCTCCTGGAAGATTTACTCCTTTCGAAGAATAAAGCAGACCACCGACCACTACCTTACAACGGATCTCATCATGTATTACATCTTCAACTTTCAATTGAATAAATCCATCGCTGAGATACACTGTTTTCCCCTTTGAAACACTCTGTGCTAATTGATTGTAATTGACGGGAATTATAGCATCTGTGGCTGGAACATTTCGTGGAGCGAGTGTTACTTTTGCATTTTTCTTCAGGAGAAGGGGTTCGGATTCTAATTTCCCTACTCTGATTTTCGAACCCGGAAGATCGATAAGAATCGTAACTATGTGATCTAATTTAGCTGCAACTTTCTTTATCAGCCGAATATCTTCCCCATGCTCTTCAAGACCATCGAACGAAAAATTGAGTCGAGCAACGTTCATCCCGTTTCTGATTAAGTCTTCCAGAATGGATTCAGACCGAGATGCAGGTCCTATCGTACATACGATTTTTGTTTTATGGGATGGCAATTTTACTTTCCGATTTACTCTCTTATCAGCCATGTAATTCACTATTTTAGGAACTGACAGGTGTGTTTCGTTTAAATATTATACCTCTGTGATCCTACGAATATAAGCCGAATTGAATTTTATATTGACGGAGTGAAACGATTTGAAGCTACCAGCCCACCATATCAATGGACATGGACGGAGCGAACATTTGCATATCACAATATTGAAATCAATGCGATAAATATTACCGGAGAAACAAAAACTACTAACATAAATGTGTGGAAGTTCTTTTAAAAAATCAATAATTTTGTTGGGGGATTTGTATCTTTTGTAAGAAGCCCTCCAGCGGCTTCATGTTAACATATATCATGGTTATTTTTTATTAAATTTTCTTACACTTATCTGAACTATTTTTTCCTATTGAAAAATACGAAAAAGCAATCTCGCACAGGGCTCTATGAATATATATTAAAAGCCCTACACTCTCAGTTTCGATATGATACATTTTCATATCTCCCTCATTTGAACGAATTGAAGGTCGTTTAGAAAAATAAGAGGTTTCAACACCTCATCAATTTCATAGCATTTAAATATCCTATATAAATCTCAGGTGTTGTGTTTGATAAGAAAAAATTATTGATGAAATGGTCAATCGCTATAAAAATAGCTCCCATTCTAATAATCGTAATAGTAATGAAATTCTTAATCCACTTTCTTGGTTATGAAATAATGGCTTTTAATGCATTATTCACAAGTATTGTTGCAGGAACAGTATTTTTATTAGGTTTTCTCATTTCTGGTGTGCTTACTGATTATAAAGAGAGTGAAAAAATCCCTGGTGAGCTAGCCGCATCTCTTGAATCTCTTTATGATGTAACATACAAAATTTACAAAGGAAAAAATTCTGATACTGCAAAACAATTCATTGTATACCAAAAAAAATTTTATTACCTCGTTGAATGAATGGTTCTACAAAAAAGAGAAAACAAAGTCTATTCTCAATAAAATCAGTGGCATGAATGAATTCTTGATTGCACTTGAAAAAGAAGGAGTACAAGGAAATTTTATCATCAAGATGGAAAACGAACAAAACAATATACGAAAAATATTGTTAAGAACACATACAATACGAGATACGAACTTTGTAGCATCTGGTTATGCTATTGTTGAAGCCCTCGGAATTGCCATTACTATTGGAATGATTATCATAAAAATTGAACCTTTTTACGAGTCGTTTTTTTTTCACCGTGCTTGTCACCTTTTTAATAACGTATATGATTTTTTTGATAAGAGACCTTGATAATCCATTTGATTATGTTACCCATGGAAACACTGGAACAGAAGTTCCATTAAAACCATTGCATGATTTTGCATTACGAATGAACACATTTGATGACTGAAATGTTTTAATCAATTATTATCACAGAAATAGGGAAATATTACATGCTTAGAGGAAAGTGGGTAAAGAAAGAGATTTTGTTAGGAATATTTGCCATAATTGTTTGTATAATTGTAGTATATGCCATGAAAATTCTAATCAACACGAATCCACAACCAATGTTAAAGGTGCAAACAATTGTTATAACATATGGATTGACGGGCATGTTTTTCATTACCATACTCGCCGGTACAGTGGTTCCCCTAGGAAGTCCAGCCTTAGTTGTCTTTGCATCCGCATTGGGATTACCAATACTCCCACTTATTATTATCGCAACTCTTGGATTCACTATAGGCATTACCATTAACTACTATCTAGCATATTTTTTAGGAAGATCCTACATAATAAAGAAAGGCTTGCAAGACAAATTAGATGATATAATGAAGGTGTGGGACAGATGGGGAGTACGTCTCTACATACTATTTGGCCTTGTGCCAGTCTTACCAGTTGAACTTTTATCTCTTGTCTGTGGTTTATTGAAAATGCGTTTACGTTACTTTTTACCTATTACCTTTGGAACAAGATTTGTTCAATTTGCACTCCTTGCTTGCCTTGGAGAATTCGTAGGAAACTGGATATTTTTCTGATATAGCTATCTTTATCGTGATTTTGGCAGTTACTCAGATAAGTTCTTAATATTTTTTTTTCTGACTACTGGAAATCAAAAGTATTGAGAAAAAATGAAATCCAGGAAAAAAAGAAATCCAATTAGATATTTTTAAAAAGTAAAAACAGATAGTTCCTTTGAAAAACTATGAGACATTCATTGGAAGTTGGATTTAGTTTTGGAATAACATCAGGCATTATTACTACACTTGGATTAATGGTTGGATTGAATTCAGGAACAAACTCCAAACTTGCAGTTCTGGGTG
>JADBLO010000005.1 GCA_014894395.1 Thermoplasmata archaeon
TATGGAGAAATTGCATTGACAGACGAAGAAGGAAGAACAGCATCATACCCACAGAACGCATCAGGACTATCAACACCAGGAAGCGTCTCAGTGTTGGTTGCATTGTCTGTCCCACGACTATAGAACCGATAATAACCTGTGAGGTTAGGGAACGTGAAAGTCCATTGAGCTGAAACCCAAGGGTCAGTGTCTGCTGTTCCGAACACCCAGGGGTTACTCCATGTTTGGTTGTTTGTACTATTACGACAGTATAATGTTATCGTATCAATACCACTCATATTGTTACTAGAAACAGTTGCAGTGATAACAGTATTAGCAGTCCTCCAATAAGGAGAAATCGTTGAAACAGTGGTCACTGGAGCAGAAAAATCATACCCGCAACTTGCCTCAGCAGACTGAGCTTTCGATTCAACATTCGTCGCATTATCCTTCGCGATACTATAGAACTGATAATACCCAGTACCATTTGATAATGCAAAGCTCCAAGACCATGGTAAAGCAGGATCTGTGCCTGCGTTTACCCAACCAGCACCCCAAGAGGCATTATTAGTACAAAACCGGTAATACAACGTCACATTCTTCACACCACTAGCACCGTTACTTGCTGTCGCAGTAATCGTAACCGGAGTTGTCGTCTTCCAATATGGAGAAATTGCATTGACAGACGAAGAAGGAAGAACAGCATCATACCCACAGATCGCATCAGCACTCCCAGGAGCAACTTCTGCATTAGTCGCATTATCCTTGGCAATAGTATAGAACTGGTAATGACCTGTACTTGAGAATGTGAAGCTCCATGTTGGATGACCGCTGTTCGTCCATGGTGTTATATTTACACCGTAGATTGTCCAGCTACCCCAAGAGGTGTTACCGTTATTGTTGAATCGGTAGTACAATGTGACGTTATTCAACCCGATGTTGTCGCTTGCTGTTGCTGTGATTGTTAAGGGATTATCAGATGCCTTTTTCCAATATCCCGAGATTCCAGAAACATGAGATATCGGATCTTCGTCATCAGTAACAGTTACTGTTTGTAATGTAGAATGATTATGCTTTCCGGAAGTATCATTGACCCATATTATATAGGCCATATTGGCAATACTATAGTTGTCAAGTGTGATGCTCCCAGCAAAATAATTGCTGACAGTATTTGTCAAAGTTTTATTACCAGACTGAGTTCCATGCAACCAGCTTACGTTAATTCTTAATTCTGCTGGTGAATCAACATAATCGATAACTGTAACGTTAAATGTAAATGAATCTCCGGTATGTCCTGAATCAGGAGAATTATCGGTAATCTGGGGAATATCTTCTATGAGAATGGTCAAGTTGGTGAACCCTAAATTTTGGAATGCTGTTGAATTGGTAGAATTTTGATTTCCAATATGAAAGTAAATGGCTCCCCCTATGTAATCGGATGAAGGGGGAGTAATGCCTTGCTCACCAAAATCATAATTTCCATAATCAAGGGTATTGTCTACAGTTGTTGTTTGCGTATATGTTGGAGGCCACCCACTTCCTTCCACATGATTCATCACAATCGCAGTAATTATTGCTCCATTTTCAATAACTTGACCGGAATTATCTCTTGCAAAACCCAAAATACGATGAGATTGAGCAGCATTTGTAGTATTCGAAACGATTACAATAGATACCAACAACATTAACACCACAAATATGCATGTTTTGCGATTTATTTGCTTCATTTTCTAATCCTCCAACACTATGGTTTTCCTCCTTTTTTAAAAAAGAAGATTAAAACCAATATAACGATGATTACGACCATAACAATAATTACTGCCCAAATCCAAAAATCGATCGATTTTCCTGCAATATCGCTTTCTTTTTGGTAAGGTACAATCGTGCCTGAATTTTTAGTATAAACATGATCATATGTTTTATCGCCATTGACATCTATGAGAAATGTTCCATTGCCCGTATCAAATAATTCAGTAACTAAACCGCTCGTTTGATTATAGTATTTGTCTAATACAACGTCTGCATTGGTATCTAGTAAAAAAAACAATCCATAGTCGTTTAATATTCGGATTACATCGGAGCCATTTGTAGAATTTGTTCCAACTCTATCTTCTTCCGCATCAGTAAGACCGTCGTTATCATCATCAGAATCTGCACTATCAGGAATTCCATCTTTGTCAGAATCTTTTGGGAACTCAGATGCATTATATGGGTCTGTACCGTATTCTCTTTCTGCTTCATCGCTCCAGCCATCTCCATCAGTATCATTTGTCGAAATGTATGCTATAGTGTTTGTCGAATTGGTTGAGCCGTTGTTATCGGCTACTGTTAATACAATAGTGTAATTTCCAATATTTGAGTAAACGTGTGATGTTCTCACGTTTGTGGTTGAAATGATGGTACCGTCCCCAAGATTCCAAGTATAATTTACAATGTAACCGTCCGTGTCCTTGCTTTTTGATGCGTCAAAAAATATTATTTTATTAACTAGACCATAGTAAGGGCCAGATGCATCAGCAACAGGAGATTTGTTTTTTCCATCGTTGCCTGAAGGAGGCGATGATGGATTGTCAGGAGGCCCTGACGGAGGACTGCCCCCGTTCCCAGTGGTGAAACTATAGTAATTACCAGAATTGTTGTCTCGTGCTATATGCCCTGAGTAATCGTAGGAAATGACTTCAAAATAATATGTAGTTTCTGATTGCATGTTGCTTATCGTCAAAGAATGATTTTCCAAGAAATTTGAGTCGTGTTTTGTAAAACCCAATTGATGAGTAGTGCCATAATTAATTGTTGAATTGGAAGATTTGTCAGTCGTCCACGATATTGTTACTTGAGAGGCTGTAAGAGAAGAGATCTGCACCGAGTTGATGACAAGAGGTGTCGTATCCAACGAGAGATTGAAATTGAGAGAGATGTCATCATTAACACCAAACGGATGAAATGTGGCAGTTTTTTGTGTAAGAATACCGTTGATATAGAAATAAATTGTTGCCCCTTCATCTGATGCTGAAC
>JADBLO010000090.1 GCA_014894395.1 Thermoplasmata archaeon
GAACGCCCGAGTGATTGCTTTATCTAGAAAGAGTCCAGTAAGTGCGAAACTCAGGATATAATGTCGTAAAACTATTGGTATAAAGATAGTGGTAAGAAGACTCATAAGGATTAATGACACATAAATATCTTGTTTAATGATCCCTATATTAAGTCCGATGAGCGCGACAATCATAGCTACTTCCCCCCGGGGAGCCATTCCCATTCCTACCACTAATGAATTTTTATGAGTCATTCGTCCTATTCGTGCTCCTGCATAACATCCAATGATTTTTGTGAGAAACGCTACAATAGTTAAGGCGATCAAGAACCAGAGAATCTGTAATGTCAGTGTATGAAAGTCTGCAAGGACACCAAGCGATACGAAAAATATCGAGGCAAATATAATCTGCAGATAATCTGCTCCTTCTTTGAAATTTTTCCCACGTTTTATGATCACGCCTGTTAATGCAACTCCTGCTAAAAATGCACCAACGATTGCAGAAAGTCCAATGAGTTCCGCAATCATCGCATAGAAAAAAGCAATCATCATCGCAAAAATAAAAACCGTTTCCGGGAATTTCCCTGCAAGTTTCGTCATATCAAATTTTTCAATGAGTTTTGAAAGATACACATGGCCGATGTACGCACCCAATACCATAAAAACTACTGCTTCTACAATTATGAGAATGAGGGGGAAAAGTGATACTGAATCATTCACAACTTGCATGGAAAATGAAAGCACAAGCAAACCTAATACATCATCAATTACTGCTGCACCAATGATTGCTTTTGCTGCCTCGGTCTGCAATTTACCCATTTCCCGTAAAACATTTGCAGTGATTGCAACACTTGTCGCAGTGAGTGCTGTACCTACAAAAACCGAACTGATAAAATCAAAACCAAAAAAATTGGCAAGAAAAAACCCACCAATCCAAGGTATAATCACTCCGATCAGGGCAATAATACCATATTTGACATTGAATATATCTTTTATCTTGAATTCAAGACCAACAACAAACAGCAATACTACTGCGCCTACTTGTGCGAAACTCTGAACGGATTCTGTATACGTGATTAAACCAAGCAAACTTGGACCAATTACTATCCCTACAAGTATTTCCCATACGATAGCAGACTGATTGATTTTTGATGCAATAAGATATCCTGCTAAGGCTACAAAAAGAAGCAGACTTAGCTGAAATTCTATCGTTGATACTAATCCCTCAAACATAAAATCATCAACAAATTATACATGAAATGGTGACCAATTTATAACATATTCTTTGTAAACATGGGACACATCGTAATATACATAATTCTCTAAAAATTTTTCTTTAAATTTCTCTAATATATCCCGAAGCATTTCATCTTTCTCGACGTAAATTTCGACTGACAGGTCATATTTTCCTAACATTTCATGCACAAAGACACAAGTATTCGTTTTATCAAAGAAATTGATGATACCTGGGATTACTACGGGGTCTTTAAGAGCGATATCAATTTGGATCAATTCTCGATTTAGCTGTACGAGATTCAGATCTGTTGTATATGCGACAATAATACCCGAGCGTTCCATTTTTTTTATATGATATTCAATTAATCTTGAATCAACATGCAGAAACTGTGCAATATCGCTTAGTTTTGTTCGTGCATCCGTAGAAATCGATTTCATTATCCCTAAATCAATTTTATCTAGAGTATAGTCCTTCGTATCCACATGATTGAATGTTTTTTTTATGGTTTTTCCTTCAAGGAGAAATTTCTGATTTAATTTGTGTGTTTTCATCATCATAAGAACATTTTTTTCTTCTACGTACTTTCCAAATATATTAAAAAAACACTGTAGAAACCCTTTCAAATCGCCAGGATTTTTTTGTATAGTTAGAAACACAAGGTCAAACGGACCTTCAATAATTCTAAGATTGGCACATGTCGAATCATTTGTGATATAATCGATTATTTCTGTTTCTGTAGATGAGGTAAGTTTGTAAAATTTAAGAAAGACTCGGTAATATGAATATCCAAAGAGAGATGCGTTAAATATGGTATAGAGACGATTGATCCAACCATTTTTTTCTAATCGTTTAATTCGATAATTAACGGTTTCTTTTGGTATTTTTATTTTTTTTGCTATTTTAGAAGCTGACATTCTGGAATTAATATCAAGTTCAAACAAAATTTTTTTGTCATATGCGTCTAATTCTTCTTTCATGCTTGCTTGAAATCCAATAGAGCATTAATAAATTTTGTATTTGTGTAAAATACTGGTGAAAGGATTTTTAATATATCATTCTCAATCAATATACATCAAGAATAAGCTAAAGATCACTCTGTAAGGATGATAGTCCTTTGACATCAGTGAGAGATAAAGCTGTCAATGGTGATAGATTTGAGAGAACCAATTGTGAGGATTATGATACTGATGATGATAGTAGCCTTTGGGCTGTCTATAGTGCCAGCTCCGGTCATGGCGGCCGAAGTTCCAGGAGTTCCAACGGCTCTTGCAGTGACTTCAGATGATGGGGCAGTGACCCTTACCTGGAGCACACCCTCAGATGATGGAGGGTCAGATATTACCGGCTACAGGGTTTACCGGGGTATTATGGCAGATGGACTGGGTATTGTGGAGGATGTCACGGTCATGCTCTATACGGATAACGGCCTTCAAAATGGCCAGACATATTATTATGCTGTATCGGCATTGAATGCAGAGGGCGAAGGTCAAAAAACTGAGATTTTTCCAGCAACACCCGAAGCAGGGTCCCCACTCATGACCTCAATAGTTGTGGCAGATTACAAAACCTATGTAATCATCAATGTCGGTGAAGGTGTTTATTTCGACATTGCGGGTGGAACTCATAGTGTGGTGGTTGAATCCATTACTGGTACAAGTGCGTTGATTACCATCAGTTCGGACCCACAGTCTTTCACCATGTCTGAGGGAGATGCAGAGACTGTTGATGTGGATGGCGATGGCACGGATGATTTCGCAATCACCTGCGAGACAATAACCAGCGAGACCGCTGATGGGTTCCCTCAAACTGTTAAATTCTCCTTCACAAAGGATCTCGGAGGATCCGGGGGCGGTGGAACACCCGGATTTGAACTCTGGACATTGGTAGTGGCTGGTCTTGTGGCCTTCAGCGTGGTCAGTATATTTAGGCGTAGGAAGTGAGTGAACGAAAATCTCCCCATAATGACAATTATTCACATTAGTAGAATCTTGATTTAATATTATAGATTGGTGAAGTATGACTCCTGATATAGCGACACAGGCATTAAATGAACTAATTAAATTATTGCAATTTGAGAAAAATTTTTTAGATATGATGTTTGCAGTCAGTATTTTTGGGTTTATTTTCTTCGCTCTTCCGATTATTATTGGTTGGATCATTTATCACCTCTATGAGAGTTATTTTGTTGAATGCGGGAAAAAACTAGAGAAAATTCTTATAGATGTCTTAAAAAATTGAAATTATGAACGGACTAAAAGAGATGATGTATGAAATAAATGAGATGGGATAAGAAACGCTATGAGTAAGCTGGTTGAAATCTGGGAAAACATTCCGATTGCACGGTTTCTATTGACAGTAATCTGTTATTGTAGTGGCTTATTACTTTATTTTGTTATCCAGTTAATATTAAAATAAAAGGAAACGAAAATTTTTAATTATACTATTTGAGAAGGAAACAATATGGAGAAAAAGAAAATAATTTTTCTAATTATTGGCATAATATTGATTTTCCTAGGGATTACGACACTTATGATTATGCTTTAAAGGAAATTCTTCGGTTTAGATTGATATTAATTAACCAGCGAAAAATTCTTTAATCATTTTTTCAAAGATGGTTTCTTTCTTGACAAACGGATATTAATAATTATGTTCGACACAATTCTTAGAATCCATTCTATAATCATAATCAGAAGTATGAATTGAATACCCATGGCAAAAAACTCAGGTAACGAATTGATTTTACTCATGATATCACTCCAGCTAAAGTAGGAAGGATCAACTAAAAATACGCCAAGGAGCACAAATGGCATTAATTTTGCCAAATCTTTTGAAAGATCCTCATTGTAATATGCCGTCATTCGAATGGCAATGATTATAGCAAACGATGTTGAAAGAATGGTGGCGATTTCTAAATTCTTTGCAAGGAAAAGCAACATAAGGGAAAAACCAATGAAGAAAAGCGATGCAAGAAAAGGAAATAATAAAGAATATTTTAAAAAATGAATAATCTTCGCATGTTTTCTTGGAGAGATTTTAAAGATATCCCGTTTTGCAATAAACCGATAAAAATGCCAGATGAGAATCGAATAAATTGCTATGGAGACCGCTAAATATAATAATGGTAAAAAAGAAGAGAAATCCCCACGGAATATATCTTCGATTGAAAATTGAGCTGCCCATTCTGAAAATTTCTCAAAAACCATGTTTACACCTATTTTACGTATAGAGAGCGGTTATTTCTTTTTAAACACTATGATTTTCATTAGTAAGTCACTGTTTTTTGTATGCATCCATCTTAATATTTTTTATTGAAAAGATAGAACAATACGGCAAGAAAGACGAAATGGTAAATGAATCCAATTCCAAGAAAAACGATGTCCTGGTTGCCCGTGTTTAATAATTTATCAAGAGCCATAAAGGTCCAGAAATTCGGGATGATACCAAAGATATACTTGAAATCATTGTTGATAAAAAACGCAAATAACGGGAGAAAGAAGACTCCTCCGAGCATTTTGAAAACCGCGAAGGCTTGTACCTTATTGTTGGCAACGATATTGGCTATCAGTCCCATGACTGGGGTGAAGAGTGCAAGTAGCACTGCTATCGGGAGATAATCAAAAAGGCTGATATCGATCAGACCAGTGAGTGCTGGGAAAAGGATGAACAATCGGAATCTGTAAAAGAATTTATTCCGATAGCAAATAGATACGACGAAATTATACCAAGCTTATCCGTATGGTTATTTGATATTATTAATGATTGGTATTCTGCAAATTTTGCTGAAGAAGTTTTTATTGATTTTTACTTAGATTTTAGTTCGTATATTAAGGAATCGAATAATTTATATGAATATTATATCAAAGAAATCTCGGAAGATATATTCTGTGGAAGTATAAATAAAATAAACTTAGAAAATGATAAAGTAAAAGAAGAAATAGATGCACGTATTAAAAAGATATTAATGCGAATCAAAGAATCAGAAGAAATGCAAGACGAAATTACCGCTTTATATAAAGATTATAAAAAATTAATCTTTCATGTGCAAAATATTAAAGAGTCATTACGGAAACATCTTGAGTTATTGATTTTTCCAAACGACTGTGAATACAATCCATATGTAGAATGTAAAAGTTAATCTATTCCCAGTTTTGGTGTAGAAATATTCTTGGTTTAAATGAAAATTAATAAACATTCAACTTTGGTATTGCCGCAAGATATGCCCTCTTCAAATCCTTGCGATCAATATGATGATAAATATCTATCGCCTCGTTTCTGATATCTCCACGTAATTCTTTCACATACTCTCGGGGCATTCCATTTCTTAATAGATATGTCGTGAACCAATGCCGAAAATTATGACAGGAGAAATGATCCTCTAATCTATCTGATTTAATGTCATAGTAACCAAGTTTCATAGCCCATAAAACAATTTCATTGTAAACTCCACATCGACCAATGGGCTCACCATAATCATTGACATATAGAGTCGTAACACCATCGTTAACCAAATCCTCCCTTCGTTTCATCCATTTTTTCAGCACAATCTCTGTTTCTTCATCGAAGAAAATCAGTCTGTTACTTCTTTTATGAAAAGGTTTTAACATAATCGTTCGTTCATTAAAATCTACATCATTAAGTTCGATTTCTAACAATTCACCTCTTCGGATACCAGTTTTTGCGAGAAGAATTGCTATTGCTTTTGGTCGTATTGGGATTATGCTATTAACGAATCGTGACATATCCTCGATAGTAATTAGTTTTCTTACTGCTGGCGGATTACTTTTTTTATACCGCTTCAGGTAACGTTTCCGAAAAGGAACGATGATATTGGTGGTGGTAAGACCTTTGTATAAGAGAAAATCGTAATAGCACGATAGGGCACTGAAATAATTTTCAATTCTGCTTTGAGAGATTTTTCGTTCTTCTCGAAGGTATTGAAGGAAATGTTCAAGAACTTCGTTGGTAATTTGTAAATTATTAATATTGTTTTTTTGGCAATAATCATTGAATATTTTTAACTCTGAAATGTAACTTCTAATCGATTCTTTCGTCATATCCCTGAGTTTGCAATCATCCTCAAATTTAAGGAGAAGTTCCTTAGAGTCTATTTCTTCCACCTCCACCCGCCGCGTATCTTTTGAACAACATCGTAATCTTCGAGATTCTCTATCTGTTTAGAAATAGCCTTCAATGTTTCAGTGTCATGTGGATCTATGTGTAACAGGTCCATGATTTCATCTTCAGAGATTGAACTCCTTTGTTTAAACAATTCAATAAGACTCTTCTGATATTTTCTCGCGCCAGCAATCTTGCCGTTTTCAATAAAGGTTTTATTGCTGTAATCTTGGAGCTGTTTCTCGTATCTATCAGTAAGCGTGTTGAGCATTTCGACTCTTTTCTGCAATTCGATATTCTCATGTCTTAATTTTTCATTTTGCTCCTTAAACTCACCTATATTTTTCAAAAGAGTATTTTTGGAATTAGTAACATCGCCTTCCCGAATATAGTCCTCAACAACTTCTACAATAAAATTAGAAACAGATAGCCCTTCTTGATTTGCTATTTTAAACCATCTATCCTTCATTTCTTGTGTTGGGGGATAGAGAGTAATCGACCGTTGCCGAGAAGTTATTGTCTTGCTTAATGCCATAGTATCATCTAGAGCATCCCCCTGTGACTATATAAAATTTGTTAACAAAAAAGCGCGGGGAGGGAGATTCGAACTCCCGAGGTCTAAGACCAATGGATTAGCAATCCATCGCCGTGCCGGGCTGGGCCATCCCCGCTTTCAGAGTGGGAGATAATAAACCAGACTCATAAAAAGGTTATGTCAAAACAAATCTTAAAATACCCTGTCATTCTTCTCCATACTTAATGGAGGACTGGACTGAGAAATACCGCCCAAAAACATTACGTGATATCGTTGGCAACGACCGCGCTATCTCTGCGTTACGTGCCTGGGCAGAACGATGGAACCAAGGAAAGACCCCAGAGAAACGCGCAACAATCCTCTCAGGAAAACCAGGCACCGGAAAAACCAGCAGCGCACTTGCACTCGCACATGACCTCAGATGGACAATTATAGAACTCAACGCCTCAGACGCACGCAATGAAACAGCCATCAAACGAGTCGCCACCGCAGGTGCGGTCAACGAAACCTTTGATAACTTCGGAGGATTCACCCCATCCCGCAAAGGAGGACGAAAACTCATCATTCTTGACGAAGCTGACAACCTCTACGAAAAAATCGACAAATCAGAAGCAGGAAGTGAACTTGGGGACAAAGGCGGTAAAAAAGCAATCGTCGACACTATCCAGATAACAAAACAACCAATCATCCTCATTGTCAACGACTATTATGATTTAACCAAAGGCGGCGGAGAGTCACTCAAACAACTCTGCACCGTCATTCAATTCTATGAAGTGAATGCAAATCAGATTGTTGAGTTGTTAAAACGAATCTGCAGGGAGGAAAGCATTGTTGCGGATATACGATTGTTAAAAATCATCGCTGACCGGTCAAAAGGAGACGTCCGCTCAGCAGTCAACGATCTCCAATCCCTCTGCCTAAACCGGAAACAAATCAGCATAGAAAACATTGATGTACTCGGATACCGAGACCGAGAAACCCTTATTTTTGATGCATTACGCGAGGTGTTCAAAACAAAAAGTTTTCAGAGCAGCAGAGACTGCCTGAGAAATATTGATGTACAACCAGAGATGCTATTACTCTGGATTGACGAGAATTTACCCAGAGAATACCTGGATGTGGAAGATCTGGTGCGAGGATATGGCGCGGTCTCAAAAGCGGATGTGTTTTTCGGCAGGGTTAAAAAAGGGAGAAACTATGAGCTTTGGTCGTACGCATGCGACATGATGAGCGGGGGGGTTTCTGTCGCAAAAACCCATAGCTACGGCAACACCCAATACGCGTTCCCCACGTATATGAAAGAGATGAAAACCAATCAATCCATGCGGATGATACGAGATGGTGTTGTAAAAAAAATCTCAAAACTCAATCATACCTCGGATCGGAAAACAAAAGAAGTGACGCTTCCGTATTTCCAGTCCCTATTCAGGAACGACACGAGGTTTGCCTGTAAGATGGTAAAGACGTTGGATCTCTCAGAAAGTGAAGCGAAATACCTCCTGGGGGGAAAGCATCTCCATAAGATGAAAGACATTTTGGAATGCGCTGAGAAAGCCGATGAGAAACAAGGGGAAATAACGATCACTCCTGCTGTTAAAAAGAAAAATGAAGAAGAAAAAAAAGAAAGCAGTGATCTTAAACAGCCGAGTATCTTTGATTTCTAATTTATTTTTTCAAATCGTCAAGCTTTTTCATCGTGTCGACTGCCTGTTGCTTGTATTCGTCTTTTATCTTGTTATAGGTCTCATCAGAAATGGCTTTTCCACGGTACTGTTTTTCCAGGTCTTTTAACAACGAGAGAAGCAATGTTTTTTTCGTTGTCAATGTATCTTCGGATTCAACTACCGCTTTTTTTGTTTTTGACCGTTTCTTCTTTAACAGCAACAGCAGTAACGCAAGTGCGATGATGACAATAACAAAAACGATGACAATACTGGTGATGTTTAAGGGAGCTTCCGTTGGTTTGTATAAGCGAATCTGCATGGCATTGTTCACATCAGAGCCATACAACAGATGTTCTCCTTGGAAAAGATTCCACTCATTGTTTCCTTCCTTATAGGTTACTGAAAAAGAGATGGTGTCATACAGGAGTGTTTTTACGAAGTTCTGCTCGTTGGAAGGAAGATAATACGTCAGTTCAATGGTAATGGATGCATCAGGCTCAATCGTCAGATTTACTGCGCTCAGGTTACAGGTTCTGATATTCCCCGTGATAAGAGGGATGAGCTCTATGCCTGATTGTAACTCGACGATTTTAGGTTTATCCTGAGTGTTTTGTTGGATCCAGAAACGAAGCGAGGTCACATTCTCAGTTCCCTTATTTGTCACTTTAATGATCTCGTCAACTTGTAAGCCTTTATTGGCAAGAGAAACCGTGACGAGTTCTTGGTCAACGACAATACCAGAATCATTCGCACTCACGCTCGGATACAGGGCGATGAGCGTCATCATACCTACAAGGATAATTACGCCTGTTTTCTTCATATGAAATCTCCGATACCATAGGTTGATTCCTTATTTACTTTTCGATGCAATGTCGATTGCTGGTATCTTCTGAGCAATGATTTCTCGAAGTAATTCTTCTCATAACAATTAAATAGACAACAGAGGTTACCCGGTGAAGAGGAGAAATGTTGTCATGCAGTAGATGACCAAATCTTTTCCAACCATAAAGCTAGTGGGGTCAAAACACATGGTCTTGAATGTCTTTTCTAGCCAACGAACCG
>JADBLO010000137.1 GCA_014894395.1 Thermoplasmata archaeon
ATTTCGACGGTAGTACTGGTTATATTAATGTTCCTGATAGTAATTCGTTGACCCCGGGAACTCAGTTAACATTGAGTGCGTGGGTAAATGTCGATGTATTCCCAACAGTAGGCACCTATAAATTTGCACAGGTGATCGGTAAATGGAGACAAACCAATGATGATGAATATTTCTTTGATGTAGATGATGATGGTAATCTAGTTCTTTGTTGGCATACAATCGGGAGCAACACCTGGAATACCCCCGCGTATAATCTTCAGTTAAGTACTGGTAAGATTAATACGGATATATGGGCGTTTATTGTTGCTGTTCGTGATGGTACAAATGTACGATTCTATATCAATGGTAATTTAGATAGTGCGTTCTCAGGAGTTGTTGATAACAATCCATTTAGAAACGGGGTTAATCCGGTTAGGATCGGTGCTGAAACCTCTAGTGCCACACCACGGTTCCTTAACGGTTTAATCGATGAGGCTCGTATCAGTAATGTTGCGAGGAGTTCAGGATGGATAAAAACCTGTTATTATAATCAGCTTAATCCAAGTTTGTTTTACAACATCGGCAGTGAAGAAACCCAAGGCGGGATTATGTACAAGATTCCCATAAAAACGGGGTGGAATCTTATTTCTTCCCCTGTCAATCAATCTATCCCAAAAAACAACATCACCATAAGCTACCTTGGAGTAAACCATTCCTGGCAGGAGGCGGTGAATAATAATATTATTTTAAACACTTTCTATGGATGGGATCGGGGTACTCAGAATTATATACTCTCTGATATGATGTCTCCTGGGGAAGGATATTGGGTATATGGATATCATGACTGTGATCTCTGGATCTCTAGTATTACGAAAAGTGATGCTCCCTTAATTACGAATCTGCTAGTAAATTGGAATCTCATTGGGCTACCCTATGATGTACCACAAGTGAAGGGGAATCTCACAGTATTCTATAATGATACAGAATACAGCTGGGATGAAGCTGTTACTAATGGCATTGTTGTTGGATCTATCTATGGGTGGAATGGCATAATTCAAAATTATGGACTCAGTGATATGATAAGTCCAGGGCAGGGATATTGGATGTATGCGTATCATAGTTGTAGTTTGAAAAGGGGGGTAAGTTGAATATGAAAAGAAACGATATGTTTAGTAATAAAACGCTGGTGTTGATGACTGTAATGCTCTTTATCGTAAGTGCGTTTCTCCCTGCGATAGGTTCACAAATAGCCTCTCTGAATCCGTTGTCAGCAGAACAATCGTATCAAACGCCACCGATTGATCCTAAAGAACGTAACGACATTGAGGCCAATAGCAAGATCAATATCATTAAGACGAAGGAGATTATAAACAATCCTGCTGCTCCTTTGGATCAGGGTGACTCCTGGTGGAATACCAACTGGTCTTGTAGGAAAATGATTACGATTGATTATACAAAAGTAACTGGTCCTCTGACCAATTTTCCGGTGCTTATCAACCTTACTGATAGTGATCTGAAAACAAAAGCACAATCGAATGGGTACGATATCGTTTTCACGAATAAAATCGGGATAAAGCTGAATCATGAAATAGAGCGTTATCGGAATAGTGACGGCCGTCTCATCGCTTGGGTGAACGTCACTGCACTTTCTAATACAGGTAATACTATATTATATATGTATTATAATAATACGATTTCCGGGAATCAGCAGAATCCCTCTGGTGTCTGGGATTCGAATTATGTGATGGTGCAACATCTTGAAGAATCCTCTGGTGTTATTACTGATTCGACCTCATTTCACAGTAATGGAACCGAGTATGTCTCTCCCGATACAAATCTGAACGTGACTGGAAAAATTGATGGTGCTATTCATTTCGATGGGACTGATGACTATGTCACATTTGGGCAACCATCCCGCTTAAATTTCCAACCCAATATTAACAACTTTACCGTGTCATTTTGGGTCAAAACCACGGATACAAGCGGCGCATTTTTATCAAAAGCGGGTACGGCAAGCACAAGACAATATTATCTCTATACAGATACAGTAAACAATGGTCTATCAGGCATAATCGGAGGTACAACGATCAGTACAAATAAACAGGTGAATAATGGAATATGGCATCATATTGTCGGAGTTAATTACAATATGTCTGGCAATAACACTAGGCGTTTTCGATATTATATTGATGGCACGGCAGATTCCGCTATTATCGCCCCCGGTGCAATCACGAATTCGTTTGATGTGTTAATCGGTGCTCGACGAGGAAGTAGTAATTCAGATTATGCGGCAAACCTTGATGGTGTGCTAGATGAGGTGCGTGTTTCAAATATTGCACGAAACGCTGCATGGATAGCTACAGAATATAATAATCAAGTCAACCCGAGCTTGTTTTACACGGTAGGACCTGAAGAACCTAAGCCTGGGCCGAATCTACCGCCGGAGGTTACAAACCCCAGTCCTGCTCAGGGTGCGACCGGTGTTCCATTGAATCCCACTCTTACTATCACTGTGAAAGATAGAGATGGAAATCCGATGAATGTCTCGTTTTCAACGAATGCCACTGGGAGTTGGGCTGTTATCGGCTGGAACCTCAGCGTCGGGAATGGTACCTATCGTCAGATCCCAACAGTGACGAATGCTTATAATACGAAGTACTATTGGAGTGTGAATGTCACTGATGGGACGCAATGGACAAATACAACCTTCTGGTTCAAGACAGAAATAGCACCTGGTCCGTGGTGGAACGCGGACTGGGTATACCGGAAGAGCATCGTGATTAGTCATGCGCAAATCGCGGCTACTCTGACAAACTTTCCCGTATTGATTAGCTTTTCCGCGGATGCTGATCTTGCCACGCATGCACAAGATGATGGTGATGATATCGTTTTCACAGATTATAATGGCAACACGCTTCATCATGAGATAGAAAAATATGGTAATGTTGATGGTCATCTCGTGTGTTGGGTGAA
>JADBLO010000035.1 GCA_014894395.1 Thermoplasmata archaeon
TTATCATCCATTAATATCCAAACATGATTCCTATACTTTCTGTACAATAAAAAAAGGAAAAAATGAGGAAAGATTTTTATTTATTCATTGGGGAGAGATCAATTCCTCGAATAGTGCTGGTGTAGCCGAAGAAAAATGTTATCGCTTTATTAGCGATGTTTCCAGAGCGGTGGATATACAAACCAACGAAATTTGACATTAAACCGATTTGTCGCCCGGTTAGCATCTTAATACTAAATGGATAGGGGTCAAGTATGATGGTGCGGCTGTTGAGTATAACATTGGATTTTCCTGAGTAGTACCACCCTGTTATTGGTCGAAGTACGTTGATTTTGTTTTTCCCCAATGAGAGGAATTTGTTTGTAAATCCCCAGCTCATGACAAAAGCATTTTTTCTGAGTGGACGGAGTTGATTAAATTTGAAATTAAATTTTATTGTTTTAATAATAAGGGTAAGGACTAACACAAGAACAGGCTGTCTCCCGTGTTCTTTGATAGCACTTTGGACGATTTCAAGAAGCGCTGAGTAGGATTTCGCAGATGCCATTTTTTCAAGTAATGCGGGCATGAATTTTTCCATGGTTGTCATATCTTTTTCGGTAAATTGCACGGGTGTAAGACCGCCGATAGTACTTACTTCCAACTGGTCTTTTATTGTCGTTTGCGCCGTTACTGGGCTAAACGCTAACCCCAGGAAAAGAAGAATTACGCCTACTGCAAGTATTCCCTTTATTTTTACCATAGTTTTACCTTCTTTTTCGAAATCGTATATTTTCTTATGAATCTATATTATCTTAACTATTTATATAATTTTCTACATAGAGTTAGACAATTGACGAATTTCTGCTTAGAAAAGTAAGTTTTCGCCTTTAGAACAGCCGATAGCATGAAAAAGAAAAAAAGGAGAAAAATAAGAATTTATTATTTAGAAAGAGGAGTCAGATCGAACGTTCGGATCCGGTCTACGCGACCCATGAAGACCACGTAGGCGTTCCCTGTAAGTTTGCTTTCGATATCGAGGTAGATTCCTTTAAAGCCTTTCATGAGGCCAAGTTGGGGTCCAATCATTTTCTGGTGTATCCCGAAGGGTTGTCGCTCTAGGATCAGGGTTCTTCCTTTCAAAAGCTTTGATGTGTCTGAGTAACGCCACATCGAAAGCCCTTCTTTGAATCGGTCTATCGAATTTTCTTTCCGTGGGTTTAGTCGGTTATAGGCTCCGAAACTGATGACGAAGTAGTTGGGACGGAATTTTGAGGAGAATTTCCCAAGGAGGTCTAATATGTTGATCCCTCCAATAGAGAATCCTTTTTCTTTCATTAGAAATTGGAGCATTTTCGAAATGAATTCTTGTACAATTGTGAATTTACCATAATCATTGTTCAGATAGAAATCTTGAAGTTTTTCAGCAAAATCACCGAAGGTTTGTGATTCAGAAGCGATACGTTCTACTTCATCCATGAATTTTTCGACCACTGTCGCTTCTTGTAGCTCCATATCTTGTGTTGATGTCTTTTGCGCAGAGACTGGTAGCAGAGAGATTGAAATGAAGAGAAGCGCTACACTTGCTGCAAGGAATGCTTTTTTATTCATAGAGAGACCTCTTTTTTTCGACTCGTTTAAATGTATATCTATTATTTTCAGGTATTTATATAATTTTCTATTTTTTTATATAAAATTGAGAAAAAAAGATTTTTAGATCGTTTATCACCTATTTTTTAAGTGATATAGGGGTTTGAACTGGAGAAATCAAAGCCTGGGACAAGCTCGATTATCGGTGTTTCTTTTTGGGGAATCCATCCATGAATAGGGTAGACGAGGTTTGGGAAGAACTTTCTGATGTTGGTAGACAATTCGGTGATGATATGGTGTTCTCCGAATTGTTTTTTGCTGATTTCATAGGTTTTTTGTCCGGTGGTTTCTTCATCAAGATATCCGAGCGTGTGAATGTATTCGTGCAGGAGGACGTGGAAGGCGTACGGCTTAAGCAGTGCTTTATTGGTTTCGAGGATACGCCGGAGTGGTGTTTTGTTGACGATGATGATGTTTGAAGCGACGGGATAGTATGCCCCGATGAATCCGTCGAGTGATGCACCGATTTCTTGGAGTCCAAGCATAAGTCCCGCACGAGATCGTCTCTCGTTTTTTTGTACTGCTTTTTTGACTTCTTCGAAGGTTTCGATGAGGCTTTGATTAATTTCAGAGAGGTCTGTTTTGTCTTTCATTCAATAAACTCTAGTTAACAATTGTTAATAAACTTTTCCATATAATTGAAAAAAACCGAAGAAAACACCAGGCACGGTATTTTAGAGGAGTTCATCCTTTTAATATTGCCGCCACCGATGTTCACATTTTGTACACGTAAAAATCCTCGTCTCCGGCTCATCACTCGCCCGCGTCTGTCGAAGAATCCAAAATGCCTCATTATTCCCACATTTTGGGCACTCAATCCGTGTTTTCGGAAGAATATCAATCTTCTTTTCCAGGAAAACCGTTTCTTTCCGTTTTTGTTTCTCAACAACAATAGAACTCCCACTTTTCTTCTTTTCTGCTCCACAGGCATTACAGACAAGAATATCCCCTTTCGGAAACATCAACACCTTACATTTTGGACAAAACTCCATTGCTAGTCCTCTGGAATGCATCCTTCACGATCACTGCATGATCAAATGCCAATTCCGGTAACTCATTCACCTTGAAAAACTTTACACTGCTTGCATCATCACCAGCGTTCAGATCTCCGCCAACACGATTCATCAGATACGCAACGGTGACTGTATGACCGCGTGGATCACGATGTGGATCAGAATAGACACCAATTAGCGAGCGAATTATTGTTTTCACCCCGGTTTCTTCCAAGAACTCTCGCACCACCGCATCCTCGGTTTTCTCACCGTACTCCACAAAACCACCGGGTAGCGCCCAGGCTCCTTGAAACGGCCCGTGTTTCCGCTGCACAAGAAGGACCGAGTGATCCTCGAGAAGAATACCATCGACAGTAAGAGCAGGTGTTCTCTGCATCATAAAAAAAAGAAATGGACGATTGGTATAAAGACTTAACCAGAATGCGAGAGGTCTTTACGCATGAGAAAAAATTAGACAATGCATCATTTCTTTTTTGTCCTGTTTTTTCGTATGATAAAAAATTATAAAAAACATAGTTTATATGATTTTTTCGCAGCTGCATATGCATGTAAGTATATCGATACGCTACGGCTCCTCTGGTATCTCTATTTGCAAGCAAACAAAAGGATGATTTTTTTGAAAAATTGTAAAGATTTAAAAGCTAAAAATTTATACGAATGAACGGGACGGGATGCAACGTGCGCAATAAAAAAGAAAAAGCAGAAGACATCGTAAGTATATGCATTATTTCTGTGATTATTCTCCTGTTATTAATCGTCAACGTCACAGGTTCACTATAAAACGGTAAGTACGGCACGTTCGCTCTTTCTTTTATCGTTTCAACTGAATGGTAACCTCTCCGATGTTTTGTACATCTTTTAGAGAACCAAGCATTCCAACAATCGTGTTCGTTATTATCTGTTCAGGAAACTCGGTCAGCGGAATATTTTTACCATTCACAGTAAGGCGAAGACGTTGTAACGATGGTTTCATTTTCAGTTCTCTTTTGATGATTTTTAATACTTCATTAAAATTATCCTCGTAAGAAGCGATGGTATTTTCCCGTTTTTTTCCGCCCCCTACCTGAATCTTTGGTATGCATGGGTCATCAGCTCCTTCCACCAGTATGAGATTATAACATCCAAATTCGGTGATTCTTCGGATGATTTCAGAGGTACTCATCGATTTGTTCAGCAGAAAATCTGTCTCGCAGATGGAGGAGAACACGACGAGTTCTGCACCAGCACCATGATGCCGCCACGTATCTTTTCTCTTCGTATCAATCGAGATCGCTTTTTTTGTTTGTTTGATGGTTGCGACCAGGTATCCTTCTTTGACGAGTTGTTCAACGAGTTTCACAATCAATGTAGTTTTGCCGGTATCTGAATTCCCATATATTCCAAAAACCGTAGAGGTAGACATACAAGAGGATAACCCCTATGATGGTTTATGTTTTACCCTTACTCTCGTGGGTAAATAATATAACCGATGAGTCTTTATCACCTCCCCAAACCATGAAACAACAGGGCAGGATTTTATCATCAGTTAGTCTCATCCATGCTATCAACGATGGCTCTGTGTCCGTAATCTCTATTCTTTTTCCTATTTTTAAGGAACTATTCAATCTAAGTTATACACAAGTCGGCATCATCACCGGTGGAGGACTGTTTATCACCCTTGTCGCACAACTTGTTCTTGGGAGAATGGCTGATGGGAAAAACGTCAATACCTTCCTTCTCACGGGATTGCTCATGACAAGTCTTTCGCTTGTGCTTATGACCCTCAGTAACGGATTCATCACCCTGATTCTCCTTATCTTTTTTTTGAGGTTTGCAACCTCGTTTTTCCATCCCATAGGGATCGGATGGATTTCACGAACCTACAAAAAAGGCAGGTTAGACTGGGCGATGGGTATTCAAAGCGGCTCTGCAGATCTCGGGGCATTTATCGCGATTCTCACAACCCTCTACATAACGCAACTAACCCATTGGACCGTCCCCTTGTATGTCTGGGCTTGTATCTGTATTCTTGGATTGTTGGTGAGTCTTGCTCTGACGCGCCAGTTGAAGAAGGAATTCGTCATTGTTCCGAAAGAAACAAAAAAACTCTCCTTGAAGGAAATGGCAACTGATGCGTTCCATCGCATGAGACGAATTAAACTCCTTGTACCCGCATTTATGATCAGCGGTGCGTCCTGGGGTGTCATCATAACCTACCTTCCATTGCTGTTGAACGCGCGAACCACGTTGTCCCTGCCAGTGATAGGTTTCCTTGTTGCTCTTTGGGCAGGGGTTGGAAGCATCACCTCATTATCTTATGGAAAGATACGATCCTATATTAACCGGAAAAAAATCCTTGTCGTATCGTATGTCACAATCGGAATCTTATGTCTGTTCCTCGCGGTTTTCACCCACATCATTATTCTTTTTTGTATCATGATCCTCCTGGGGGTCGCGGTATTTCTCACTTACCCTGCATTATTCTCCTTTGTATCAGAGGTTACGCATGAATCTGCTGAAGGGTGGACGTTTGGATTGACATTCACATTTCAGACTGGCGGGGGAACCATTATTCTTTTACTTGGTGGTGTGCTTTCCGATCTTTTTGGTATCTGGATACCGTTTGCATTGCTAGGAACACTCTCCATCATCTTTTCTATAGTACTTCTCCTGAACTATCGTAAACCATTCGCGCAACCAATATAAGAATAGAGAAAAACAAATAGCAGGGCATATGATTATCGATTGAAATGCAAAAACAGTATCTGGGTCTTATCATCTCTATTATTTCTGTATCCTTTGCATCTATCTTCATTCTTTCCTGCCAAGCACCACCCTTAACCATCGCATTCTATCGACTATTATTTACTACCCTTCTTTTAGTACCTCTTATCGTTATACGACAAAAAATTAGGGAAGAACTTCGCACACTTTCTCGATTATCGATTCTTTTAATGATAGTTATCGGGGTTATTCTTGCAGCCCACTTTGCGCTCTGGATTACCTCCCTAAAAATGACCTCCGTAGCAAGCTCTGTGATTCTTGTGACCGCTCACCCGGTTCTTGTCGCACCTGTCTCGTTCTATTTTCTTAAAGAAAAACTCTCTTGGGTGAATGCACTTGGGATCGCTATCTCCTTGGCCGGTGTCGGAGTACTGGTCATTGGAAATTACGGATTTGCTGCTTTTGGTTTAGACACAATAGAAGGAAACGTCCTTGCATTGCTTGGAGGGATTGCTGCTGGATTATATATCTTGGGAGGACGAAAACTGAGGAAAACCGTATCAACAATCTCGTACGCTTTCGTTGTCTACGTAGTCGGTTCAATAACCCTGTTTTTCATTTGTCTTACGTTTAATACCCCGGTCATTAATCTATCTCTCGAAGACTACGGAATTATCTTGTTGATGGCGCTTGTCTCGGGAATCTTTGGACATACTCTATACAACTGGTCTCTTGGCCATATTCGTGCTTCAATAATGTCTGTTGCTCTTCTTGGGGAACCTATTGGTTCATCACTCCTCGCATTCATTATACCTCAAATCGTCCTTGTTTCTTGGATTTCTCAAGTTCCATCTATTTACACTCTTATCGGTGGAGGTGTCATCTTAATCGGCATTTATCTGACGGCTCGAACTGTACAAGACAGCGATTTTTTAGAAAATGTTTAAAAAAGAAATCTTCTTCACCATCTCTAATGACAACGAAAACAAATAAAATTCTGAGTGCAGCTGTTGTGATTGCGATCATCGTTTCAGTTGCTGTCCTTGTGTATGTCAATCTGCCGAAACAAACAGATTCTTCATCAGAGGACAATACTGCTCATAAAACTACTCCTCCAGTCTTCACACTTATCTATGACGACCAGCAGACAAATTTTACCATCGGTGATCTTGCACAGTTAGAAACATATACCGCAAAAGGAGGATACCGGACCCAATCTGGAATGATCAAAGGAGTAGGTAACTACACAGGGGTCAATATCAGTACGCTTGTATCCATGTTTCACCCAGCACCTCTCCCGTATAGTCTTAGAGTGTACTCAGAGGATGGAAAAAATTTATCCATTAATTATTCTACCATCCTAGGAAATGTTGACATCTATAATCCTGACAATGCGTCAGATCCAAACCCAATAGGAAAAGGGGGCGTCACTATGGTTCTTGCCTATCAATATGAAGGAAATTGGTTGAATGAATCCAGTGATGGAAAACTGAAGATCGTATTCCTTGATGAACAAGGATCAATTACGGCAGGGCATCTCTGGTTGTACAAGGTTACCTCCATAAAAATAATCACGGAATAAACCAAGAACTGAACTCGCAGATAAAAAATTGATCGTTTCATCGGAATCTATTTCTCGTTCATTGCTATTCTCTCATACAGACGATGAGAGATATCAAAGAACTTATTGGGAATGTCGAGAAATACAAAAACGTGTTGTTACAGAAGTGTTTTGAGAGTAAAAAAAACACGGTTGCTTATGTTGTAATCAATGGTCAACCTCGGATCTTGAAATGGTATGTTCCTGGGTTGAAGCAAAACATGGACCTTGAATATAGTATTTTGAAGAAAGGGTTTTCAGATCTAACCCTGCCATCTCCCCTGGAGAAAGATGCAGAGAACAATGTTCTGGTGATGAGTTATATTATGGGGGAAAACGTCTGCGATATCATAAACGATCCCCGTAAGGTCATTGAGGAGAAACAAAAGGTTGCCCATCTCCTTGCTGACTGGTTTGTGAATTTTCATACTTTTTTTAAATCAGAGGATGGGTTTCGTCTTCGCGGTGATGCGAATTTAAAAAATTTTATCCTGAGCAGAGGTCGGATCTGGGGTGTGGACTTTGAGGAATCACGCATCGGCAAACCAAGTGAGGATCTTGCGACGCTCTGTGTGTCTGTGCTGAGCACTGATCCGATGTTTATCGATGAAAAGTTCGAGCTATGCCAGATCTTTCTTGATACGTATCTGAAATCAGTGAAATGGGATGTTGAACAGTTGAACGCAGATATCTCCTATGCGCTTTTGGAGCGGATTCAATGGCGGCCGAACGATGAGGAGATACTGCGAAAATATGCGACCAAAATACGAAATAAAGGGTTACGGGTGGCACGACATAATTTTTAGTTATGTCTTGTGAGAGGAGTTATTATCTATACTTATACTTCATTCTTATAACGAGAATTCCCCCTGCACATAAACCAGAGTTACCTCTGGAACATGCCCCGAAACAGCTCATTTGTTTGTACATCTTATAGATCAGAAATCTGGTTATCCTACCAAACGCCAGTTACCTCAAGTTGTTCCTGGTGCTAATCAGTGTAATCCTCTTCATCTTCAAAAAGCATAAGATTGGAGGGATGATTATCTAGTTTATTCCCATTAATATGATGAACAACTTCTTCAGGTGCTAATTTTCGTTTTAATATTTTTTCCATTATCCATCTATGAACATACATATCAGAATTATTAAATTTATAATATCCTGTCTTTGGATCAATATGACATTTTTCTCCATACAATTTTTCTAACGAGATCCTGCTAAGTCCTTCGAATATCTCGATATCGATTTCTTCCATATCCTCATGACCTTGTTGAATCATATCGTACTAAAATCTATCATTATAAGTATTTAACAATATCGTGTTAAAATATCAAAAATGGAATGTGTTAGGACAGGACATATGTCATCCCCTTGGTTTATCATGGCAAGGCCCATGAGAAACAAAGGTGAAACATATGTACATTTACAAAGGAGAAATTTACCTTGAGAAACATCACATTCAACTCTTAAAAAATGAACCCGGATATGTGAGACAACGATATCATGCAGTGGCAGCGGTTCTTTCTCCAAAGAGCACTGTAACACGACAGAAAGCAGCTCATACTCTCAAAGTGGAGAAACGTCAATTCCAGCGGATCCTCACGTTTTCAGAGCGAGGGAATACCAGGTCTTCGACATAAGTCAAAACGGCCGTATCGGAGTCCACAGAGGACTCCATCATGGTTGGAAGATATTGTCGTGAAGGTGAGAGATGGAACAGGTTTCGGGTCGTTCCATATCTCTCAACTCGTGAATATCAGCCTGTGGAATCAAGGAAGAGCTGAACGGATCCTCCCTCGAACCGTTTCAAGAATACTTGTAAGAAAAGATGTTATCGAATCTGAACGGCGAGCTAAAAAGGAATGGAGACGGTTTGAATGGGGACAACCTAATCAGCTCATCCAAGTAGATCTCACCATGTTTAATGGAATCCCACTTCTCACCATGGAAGATGACTATTCACGGAGGGGATGGGCAGTTAGACTTGCGAATCAAAAAGACAAAACCGTTGCACGAGGGATGAAAAAACTTCTGAAAATCAAATACGACAACCTCCTGACCGATAACGGATCACAGTTCAGCAGGAAAAACAAGGTTATCCGTGAATACTGTGAGCACCATATCAACGAAAAACATATTTGGACTAGCATTCACCATCCTCAAACCATGGGAAAACTAAGCGCATTCCAGAAAGGATTGAAACGATTCCTCCACCACAAACTTGGCACCTCACAGGACATCCAGGAGATCGATCAGTACATCGACATCTACGTCCCTTGGTATAACAACGGAAAATACCATTCAACAATCTCTTCATATCCTGAAGAAAGATATTCAGGACAACGGGATATCGAATGGTATAACAGCCTTGTCAAAAGCCTTAAATTAGAGGATGTTCTTGTCATAAAATCCGAGGGGTGACATATCTCCTGTCCCTACACAATATCAAAAATGGAAATCTAACCAAATTCCTTATATGATCTTCCATACTGCCTT
>JADBLO010000019.1 GCA_014894395.1 Thermoplasmata archaeon
TTAGAGATTCTGAAGGCTATTTCAATTAACTCTAAGGTATTGATTTTGGACGAACCTACCTCGGCTTTAACGGAATGGGAAACGAAGTATCTGTTCGGGAATATTCGCATGCTGCGAGAACAAGGCATGTCCTTTATTTACATTACCCATAAACTCTCCGAGGTGTTTCAAATCGCGGACAGAGTTATGGTGATGCGGGATGGAAAAAAAATCGGTAGTAAACATGTAGAGGACGTGAGTGAGAATGATTTAATTTCGATGATGGTGGGTCGCAAGATTGAAAACCTTTACGGCGTCAGAGAAAGTGCTTTTTCGGAAACCGAAACGGTCCTATGCGTGGAGGGATTGAACCGCAGAAATGTGTTCGAAGATGTGAGCTTCGAGTTGCGAAAAGGGGAGATCCTGGGTTTCGCAGGACTGATCGGCGCCAGCCGGACGGAAGTGGGGCGTGCCATTGTGGGCATAGACCCCAAAGACTCCGGGCGCATTAATTTAGATGACAAAGAAGTTAAAATAAATAATCCCAAAGATGCTATTATTCACAAAATCGCATATTTGACAGAGAATCGCAAGGTAGACGGTCTATTTGAGGGCATGGCGCTGTGCGATAATATCATTGCCCCCTTGCTTGAAAATTTTACTTCGGTAATTGGATTTCTGGATCGTAAAAGGATCAACCGGTACGTGGACCGTAGGGTACGGGAATTCAATATCACTACCACTTCAATTATGAAGAAAGTGCTGTACCTATCCGGTGGCAATCAGCAGAAGGTGCTGGTGGCCATGTGGATGGGCATCCAGCCCAGAGTGATTATTTTTGATGATCCGACGCGTGGTGTGGACGTGGGCTCGAAAGCCGAGATTTATCAGATATTAAGGGATTCTGCTGCCAGGGGCACCGGGATTATCATGATTTCATCGGAGTTGCCAGAATTGATCGGTGTATGTGACCGCATCCTGGTATTTTACCACGGCCGGATTATGGGGGAAGTTCTGCGCCAGGATTTTTCCGAGGAACGTATTATGGCTCTGGCGGCTGGTATCGTTAATGCTAAAAAGAGCCAGAGCACTTCCAGCGTTAGGCAGCAATGATTTAACAGAATGGAGTGTATATGCTTAAAGATCAAAAGTTGATCAAGGTGCTCAAGTTTTTATTCGGCATGCGGGAGATGGCTCTGGTCCTTGTTCTGCTGGTTATTGGCGTTCTAATGACCACCATTTCGCCAGTCTTTCTGAGCCCCTTAAACCTGCGAGCGATCCTGATGGCTCTTTCGGTTGAAGCGCCCATCGCGGTGGGGATGGTGATCTTACTCATCTCCGGCGGCTTGGATTTGTCGGTAGGCTCCACGCTGGCGTTTACTGGTGTGGTTACTGCCATGGCTTTGAACGCGGGACTGCCTGCATCGGTTTCGATCTTGATTGGTTTGCTTGCGGCTCTGGGGGTAGGCCTGGTCAATGGTTTGCTGGTGGCTAAAGTAGGGATCAACCCGTTTATTACCACGCTGGGTATGATGACCACCGTGCGGGGACTGCTGTTGGTGCTGGCCGGAGGGAGAGCGGTGTTGAACCTGCCACGCTCCTTCACCGTCATTGGTCAGGGGAAGTTGTTCGGTGTGCAGTACCCGATCTACGTGATGTTGTTTGTGGTGATTGTAGGGGATGTTTTGATGCGCAATTCCCGTTTCTTTCGCCAGAATTACTATATCGGCAGCAATGAAAAAGCGGCGCGCCTGACAGGGATTAACGTAGACCTGGTGAAGATTTTCGATTTTTGTCTGGCGGCATTTCTGTCTGGAGTAGCCGGCTTGTTGATTACAGCACGTTTTGGCTCTGCCTCGTTGACAGTCGGCAGCGGTCTGGAGCTGAAGGTTATAACTGCGGCGATCATTGGAGGCGCTAGCCTGAGCGGCGGCGAGGGTTCTGTGTTCGGTGCTTTTCTGGGCGCCCTATTAATAGCTGTTTTAGCAAACGCTTTGAACCTGATGGGGGTGGACGTTTTCTGGCAGACCCTGGTAACCGGAGTGATATTGATCACGGCGGTGGTTATTGATGTGGTCAACGAGCGGAGGAAAAGAGGTCAGAAATAATCTGGAGGGTAGCCAAAGGTCCGTTAGTTTTACTGAATCAGTGAAATAATAACTGCTCCTGCTGATGACCTGGAAGAGATATATGTAAGGACTAAGGAGCAGGCTGAAAAGGAAGAGGTGACAAGGGCAGAGATTCTCAAGGGTGCGACTGTTCAGGAACTGCTTGAAAAATTCGGCAGGATTTAATATCTAGTTACTTTGAAAGGATGGAGTTTATATGAAAGTTTATGATTTAACGTTACCTTTCGCAACCGATATGATGGTATTCCCGGGCACACCGTCTATGCATTATGAACTAAGCAAGACTATAGCAAAGGATAATTATAATTTGGGAATTGCTTCAATAAACACTCATGCGGGTACGCATACGGATGCGCCTCTACATTTTATTCAGGGCGGTGATTCACTCGAAAAAATTGATGTTTGTAAGTATGTAGGTAAAGCGGTTGTAGCGGATTGCTCGGTAAAATCGGATTTTGATGAAATTAATGTATCGGATCTGCTGCCGTATAGTGAAAAAATAGCCGATTACAAGAGGGTTATTATTAGGACGGGTTGGTCAAAGCATTTCAATGAACCAAAGTATTTTACAGACTATCCCGTTATCACTTTGGAACTGGCCAACTGGCTTGTGGGATTGGGAGTTTTAATGGTGGGCGTTGAGCCACCTTCGCTTAATCCCGGAAAGTATATAGAGGTGCATAAAACTCTACTCAGTGCCGGAGTTGCCGTAGTGGAAGGACTGGCAAATCTTGAAACCCTTCCAGAAGACGAAATATTCTTTATAGGTGCACCTGTTGCACCTAAAGGAGCAGATGGTTTCCCATTGAGGGCGTTAGGGATAGAATT
>JADBLO010000076.1 GCA_014894395.1 Thermoplasmata archaeon
TTGTTGTTTAAGGGTATCACCAGAAGGGACATATGTCCTGTCCTAACACAAAAATAAATAAACCATGATAGACCAAGGTTTATATAGAATAATTATATCCGCAAAAGAAGGTGATCATACATGTCCTATGTGATCTTTGAAGTCAAATCAGCAGAAGCAGGCAAAATCCAAACCATGCTCCAAGATGATGTTGTCAACAGACAAAGCATCGTGATACGAGATGCAAATTCACTTGACATGAAAGGAGCAGTGTCTTACCTGAAAGTTGAGGGAAGTCCAGAAGGACTCAAGCGTGCAAAAGAGCTTGCCAAAGAACTTGGGATGAAAAAGCTTCCTGATAAAAAAGCAAAAAAAATCGATGAGAAGATAAAAGAGCAAGAGGATTCTGCTGCGACCGGCATGGGCATGATATTCGATTAAACGGTTCAGAGTTCCCAATAAGGTCCTAATTCTTTTTTCATTTTATCGATGACAGTTTTGACATCGTCATTTCCTTTTACCGGGTCGTCAAACAGAAGCGGATACGACATCAGTTGTCCGACTTGCGACAAGAAGCATTTGCCGATCCATTGCAGGTTATACCCGCCCTCCAGGGTGCAGACGATTCTTGGTTGAACCTCCTGGAATCGCCTGACCATTTCACCGAAGAAATTCGCGGTAAGCTTGAGCCCACCCAGTTGATCGGAATGGTGCGAATCATACCCTGCAGAGATGATGATAAGGTGCGGTTTGAACTGTGTGGTGATCGGGATAAATATCTCGTCGAAGAGCTGTGAGACCGCGTCGTCACCATGACCGAACCCAAGCGGGGCGTTTATCGTATACCCTTTGCCTTCCCCTTCACCTATCTCACTCGCATCTCCGGTTCCTGGATAATGCGGTGATAAATGAAATGATTGGTACATGACATCTTTTCGTTTGTAGAAAATCGATTGAGTACCGTTCCCGTGATGAACATCATGATCAAAAATAAGGACTCGTTTCCCTTTCTTCGACAGTGCATGCGCTGCAAGTCCTGCGTTGTTAAACAAACAGAAACCCATGGACCGCTCTGCAGAGGCATGATGACCAGGGGGTCGCACCAACGCATAAGCATTTGGAGCATCTCCCTCCACAACGTTTCTGCAGACAGAAGCGACTCCCCCTGCTGCGAGCCGTGCGGTTTCGTAATCTGATTTACAGACATACGTATCCAAGTCAATCCACGAGTCACCATGTTCGCTGATCTCTTTAACGCGTTGAATCATCTCCTCAGAATGGACTTCATACAGCAGTTTCTCAGGAAGCATCTCTGGTTCTATGAATTGAAGTTTTTTGTAAAACGGTGCCTGTTCAAGGGCGTCAAGCATCACGTAGAGACGGTCCGCGTTCTCCGGGTGATCCGCGGTATCATGCTTGTTAAATTCATCGGAAAACACAATCGGTGTCGTCATACAATCGCGACTCAAGATGTCACAACTATCTTATAATATTAATTCTAAGGTTTAAGTACAACCAATGTGTTAACGGTCAAAAACGATGTTGGGGAAAACGAGGCAATGACTGATCTGCTCTTAGGACTCTCACCAAATTATCTGTATTTTCAAGGAAAGCAGCCGCAACTTGTCTCAGAGCTGCACCATCCTTATTTTCTGGCATTCCCCCCCGCAACAGCGGATGCAAAAACCGCTCGGAATAAACTTCTGGAACAATGGAAACAAAACAAGGAAGATCATCCGAAACTATCAAAAATCACATCAATTGGAGAGCTTGAATCATACCGGAGTTTCTGTGATTTTACCAAAAAACGAGACGTCTTTAAAGTATATACGAAAGAATCCTACGTGGTTCCTGAGATCAGTGATTATTTGTTTTTTGAACACGAGTTGTACACCGCTGAGCATGATATCCCGTACCATCAGCGGGCATTGGTTGACCTTGCTGCAGAAGGTACAGCCTGGTTGTTTGACACGAAAGGAGAAAAAAAAAAGCTCAAGGTATTGGTCTATGATATTGAAACGACCCAGTATGAAGAAGGAAAACCACAGATTCCTATCGACATCCTCGGGCACGCCTGCTTTAACATTACTATCGAGTCAGAGAAAAACCTTCAAAAAGAAGAGTTCAGTTTTGAGATCCGGGAGAGCCCGTCGCATTGGAAGGATGTTGAGGTCGTTCAATATCTTTCCCGTACCGTAGATGAGGAGATTGTAAGTCTGCTGGCGTTCTGCAAGCTTGCGAAAGACGCTGATATCATCTCAGGACATAACATCGTTGGTTTTGATAACGTCCATGTGCATGGCCGGATCAACTGGCTCCTCAAGAACAAATCAGATCAATTGTCGGCTGAAGAGAAGAAAACATTTCAGAATTTTGTTGGCCTGTATTGCCGGGAGGATAAGTCGTTTCATTTTGGTATCATGGGTGCTGAAATTGTGCAGGTTTATCCATGTAGCTTTGATACGTATCTTGCTGCACGAAAGTTCTACCCATGGCTCGATGATTTCCGGTTAAAAACCCTGGCTCCGTTTCTCAATGTCCTTGTTGAAAATCGGGTGTATTTAGCGCCATCGCAGATTAAACTTGATGACCGGACAATGACGTACAACAAGCAGGATGTCCAGGAGCAGATAGGGGTCACCTTGAATTTGATTTCGCAGGCGCTACCGCTGTCGTTTACGACGTGTATGCCGTTTGACATGCTGCTTTCTTCTGGTGCGGTGAACATGTGGGATCACATGGCGTTGCTGCGGGGGGCCGCGCATAAAAAGATTATTCCACCTATTTGTCGCGTGAAATCAGTCTCGCAGGTCTTGGTAAAGGACTTTGGTGGGCAGACGACGAAAGATGAGATTATTCGACTGGCGAAGAAACGAAGGGAGCAGTTGTCAAAGGATTTTGTCCGGGTGTTGAAGTACGGTGAGGAGATGCCTGACTGGGTAGAATACCCACAGGTGATCTATAAAGAGCAGCAGAGTGATGATGACGAGGATGTCGTGAACTACCATATGCCTGGTGGCATGACCATTAAACCTGACAAAGAAGCGCATTCGCATTTCATCCCCTGGTATCACGTGGTGGTCGCTGATGTCGGTGCGATGTATCCGACGATTCTAAAAGCCATGAACATTGGTGCAGATACTGTAAAACTAGCGAAAAAGAATGAACCACCGGATGCCTGGGTGTGGCTGAAGAAGCTGCCGGACGAGTTCTTCAAAGACAGAGATGTGCTCTGGCGAAAGATAACCCCTGAGGATTCCTACGCGGATAAAGGGTACATGATCGGGATACGAATCGACACGAACCCTGGCGTCGTCAACTGTGCGATGACCGGTATTATGAACATGATTGCGAAGATAAAGCGAGAGTTAAAGGACGCTCAGACGCAAGCCCATAGCGTAGAGCTTCAGCGTTTGAAGATGATGTATCAGAGTATGAAGGGTGCGAGGAATGCTGGTAGTGTTGATTTTTCTCAACGAATCATGCTTCAAAATCCACAAGGAGATCTTATAAATGTTCCAATCGGAGAGTTCGTTAATAATTCGATGAAAAAATATGGATATCGGACAGAAACTTTGAACGGGACGGAATTCGAAATATCTGATATCAAAGAGAATTGGATGGCTTTTTCAGTGAACAAAGAAGGAAAAACCGAGTTAAAACCAGTGACACAAGCAATCCGACATCGTTGGAAGGAAAAATTAATGAAAATCACTACGAAAAGCGGATATACCGTTGTGACTCCGAATCATAGTGTGTTTACTTTGAAAAATAAGAGACTCATTGATCTTGCTGCTGGTGAATTAATTGATGATTCTTTAATCGTTCATGTCGAAAGAATTCCTAGTGTTGAACGACCACACCTGATTAATTTGATTCATGAGATAATTACCCCTGGATTTTATGCTTTCATCGAGAAAAAACAGTTACCATTACTCAAGGGGTTCGCTGAGACGCTTCGATCCCTAAATGAGAAAAGTAATGGTTCAACCCCTTATCTTAAAGTTCGCTTAGATCTTTTGAGAACTGTTGACATTCCATCGTCCGTATATCAATATATTACTGTTGGTTCGAATGGGCGGAAAGCAAGTAGGATCCCTGCAAGAGTTTCCTTAGATGAGTCACTCGCTGAATTACTCGGTTATTATATTTCTGAAGGGCATGTTTCGATTCGAATGAGAAACAGGAATCCTTTTTATTATATCTCTATTTCTTGCGCATCCAAACAGATGCATGAGCGGATACGAACAATCATAAAAGATGTTCTTGGAGTCGATGTGTACACACTTGATCGGATGGAGGATGCGAAAGTCATTGTTTCGACGGTGCATGCCAAAGTGATTGCGTACTTTTTTGAGGAGGTTTTAAAGTGTGGTCGAGATAGTCGAACAAAACGAGTTCCATCAATGATCTTATCGTCACCACCATCTGTAAAATTAGCATTCTTCCAAGCATACATGAAGGGTGATGGTAACTATAAATCAGGACAACCTTCTTCTGTTCCGTTAGGGAGATATACAACGAACAGTCGTTGGTTGAACGAAGATCTTATCACGCTGCAGAAGCAGCTTGGAGTTAAGACAAATACGTACTTCAGACAGAAGGGACAACTCTACAATACGAGAATGGTTGGTTATTTCAAAGGGAAAAAAGAATCCTTTGGTGATTGTTATGCAATTCCCCCGAAGACGATTGAATATGTTGATCCTACAAACGATTACGTCTATGATATCAGTGTAGAGGGAAATGAAAATTTTTTAGATGCTAATGGAGGAATTCTCCTTCATAATACACATGGGATACTTGCTGCGCCGACGGTCACGGGGAGGCAGTTTAACCTCTGGGGTGCTGCCGCGATTACCACGAAAGGACAGATGATCCTTGCTGATACTCTAGAGTATCTAAACAACGAGAACATTCGTGTGGTGTACGGGGATACCGATGGGATTTACATGGGTTGTTCTCGCTCCATGGGGAACATCCCTGAGTTTTCCAAAGCCGCAGGTGCCGAACTTAGCCCTGAAGACGACAAATGGATCACCAAACCAGAGGTTGCATATGCTGCAATTAAACAATGTAATATAAAATGGCAGAAAGAGCTGAAGTACCCTGAGTTTGAACTAGAGGCAGAACACCATGATGGCATGATCTTTGTCAAACATAAGAATTACCTGATTTTTGATACGAAAAACGGTAAAATCGAGATGACTACGAAGGGAAACAACTTCAAAGGATCGGATAAGGCGAATATCGCGCGCAAGGTCCTTGCAGAAATCATGATGACTGTACTGAAGGAGAACCCGAGTTGGGAAAAAGAAGACGATGCACGAGCTGCGGTGAAGAATAGTATTAAGAATAAGACAAGAGAAATTGTCTCTCGGCTGGATCTTTCGAACGTTGATTTGAATGATTTAACCCTGGTGCAGGCGGTTCAGCCGGAGAAGCGATATAAATTGAATCAGGATGGGTCGTCATCGACGTTTGGGAAACGTGCGGAGGCGCTTGAGAAACTGCTTGGCCGACCGATTCGAACCAGGGTGAAGATGAAGTTTGTGATCACGAAAAAACCGTTACCCGGTATCGCAAAGCCGTCAAAAAGTGGGGTAAAGCCGATTGATTACATGTACCCGGTCGACCTGGTGAAGGATCGCAAAGAGATCGATCTTGAGTGGTATAAGAAGATGGTTGAGAATTACGTGCAGGGTGCATTTGGGTTATCTGATATCGCAGCAACAGAGCAGAAAGGATTGGATGCCTGGATGTAATGTATTCTCTTGGTTTTTTTAGAACAGCAAGAAAATATTGTAATCAGGTATTTTGGTACCAACTGTCCTCAGAACTGGTACCACTTGTACAACAAACCCTTTAAAAGAAGAAAGACAACACTATCGATTGAGAACTATGTTAATCGTCGGACAAGTGTCAAGTAAGGAAGAGGCAAACGAGATCACGTTTATTGCGAAGCTTTTTATTGTTGGTCAGCGGGCGCGGTTTCTTGCGTCGAACAAAAAAGCTGAAATAGAGGAAGATGAAGAGGACGAAGAAGAGGAAGAAGAAGAAGAGAAAGAAGATAGTTAGATGGTGTTGACCCAGCTGATGGGAATGTCGCCAGATATCAGATTTTTTTCTCTAGACTCTGAAGCTCATTACAAAAGAATATCCTCGTAACAGAGTTGCACCAGCTCATCAATCGGTTTTGTCGCATCAAGATGGACAAAACGTTTTCCTTTTGAAACCGTCAGATAATTCCTGTGAACCTTTTCTAAAAACGCGAGACGCTCAAACGGAATCAGTTCTGTTCGATGTTGAATCCTGGCTAGCGATGTTTTTGGGTCGATCACAAACAGGAACGTTCGATCAGGCACAAGAATACGACCGAGAGAAAGATCCTGCAGCCATTTCAATGGATTCTTTAACTCAATCTCTAATTGAGCTGCTTGATACGCATACGTCGACTCCGCGTACCTGTCGCATAATACGATTTTTCCTTCATCCAACCATTTTTGAATCTGCTTGCAATGCTGGATGCGATCCGCGATAAACGTAAACGAGGTGACAAAAGGATTGGACTGCGACCGGATGCATTCCTGAACATATTTCCCTACCGTTGAATCGGTCGGCTCAAACGTCCAGACCACCTCGTACTCAGCCGATCGTAATTTCTCAGAGACCAACTTTGATATTGTGGATTTCCCTGAACCGTCAATGCCTTCAAACGTCACAAAATGCTTCATGGTTTCTGCTTCTCCTGTTTCCATTTACTGCTATAATAACTCAACGGATGACGCACCTTTTTGCATACGTCATCCATTTTATCAACCGGACAAATCCCATACGTCCGCATCTTCTCACACCCAGGGCATTTATACTCCGTGGACGACGACGCACCCGTGATATGCTCCACCTGATACCTTGTTTTATCTTCCTGGTAGTCAGGGGCTGAACTAAAAAGCTTTAAAATCTCATTAGTACTTAACTTGAGTGAACTAAGAAACGCAACCAACGAAAACCTACCCATATGCGGAACGTTTTCACCGGACTGAATCGCAGACAAAATATCCTTCATGCAGGGGGGAAGCTTCTCGATGCTGACTTTCCCGACCGGTGCTGCCTCGATCTTTTTCTTCTGCATCGCCAGCATGTTCTGAAACCGTTGAATATCTGAGGAGAACGTGTCGTAGACGCTTTTATCACATTCTCTGGTGAGGAGTTCTTGGTTGATCCGTTCTCGCAATGATTCTAAAAGTATTCTAGCCAGGTCTTTATGGGAAATCGTGAGGAATCCACCACCGATACCTCGGTTCACCATTTTCCATTCCTTATACCGCGTGGGTGCGTTGCGGAGATAATCTTTGAAAAAGATCTTAATCGTGTTTTTTTCAGGGTCGTGTTGAACAGAAACGTTGAGTTCTTGTGCGACCGCAAAAAGAAAAGAGGTAGGCTCATTGAGAAGATGTTTATACACATGGTACGCCTCACCGAGTGCATATCGTTTTTTAAAATACGAATCTCCAATACAGACAGCAATCATTCTGGCTAAAGGGTACGATAAGATTTCCATGATGCAATCAGATTCATTTGCAAGACTCCTGTCGCCAACATCTCGATTTTTAAATGCATTATCCAATCGTTCAATACTGATGATTCGTGCTCGTTCGTACGGAAGATCATGCAAGAGTTCATCGACAGAGGGTCCGTTTTCTTTTATGAAGAGTTTTGTGTCCTGAAGGAAGGGGTAGATTGCAAGTGTCGCAAGATTTCTCATGACAGGGGATTTAAACGTGGTATGATTAAAGAACTTTATCATCTCTTAAAGAACTGCTTTTTGCCGTATTATAAAGAAATTATGTTCGTGTTGTTTGTATTTGACTATGCGTGTAATAATGTTTTTTATGAAAGTAAAATTCGTATTCTACACAGCTTTAAAAGGAGAGATATAAGAGGTAGAAATGGAAAATATGTATCGCTGTGTATGTTGATGATGCTAGGTAAATATATTTATAGGTGAATTCCTTAGGTAATCTATAAAAAAAAAGGATAACGGGGAAAGAATCGAGGGATACCATGAAAAACAAAAATAATGTTATTATAAAGCTGAAGATTCTCTTAGTTGTTGGTGTCTTAGGCTTAAGTGTACCTTTTACGGTTGGCGCAGACACAAATACCACAGGACCATACCAGGAAAACGATATTGTTGTGACAAGGGCAGATGCCCTTGGGGTTGAATTCTCTGTCACCCTTGGAAGTTACAGCACTGAAACGATTCAAGCAGGGGGTTCATCATTTACAACTTTAAATCTTCCTGAAAGTGGTAAAACCGCGGATTACGGCAAGGTCGAGCTACCGACACTCAGTTTTTACATAGCGATTCCACAAAAGGCTACACCAAATATGCAATATACAGTGATAGGCACAAGGATTGTTGACGGGTATAAGCTGTACCCATCACAACCGCCAAAACCTGAAACAGGGGGGTTTGATGATCCACCGTTCACCATTGATAATGATTTTTACGCTTCAAACGAGTACTATCCATCCTCGGTTGTTGAAATGAGCCAAATAATGAATTTGCGTGGTTGTCGACTAGTGAGGATTTCTGTGTTTCCCTTTGCGTATAATCCACTCACAGAATCATTGAAGGTGTTTGAAGACGTACAAGTACGTGTTGATTTCAACGGTGGAAACGGGGTTTTTATTCCTGAACGATATCGGTCAGTGTATTTCCAGCCTTTGTATGATGCGTTTCTCTTAAACAGCAATTGTGTGGAACGCGGAACAATAAGTAATCCAACGATACCTACAGGGAAGTTAAGCGAGGGGGAAAGAGCTGACCTGTTAATTGTTGTCTACGACAACTTCTATGAGGAGATTCTACCGCTGGCAGAATGGCGACATGCCTCCGGTCTCGAGACCAAGGTTGTTAAATGGTCCGAGATTGGAACGACGGCTGCTAATCTCCGTACATATATGCAGAATGCATATGATACTTGGGAGTTGCCACCTTCGTTTCTTTTAATCGTGGGTGATGCTGACCATGTCCCGGTGAACTATCTCTATCCGCATCCATATCATGGGACTAACACCGGTACTGATCTGTGGTATGTAGCGTTTGGTACTGCTGATTATTTACCAGATATACATCAGGGGCGGATTTCAGTTGATAACGAAAATGAGCTTACCATCGTTGTGAATAAGATTTTGGACTACAGCAAAGAACCATACATGGATGATAACTGGTTTGATGACATACTTCTTGCTGCAAAGCAAGAATCAGGAAGGTATTTTGTCTGGGGTTCTGAAACAATCTACAATTATCTAGCCCCCTTAGGGTATAACTGTAACCGGCAATATGAGGGTACGACACCGCCTGGTTCTACGCAGGGTGTGATCGATGCGATTAATGGTGGTGTTATCATTGCGAACCATCGAGACCATGGAGCATCCCAAAACGATGGCTATTCCTATACGGGATGGTCGGGTCCTCAATTTACCACAACAAATATTCTCTCCAACCTGAACAATGGTGAAAAATATCCTGTCATGTTCAGCCTCAACTGCGATAGCGGATGGTTTGATGGTGAGACCGATACTCATACAACATACAACTACGAATCAATCGGTGAGGTTGGTCTGAGGCTTGAGAACAAAGGGTTTGTCGCTGTCATTGCTTCAACTAGAGTGAGCTATAGCGGATATAACGATGAATTTTGCCGTGGACTGTACGATGGCATGTTTCCGGGTTTTGATCCGAATTACCCTAACGGAGGGTCAGCCAATCCCTATAATACTGCAGTATATAAGATCTCACAAGTTATGAATTATGGGAAATTCTGGATGTATGACAAGTATATCGTTCCTGGTGGTTGTTCACCTTATCCGTGGACACCAAATGAGTCAGTATCAAGAGCAACATTTGAAGAATTCCATGTTCATGGTGATCCAACTATGGATATATGGACCATGTTCCCACAGTCATTGACTGTTGCTCATCCTGATGTCGTTCCTTTCGGACCAAGTCAGGTAGAGGTTACAGTTATGAGCGGTGGAAACCCTGTTGAAGGCGCTATGGTGTGTCTTTCTCAAGAAGACGGGATGTATGTAAAAGGACTTACTAATCAATCAGGTATTACCACGTTTAACATTGAACCTGTGAATCTGAACAATCTTTCGATTGTTGTTACTGCCCATAACTATCTTTATTATCAAAATGCTATTTCGATTTATGCAAGTGAGCCTCCGTCGACACCCGAAGCACCTGATGGACCGAATTCTGGGAGCGTAAGTGTTGAATACACATTTACAACAACCTCTATTGATCCTGAAGGTAATCAAATCCTATATATGTTCGACTGGGGCGACGGAAACATTAGTGGATGGATTGGACCATTTGATTCTGGTGAGGTCGGCGGTGCGAGTCACAGCTGGACACAAGCAGATACTTATGAAATAAAAGCGAAGGCACGGGATGTGCTTGGTGCAAGAAGTAATTGGTCAGAACCGACGACGGTGTACATAGGAGTACCCTTGCTTAATTTACGTGCGATAACTGGTGGTTTCGGGTCTCTGCATATTGATGTCGATAATATAGGTATTGTTGATGCATCATCCATCCTCTGGAATGTGAGTATCAAACGTCAGATGTACTCATATTCAGCTGGGTACGTCAAAGATTTTAATGGAACGATTGAAACGTTGTTAGCGGGGGATTCGACCCGCCTTAATTGCAGATTTTTATATGGGTTTGGCGGTTTAAAGGCAACCGTAAGAGTTTATGATGTAGAGAAAACGGTGAACGGTTTTGTTGTTGGTGTCTTTGTAATCATCTTTCCTGAGTAACAACATAGTAGCAGCTGTGTACTTTCTCATTGGCTCTGCGCTGATGGCGGAGCTAACTTTTCATCCTCTTTATCTTTTAGTAGTAGAAGATATAGTTGAAGAAGGTACTGTCTGGGAGTTAAACGTTTGATTTTTGTTGGTGGTTTTGGAGAAGAAGATTTAGTCGTCCCTTCTCAAAATTTTAAGTAGTAGAAGTTATATTATGGCTTTATACAGTATAGGGGCTCGTAGCTTAGACCGGTGGAGCGACTGGCTCATAACCAGTTGGTCGCAGGTTCAAATCCTGCCGGGCCCACTGAAAATTTTAACACTTTTTTATTATGTATTTTTTTTAAAAAAAAAAGAAAAAAGAGAAGAGGGGATTTTCCCTCAGGGTTTTTATTTCTCCTATTATTCGCTACGTTATATTTTGATGAAGACTAGGAGTACTGTTGCGTTCTGTGATTTTGTGGCAGTGCCTGCAGTGACGGTGATAACAGTTTTCCCGAAACCAAGGATTAATTTCGAGGAAATTGCTTCTGAGCCGCCTGCGGCGATCGTAGGGATATTTCCTGTGGTTTCTTTTCCAAGAAGTATGAGGCCACCGTCCAACTTAATGCTCCACGAGACGTTCGTTGCTGCTGCCGTACCGGTGTTCTTAATCGTCGTTTTTACCTTAAACAATCCACCGGTGATAGCTTGAATCTCGAGGTTTGGTGCTGGTGCACTGATAGTGATGGGGTGTACGGCTGACCAGCCACTCTCAGCGTCATTTACGTCTTTCGCCTTCACCTTAACATCGTAATCTCCAATAGCACTCCAGGTGTACGATCCTGTCGCAGTAGCGCCAGAGGCAAACGGTCCGAGCCATCCTGAATCGTTCCCATCGCCCCAGTCGAACAGATAGTAGATATCGTCCGTGTCAGGGTCGGTAGTAGATGCTGTAAAGTCGTATTCGACACCAACGTTTCCAGTACTCGGCCCACTTGGTGCGCCTGGTGTAACTGGTGGTGTGTTTGCGGATGAATTTCCAATTTCATAGCAGACATACGTATCTGGAGTTCCTTGAGCAAGTCCACCGAGAGTTGTCTTGCCTGATACAAAATCCGCTGAAAACCACAATCCTCCGGCAATACATGCAATGGCCGGAAAATCAACTGCAACATCATGTTGCACACTGGTAAACGCTCCAGCTGCAAGATCCCACTGTTTTATATATTGTGGAGTTCCTGCGCCACCACCTTGATCCCAGACCCAGAGGAATGGCCCGCCAGGTGTCAAATTATCATACGCAAGTCCATAGGTACTTACAGTACTCACAAGGTTAAATGTGCTAATAACTGCCCCCGTAGTTGGGTTGACAACATAACAAGGGTCTGCCCAATTTTTACAATATATCACGTTGAGATCCGTATCGTATGCAATCGCACGGCATTGAAAACTCCCAGTTAATGTAGCAACAAGAGTTTTGGTTGTGAAATCCATTTTCCAAATAGTTCCTGCAGTTGCACCACCATACATGTATTGGGTTCCATCATAGGCGAGATCTCGAAGACCAGTTACACCAGCTATAGAAAACTGTTCAATCATAACTCCGCTCGTATCATATCTGTGTATCAGGTTGCTTGCCCATCGGGTACTATATAAATTGGTCCCATCAAATTCTGCACCGGCATTACCAAGAGCTCCTGATGCGACTGAGACATCGAAGCTTAACTGTTGATCCCACATTGCAAGAGGCTGGATTGGACTATTGTTACCTGGATTTGCATCCGTGGTCTCTATGCTTTCTTTGTTTGTTTCAGGTTGTGCCACTGCAAGAACAGTAGCGAACAGCGTCATACATATTACTATACATATTATTTTTTTTATCATTTTGTTCCTCCTTTGAGAATAATTATATAACATCTAAATATAAACCTTTCCATATTGTAATAATATTAGTTTTTTCTAATATATAGGATAAAAATACTTAAAAAATGGGAATAACCCACCATGCCTGCTTTTGATCTTTGTGGGAAATAAAAATGAGAGGTGAATTGACATACATCTAGGCCAGGGTTGTTAAAAAGTGCATGAACTCTGGTTGCGATTGTAAGATTTGAGTAGGTATAGACCCTGCTGGCCTATCAATTTCAACAGTATTAAAAGGTTGGAATTGATTAGTTTTGACTAAAGAGTCTGTCCGAGAAATAAAGTAAGATTGCTTGAAAGGTCATTTGTTGTCAAAAAATCAGGGATTTTTCGAGGGTAAAATACCCTTTTAGTGAAAAAATCTCTGAAAAATGTGAATTCTCAGACAGGCTCTAAACAATCTATTTCAACTTGTTGTCCTTTTTGCGTTGAGAATAAGAGGGGCTCTTATAGGTACCCTTAGAATCATTTTCGTTAGTAAAGCGTTTAGCAATACATATTCAAAAGGACAACGTATATAAAGAGTGACTCTATGATAATAAAAATTGTTTAGTATCCTAAGGGGGATAATATATATAATACAGAAAAAAAATCTACGAAAAGCATCAGGCCTAGGCATTATTCTCATGCTGGTATGTATTGCAGTTGGTACATCTTGCACTGCGAAACAACAATCTCCAACAATATTAGATATAACCGTTGTGAAAGGTGGTTTTAGCAAAGTGTCTGTTACCGTAAAAAACATTGGGGATAGCACCGCTGAAAATATTACTATGACTATCTCTGTAAAAGGAGGTATTCTTGGCAGAATTAATATAACAAAAATATGTATTGGATGTGGCAACTGTAGTAATTCGATTGAACCAAATGCAACAAAAACAGAAAGCACTGCGGAAGCAGGTAAGATAGTTGGCTTTGGACCTGTTACTATCATGGCTTCTGCAGAGGCGTCAAATGCAGAACGAGTAAACAAAACCTTTAAGGGCTTTGTCCTTGGGTTCCTCGTCATTGTAACAAAGTGATGCGCTCGATCAAGACGAACACTGCAACTTCATTGTGTCTCGTCCTTTTTCTTTTTTCCTTTAACAATCCCCTACTTTTTATGAAAAATGAGGGTTTGAGAACATACCAAATTTTAAAATAAGAGAACTGATTACAGGCACGGGGCATTTTTATGGTAGTTAATTACGACCGTTTATTCTCAGCACGATCAAAATCCCTGAAATCCTCAGAGATACGGGAGCTGTTGAAACTTACGCAGACTCCAGGATTTATTAGCCTTGCAGGCGGCTTACCGAATCCTCAAGCATTTCCTGTAGACATCATCCATGAGTGCATAGAGAAAGTGTTTAAAACCAATATTTACAACGCGCTTCAATATGGAACAACCGAGGGCTTACCGCTCCTCAGAAACGTCCTTGCACAGAGAATGAGAGACAAAAAGGGCATTGACTGTGAACTGCACGACATCCTGATCACCGGTGGTGCCCAACAAGCACTCTCGTTTGTCGCCTTTAACCTGTTAGACCCAGGTGATACCTATATCACGAGTGCACCAACCTATCTGGGGGCACTCCAGGCGTTTCATGCGTATCAGGGCAATTGTGAATGTATCCCGATGAATGACGAAGGAATCGATATCGAATCGTTGCGTAGAAACCTCAAGCGGCTTCACCGAACCGGCATCACCCCGAAGTTTCTCTACGCGGTCGCGACGTTCCAGAATCCATCAGGAGAAAGCATCTCCTTGGAACATCGAAAGGAGCTTATCGAGATCGCCTCAGAGTATGATTTCTTAATCATCGAGGATGACCCCTATGGTGAATTGGTCTTTGAAGGAGAACCTATCCCTTCGATAAAATCGTTAGACACTAAAGGACGCGTCATCTACATCGGGACGTTCTCAAAGGTGCTAGCCCCCGGGTTCCGACTTGCCTGGGTGATCGCATCAGAAGAGGTCATCAACAAATTTGCTCTCACAAAACAATCCAGTGACCTCTGTTCAAATATGTTCGTTCAATATATCGCCTATGAATACATCAAAGGGGGATACCTGGACACACAGATTCAACATATTAAACAGTTATATCGACATAAACGAGACGTGATGATTAAAGCACTTGAGGAATATTTCCCAGAGGGTGCGAAATGGACGGTCCCAGGTGGCGGGATGTTCCTGTGGGTGACACTCCCGAAAAATGTGAACACGCGTCTGATGTTCAAACGAGCAGTCGCTAAAAAGGTCGCGTATGTAGTCGGTGATGCATTCTACCCAGACAGCAGTAATTATAACTCGATGCGATTGAACTTCTCGTATGCAGAGGATGATGTAATGAGGGAAGGAATCAAACGTCTTGCAGAAGTGATCAAAGAAGAAATGGCTAACCCGTATGATAAGGATGAATATGTAGGAGGAGTATAGGCATACCTCCCGCTCGTTTCTTGTTGAACACCAAGGTGTTGGACGAAAGAAGATGCGTGTTTTTGAGAGAAAGTCTCGCTCAGTAACTTTAAATAACAAAACACTATTGCGGAACTCTATATCTAAAGGGTGATTAACCTGGGCAATATACGACAGACACACATCAAGAGTGTTGCGATTGATTTAGTGAAGAAGTATCCAGAACACTTTTCTGGTGATTTTCAGAATAATAAAGAAAAGGTTGATCTACTTGTGACTGTGAGTAGTAAACTTCTGAGAAATAGGATTGCTGGATATATCACTCGGTATGTGGTTTCTCGAAGTAAAAATAAACCAAGTCGACCCATTTCTGAGTAACATCCCAATATTTATTTTATACAGTGAACTATTCTCCTCAGGTGAATCTATTAGCATGATACAAAACGCTATCGAATCCCTCCGAAACGGACACTTTATACTCATTTATGATAACGACTCCAGAGAAAGCGAAACAGATCTCGTTCTCGCCTCCCAATTCATCACCCCTGATGCAATCAAACGAATGCGAAAAGACGGCGGAGGACTCATCTTTCTCATGGTTTCCAATCCTGCAGCGAAGAAACTACAACTTCCCTTCCTCTCAGACTTGTTTTCTGACGTAAGCACACAATACCCTGTCCTCAAAGAACTTATCCCCAATGACATCCCCTACGATACCAAATCCTCATTCTCCCTCTACATTAATCACCGCAAGACGTTCACCGGAATCACCGACAATGACCGCAGCCTCACCATGAAGAAATTCGCAGAACTCGTCAACACCATCAAAAACCACGACAGCATAACAGCCATTAAAGAGTTCGGGAAAGAATTCCGATCCCCAGGACACATCCCAATCTGCGTTGCTTCAGAAAAACTGCTCAACGAGCGAAAAGGTCATACGGAGCTGGTTATTTCATTACTTGAGATGGCAGGACTCACCCCAGTCGGAAGCGGTTGTGAAATCATGGGAGAAAAAGGAAAGGCAATGCCCAAAGAAGATGCAAGGAAATACGCTGAAAAAAACAATTTTACCTTTCTGGAAGGAAACGATATCATAAAAGCGTGGAAAAAATGGTCAAAGTAATGGCAACCGGGACCTTTGATTTACTACACATGGGACATATCTTCTACCTTCGTGAAGCAAAAAAACTAGGTGACACCCTCGTGGTTGTCGTCGCAACAGATTCAACAGTACGAAAACTCAAACACGACCCGATCACCCCCCAGGAGATTAGAGTAAACCTCATCAAAGAACTCAAGATGGTTGATGAAGCATATCTGGGGCATGAGGATGACATGTATACGATTGTCGAAGAAATTAAACCAGACATCATCGCTCTCGGCTTTGACCAGATTCACAATGATGCCACGATTAAAAACGAGCTGAAAAAAAGAAAACTCAACGTGAAGGTCGTACGACTCTCCAAATACGAAGGCGGAAGCGACCTCGAGGGTACCCGCAGGATTATCCAAAAAGTCATTGCTGCCCATGAGTTTCAAAAGAAGATGCAGCGCATCGAGGGGGAACCATGAAACGTATCGGTATCGCAGACACCACGTTTGCCCGCTTTGATATGGCACATGCCGCGATAAATGAACTACAATCCCTCACCGCTGGGTTCAAGATCATCCGATACACGGTTCCTGGGATAAAGGATTTACCTGTTGCCTGTAAAAAATTGTTTGACGAACACACCTGCGACATTGTCATGGCACTTGGCATGCCAGGCCCAAAACCCATCGATAAACAATGTGCCCATGAAGCAAGCACCGGGCTTATCCATACCCAGTTGCTGTGTAACAAACATATCATCGAAGTCTTTGTTTATGAGGATGAGGCACACAATGACAAAGAGCTTGCACGGCTTGCGGACCAACGAGCCCGCGAACATGCACGAAACGTCATCGATCTGTTGTTTCATCCTGAGAATCTTACCAAACATGCTGGTCACGGTCTTCGCGAAGGATTTGAAGACGCAGGACCAGTACGATAAAAAGGAGGTAAAGAAAAAATGGCGAAAGAAACAATACGAATCGGAGCTGTTGTCTCTGATTTCAACTACGACATCACCATGATGATGTTCGAACGAGCAAAAGAACACGCGGAGTTTCTAGGGGCAGAAATTACCAAAGTGGTGAAAGTCCCCGGAGTTTTTGACATGGCTCTTGCCATCAAGAAATTACTAGCGCGCAAGGATATCGACGGTGTCATCACCATTGGAGCAGTAATTGAAGGAGAAACCGAGCACGATGACCTAGTCATCCAACATGCTGCCAGGAAGATCGCTGACCTCGCATTAGAGTTCAACAAACCAGTGGGTCTTGGGATTTCTGGACCAGGGATGACCAGGCTCCAAGCGGAAGATCGCATCGAACGAGGAAAAGCAGCGGTGGAAGCGGTGGTAAAACTACATCAACGTTTACAAAAAATCTAAAACGAGGCAACTCCCAGCCTCATTCTTTCTTATTTTTCGAGGGGTACTGCAGTAATAGTTAATCGTTCGAGCTCCGAGATTTTTTCACTTGATACCCGGATAATCTCTGTTTGTATTTTATTGAGTTCTAATACCGACATCTCCCCAGGAACGGTAATCTCAAGCTCGCCTTGGATCACAGGACCAGTTCTTCGTAGCCGAACGACCTGAGCAGCCTGTACTCCTTTCACACGTTCTGCATAGGTTTTAATGAGTAAACCATACATGAGACAATCGCCGTCACAAGCATCCACAAGCATGTACCCTGCTTCTTTGATGGCGGCAAACCCAATGGTGAGAATGATACCAGCGATGATAAACCCGATCAACGGATCTGCAATAGTATATCCAAAGGATGAAAGCAGTAACGCAACAACAGTAAGAAAGGACGTTGTCCCGTCTTTGATGGTGTTAAAGGCATCGAGTTTCACGGAGCTCATGTTCGTATGTCTGCTTTTAATGATTTTATATACACCAAGACCCATAGCAAACATCGCAGCAATAAATGCCACGATCGCGCCAATGAGCGGAAGATGGACGACTTCAGGATTTACTAGTTGATAATAGGATCGAAGAATGATATATCCTGCTAACAAAAACATGACGATCGTTGCAGCGATAGAGGCAAGGTTCTCAATCTTGTAATAGCCGAAATGGAATCGCTGATCCGCAGGTCTTTTGAAGAATCGAAGCCCTGCCCAGACAATCCCTGAGACAAACCCGTCTCCGATGCAATCGATACCGTTTGCAGTGAGCGCAACACTACGAGAGATTGTTTCCCCGAGAATAATCTGGAGTATGCCCAGGCCTACCAGTGATACGGTTGTCACTGCAGCGATTGTTTCTGTGCGGTTGACAACAGATTCTCGGTCACCCACCATGATACCATAGAAAGAACAACTCATTATTAAGAATTATTATTTGAGACGTTTGAAGAGAAATATACTTTGAAAAAGAGTATAGTTGATCGTCTATGCTTTTCTGGAAGGAATATATGGTTTTTCTGGTATGCACCTGTGAACATTAATAGAGAAAGAGAGTACGGTACTATTATGTTGTTTCACCTGACAAAGAAGACATGAAATTAATGTTATGAAAAACTATATAAGTGGCGGTCTTCATGGCAGGATGCAACACCAATATTTTGTAATAAAGGGAGTATGTAAAGCGAGGGAAATGGATGGTAAAAATTAACATTACGATAGAAGGAGAAGATATTTCGGAGATCATTAATGAACTGTTGCATGTCGGTATTGAACTGCTAAAGGCAAATAGGAAAGAGCTCCGGGAAGTCTTAAAGATTCTCGCGGATGAATCCTTAGAGGTTCTCAACGAGAAAAAAACACTGGAGAAAGGAGCAGAGCTCTACAAGAAAATTAATTCTGAGATCAACTGGACATACAAGCGAGATAAAGACTAAAGGACACGAGAGCAGCTATTCTAGTTCTGTGAAGTCACGTGGGCTTTTTGTAAGAAGCTCCAGTCCATCTTTTTTTATAAGGACGTCATCTTCAATTCGTACTCCCCCAAATCCTGGAAGGTAGACGCCTGGTTCAACGGTAAGGACCATATTTTCTTGAAGCTCCATGGTATTTTCTGGGGCAAATCCAGGCCCGTCGTGAACTGCAAGACCAAGGGAATGCCCGGTAGAATGAATGAATCTTCCTTTAAATTTTGTTGAATCAATAAAAGAACTTACCACATGGTGAATGTCACCTGCTTTGACCCCGGGTTTTATCGCATCAAAGGCGATCTGTTGTGCCTGGAGTACTGTTTTGTACATCTCTTTCTGTTGCTCGGTCGCTCTTCCAAAAAGAAACGTTCGGGTGATATCGGAATTATATTTTTTCAGACACGCGCCAAAATCGCATAAGATAAGGTCCCCTTCAGTAAGTTTCGCATCCCCGTGGCTGTAGTGTGGCTCTGCCGTGTTTTTTCCAAAGGAGGAAATAGTATCAAACGCGGGTTTTTCTGCACCAAGGCTTTGAAGCGAATAATTGATTTCTGCGGCAAGTTCGTACTCACTTATTCCTTCGGAGATTACATCGGGGATGACCGCCATGGTATCATCAGCAATTACGCATGCTTGTTTGATACGTTGGATTTCTTGTTCGTCTTTGATGAGCCGTGTTTTGAAAAATCCGTCGGACACATCAACGAAGACTGCCTGCGGCAAAATCTCTGTTAACGTATTAAATTCGTGATACGAGAGGCCGCTCGCGTTCACCCCGATGGTTTTATTTGAAGAGATAAGGTGTTTGAGTAATTCCGAAAATTCATCCTTTGTTTTATAGATAGTAAGATGTGCCGTGGATTTTCGTGCACTTTCTGCTTCTAGCTCAGAGACTAAGAGATCAAGGGCGCCGTCAGGATGGAGTACCGCGCACGAGCCTTCAAACAGCCCTTGTTCAAGGCCGGTGACGTAGAAGAAGTTATCATCAACAAACGGGGCAGAAGCGTTTTTGAGTACAATGAAATCGACAGTTTTCTTACTGTTAATAAAAATATTTTTTATTCTATGTATCACTTACGGACCACCTAGTGCTCTTATGCACTCTCCTCTAGCACGTAGTGATAGAAGAAGCGAGGGGAATGCTTTCCGATGAAGTTACTTTTCTATTGAAGATATGAGGGTGTGTAGTTGATTGAGGTCGGTTCTAATGTCCTCTACTTCCTTCATCTTATCTTTTTCGAAGCTCTTCAGGATAGCTGGCAGATCCGAAGTGAGCTTGTAGAGATGAACGGGTCTTCCTTTGCCCTTCTTTTTTTCATCGCGTTTCTTTGCCCAACCTCTTCGTCGAAGTTCTTGCATGGCTACGCTTACTTCAGGCTGTCGAAGATCTGCTCCTTGTTCAACGTCTGCGGAGCGGCATTCATCCACCTGAGAGATATAGAGTAACGTCTTCGCAAGATTCTTAGGCATCCCAAGTTCCGAGAACAACTGGACTGCTTTATTTTCGTTCTCATCTAATACGAGTGACTTTGTCCGTTTCATACATTCTCCTCGCAGAATAAATCAATTCTGAAGTATATATATTTTTCCAATTTTTTCATCCATATTTTTATATCTAATTCAATTATTTAAATCTTTTTATTTTTAATTTGCTTTCGTCCATCATGAGTTTCGCAAGATTATCAGGATATTCTCCCCCGTAGATAATTTCCGTGACACCCGCGTTAATCAACATTTTCACACACACGACACAAGGAGTATTTGTACAATACAACACAGATCCTTTAATCGAGACACCAAAAACCGCTGCCTGGATAATCGCATTCTGCTCTGCATGCAATCCTCGGCACAATTCATGTCGTTCCCCTGATGGAATATTCAGATTTTCCCGAAGACACCCTGTTTCAGAGCAATGTTTCAGACCCTTGGGCGCGCCATTGTACCCTGTGCTCAAGATATGTTTGTCCTTGACCAGAATAGCGCCAACCTGCCGTCGTAAACACGTGCTTCGTTTCGCAACCACATGCGCCATTTCCATAAAGTATTCATCGTACGATGGTCTCGCTTCCATAAGAATCCAAAAGAAGAATAACGCCAGAGCTTAATAAAATTATGATTGGACAGAGCTTGGCGAATCACTTCTGCGAGTAAAGAAGAAGTTATTCCCTAGCAGTGCCCGGAATGCAGTGGTAAGAAGGGAGAACCCTAAAATTAAACCCCAGATAATAGGATCAAAAACAGGGGTGGTGGTAAACAAAGTATTTAACGCAGGGAGATAGATAATCGCAAGAATCATCAGAAACGTAAAAACAAAAAACGATTTCAGTAAGAGATTTCGTCGTTTGAATTTCTCTACAAGGTTTCCCTCTCGCAAGATAAAGACATAAATCTGCGGAGAAAGTAACGTTATCGCAAAGGAAACTGTCCCTGCCAACACCTTTGCATCATTCTCCATCGCACCATGACCCATCATGTAATTATACGAGAGGATATACCCTGCCGCAATAGAAAGACCAAACACGATGCCATCAACAATCATCATGACCCGCTGCCTCCTCGAAATAATCGGCTCTGACAATTTCGATGGATTACGCTTCATGATGTTCGTATCAGCAGAATCCGTACTCACACCAACGCCAGGGAACGTCTCCATGACAACGTTCGACCATAACAACTGCAACGGCATCAAAGGAACAGGATACCCTAGAAGAGGCGTAATCAGCACACCAACGACTTTACCGATATTGTTCGTAATAAGGTATCGAATCAATTTCTTAAGATTCTGATACACCCGTCGTCCTTCCTCAACAGCCTTGACAATGACAGAAAAATTATCATCGGTAAGAATAATATTTGCTGCTTCCTGAGCCACCTGCGTCCCAGCGCGACCCATGGCAATGCCAACATCAGCTTTCTTTAACGCAGGAGCATCGTTGACACCATCCCCGGTCATAGCAACGATATGGTCTCTCGCGCGTAATTTCTCGACTATTTTCAGTTTATCAAGCGGTGCGACACGAGAATAAACCCGAAGATGCTCCACATGTTCCCCGAACTCTTCATCACTCATCTGCTCCAGGTCTTTTCCGTCTATTGCTTGATTGATGTCAGTCGCAATTCCAACACTCTCAGCGATTGAAAAACCGGTTTTTTTACTATCACCAGTAATCATCACAACACTGATGTTCGCGTCTTTTGTCTCCTGAATCATCTGCTTGACTTCATCCTTTGGCGGGTCGTAGATTGCAGCGGTTGCAAGGAACGTAAAACCAGCAAGGTTGTTTACATCAATCTTCTGCAGGTCACCAACGTTTGATTTCTTCACAAAACCAATAAGTCGGAAACCTTTCTCAGATCGTGTCGACAGCTCTTTTCCAATATGCTGTCGGTGATGCTCGTCAAGTGATTGCATTTTACCATCTACATAGTAAGAACCACAGAATGTGAGAATCTTTTCCGGAGCACCCTTGATATAAATATCATGAGTCCCTGAGCTATCCTGGGTAAGAATCGCAGAAAACATAAGTTCAGAGGAAAACGGGACGCTGTCAATGATCTTGAATGTATCAAATTGATTCGGTTTAAATCCATTTAAAATCGACGCCTTAATTAACGCAATCTCAGTAGGATCTCCTAGTTCCTTGACCACGTTTCCATCTTGTTCGACGACCTGAGCAGTAGAGCATTTTACTGATGTTAAAAAGATATCATGTAAGAGAGCTGATTTCCCTTCTGCAATCATTTTAAATATATCAGACATGACATGAAATTTCGTGCCAATAAAAAACTCTTTTACCGTCATATCATGTTTGGTGATGGTGCCTGTTTTATCGGTACAAATATAATCAACATTCCCAAGCGTTTCTACTGAAGATAGCTGTTTGACGATCACTGAGTTTTTCGCGAGTCGTTCCATCGCAAGCGACAACGCTATCGTCATAGACGCAGGCAGCCCTTCCGGAAACACGGCAACCATGATACTAATCGCAAGAAGCGCAGAGAACCCCAGATCATTAGGATTTCTGATGTACCCCATCACTAAAACAAGGGCAAGAGAAACAATCGCCAATGCCACCAACGCCTTGACTTCACGGTCCATCTTTTTCTGTAACGGAGTTCGCTCTTCTTTGGCCTCCTGAATATTGACTGCGATTTTCCCGATTTCCGTGACATTCCCTGTTTTAACGACCAGCGCTTTCCCATACCCATTGAGTATTTTACTGCCCGCAAACACGATGTTTTTCATCTCATACAGTTCAAGATCAGTCTCGTGGATCTGATGCGTGTTTTTGTGAATAGGTTCGCTTTCACCAGTGAGATGCGCCTCATCAACAAGCATGTTTGTCGCTTCAATTAATCGTGCATCAGCAGGGATGATATCACCGGATTCAAACACAATGATATCACCAGGGACTAAGAACTTGGAGGCGATGACTTCCACCATTCCATTCCGGATGACCTTACATTGCGGAGAAAGAATTTTTTTGAGTTCCTCCGCCGCTTTTTCTGCTTTTCCCTCCTGTATCAAACTGATAACTGTGTTGATGACGACAACGCCGACAATCGCTAATGCCTCAAGAACATCTTTAATGATGAAGAATGAGAGGAGAGATGCAATAATCAGAATAAGTGCCATTGGTTCGATGAGTGCTTCAATGATTTTTCTGAAAATGGATTTCTTTTTTTCTTTTGCAAATTCATTTAGTCCATACACGCGCTTGCGTTCCTCTGCTTTTACATCTAAAAGGCCTTGCAGAGATGTCTGGAATCTTGCAAATAATTCTTCTATTGATTGGGACGAGAAGTTTCCTGAGAGATCGATTTTTTCAGATTCCATTTTTTTTTCTCCCTCTGGTTATCCCACGTGAAATCATGTTCTCTTTTATCTAGTTTTCATTTATGATAAAAATATCAAGAATCATCTGTTGAAAACCATAAATTATTAAAGAGTTGAAAGATAAAGGAATTCGACAAAATAAAGATGATGGGGGCTTATGAAAAAAATCGGAATCTTAACAGGTGGCGGTGACTGCCCAGGGCTTAACGCTGTTATTCGCGCTGTAGTAAAAAAATCCTCCAAGAATAATTGGGAGGTTCTCGGTATTCTTGATGGATGGAAAGGCCTCATTGAAGGAAATGTCATGCCGCTCAACGATCAGCACATTTCAGGGATTTTACCGAAAGGTGGGACAATTCTCGGGACATCCAGGACAAACCCGTTTAAAGAACAGGGGAATGTCGATAAGCTCTTAAAAAATATAAAAAAGTTCAAGCTTGACGCGCTCATCGCCATAGGTGGAGAAGATACTCTAGGAGTTGCCTTAAAACTATTTAAAATGGGAGTCCCCGTTGTCGGTATCCCGAAGACTATTGATAACGACATCTCAGGAACGGATTACACGTTTGGATTTGATACCGCGGTCTCTATTGTTACTGATGCAATTGACCGGCTCCATACCACAGCAGAATCACATCATCGCATCATGGTCCTAGAGGTGATGGGACGACACGCAGGATGGATTGCGACTGTATCAGGGATTGCTGGTGGCGCAGACGAAATCCTTATTCCAGAAAAACCTTTTAACATTGAGGCGGTCTGTAAAAATTTAAAAGCACGTCACGACAGTGGAAAAAAGTTTAGTATCGTGGTGGTCTCTGAAGGAGCAAAACCAAGAGATAATGACCACTTTGAGACGTTATCTGAAGAAAAAGATGAGTTTGGTCATGTCCGTCTTGGTGGCATCGGTCAGCGTCTGGCAAAAGAAATTGAGCGGAGACTCGGTGTTGAAACACGGTTCACGGTACTTGGACATGTACAACGTGGTGGATCCCCAACTGCATATGACAGAGTATTGGCAACACGATATGGTATCGCTGCCGTCGACTTAGTAAAGAACGAGCACTTTGGAAAGATGGTTGCGTTACGAGGATACAAAATCGTTCCTGTTGATCTGAATGAATCCGTGACAAAACTCAGAACCGTTGATATGGATATCTACGATATCGCAAAAACTTTTTTTGCAAAACCAGAAGATGAATAAATCGTTGATGACTTTGTATAAACCCTAGTTTCATTTTTTTATTTTAATCAACGAAATAATGTTATTTCTATTCAATTACGTAACAATTAAAAAACCATTATATACATGCTATTAGTTTTCCACTGTGGAGTGAAAGAATGCAATGGAATAAAAGAACCACTATGATTGTAGGTTTAGCAGGTGGCATCATGCTCTTTTTTATCGGCATGGCAGCCTATATTATTTTAGGACCAAGTACTGATGCGTATTTGCTCCCCAAGCAAATCTCCTCAATAATGAAACTCACTGGGATGGGGATCGTTTGTATCTCCATGATCGTGGGTGGTTTCTTCATTGAAAAAATAGAAAAAGACACGAAACTTCTGTTGCTTTTATTCGGAGTGATCCTATTGTTATTGAACATCTTTCTGTTCTCGTCTTCTCATTATTATTAGGAGGTAACCAATAATGAAAATAAAAATAAAGGATTTGGTAATGCTGGGAATCATCAGCGGGATCGCATTCTTTTTCATCGGGGCTATCATCAGTAATGTATTTCCGAGTAGTCAAACCGATCTTTTGGCGTATAAGGTCTCTGGTTCCATTAAACTCATCGGCATTGGTGCTTTAACAAGCTCGATGATTGTCGGTGGAATCATCATTGAAGATATTGATAAAAATTTGAAACTCTTATTATTGTTACTGGGTTTAGTTCTTTTAATTATTTATACGATGGGATCACAATCACTTCAGTGGTACGTGCCAACATCACAGACGCCATCGGGGAATGAATCATTTGAGCATCGGCCAACTGGATATGGTGTACCTGGCTTTGAACTGATATATGCACTTGGGGCACTTACGATTGTTCTGTTAATCCTGAAGAAAAAACGTTATAGGTAAATAACCATGGAAATGGAAAACGCTCCCTCCACTCCAGTAGGTATCGTTTTGATTGCCACATTTTGGATATTCGTTGGAACATGGTTACTTTCAATAACTTCGGGGTTAATCTCAAACTCTTCTTACTACAATTTATTCGCACTGATTCCATTTTTTATCAGCATCGGTCTTATACTGTTAGGATGGGGGTTATTGACACTACAAAAATGGGCATTTTATATAGCACTCATTTTATCACTTCTTGGTTTACTGCCTTTGGTGTTTATATTTATCGGAGAGGTTTCTTGGTTACTTTCCATGAATAGCTATAGATATGGTCTTGATTTTTATACAAGTATACGGGCAATATTTGAGATATCATTTTTCATTTTGTTTGTTTTAATGAGTTGTTATTTATTTAAAAAATTAGGTTCTTTGAAAAAAGAAAATGAACTCTTGATCATTTCTTGAGGGGCACTTCAATTTCCTGAAAATCTTTCGGGACAAATGACTGAACAAAAATTTTCCTCGCATCATTCTCCAACACGCGATAATCGAGATACCGGGGACTGATATGGACTAAAAATAGTTTTTCCACGTCTGCTTTTTTTGCTATCTCTGCTGCTTGCGCTGCGGTCGTATGTCCGTATTCTTTTGCGATATCTTCGAGTTCTGAGTCAAAGGTTGCCTCATGGACTAGGACATCTGCATTCTTCGAAAATGCTATCATCTCCTCACAAGGCATGGTATCACCGGATATCACGATTTTTCTGCCTCTTCTTGAAGGACCTAGTATCATGTCTGGCGTGATGTTCTTGCCATTCGCAAGAGTTATGGTTTGTCCACATTGCAGTTTACTAAACAATGGTCCCTCAGGGATCCCTAATTCCAAAGCCTTAGGTTTGTTGAATTTCCCGGGGCGTTGCTGTTCCTCAAGACGGTAGGAGAACGCAGGGACATTATGTTTTACTTTAAGCACATGGATGCTATATTCTTCGAATTCGACCTCATCACCATTGGTTATATCATGTGAAATAATCTCGTAGGATGGTCGAAAATATCCAAGTGTTAAAAGATGGTCGGTAAGATCCTCCATCCCCTTTGGTCCATAAATGTGAAGTGGTGCGTCTCGATCGTTCAACTGCATGGTTTGAATCAGGCCAGGCAACCCAAGAAAATGATCGCCATGAAAATGGGTAATGAAGATTTTCGAGATCTGCATATAACTGAGGTTTGATTGCTGGAACTGCCGTTGGGTTCCTTCACCGCAGTCGAACAACAAGATTTCACTGCCTCGTTTGATGGCAAGGGCTGAAACGTTTCGCTTCACGGTTGGCCAGCTTCCACCTGTTCCAAGGAAGATGATACGCAGTTGTGTCATGCTACAGACGGATACCACCAAAGGGTAAAAGTGTTTTGGTTACTTCTGGTAGACAACAAAATATCGAGTGAGACTACGATGGACGCGAAACTCATGGATTTCTACGAGGGAAAGGTATTTTTCTCCAAGACAAACCATCGATTTATCAGACAAACCAACCACTGCTTTGCCGCTCTTTTTTAGAAGAAAAGCAATAGAAGCAAATGCCCGTTCATAGAGCATCGCCAGGGCTTCTCCTTTTGTTGTTGTCGCTTTACCGTATGGAAAATCAGTGATTACTGCATCAACGATAGAAACCGATTGAGGGATATTTCCAATATCGCAACACGATAATTCATAGTTTTTAATGGAGTAGAAATCAAGGGTTTTTTTACATCCATCAATCATTTTTTGTTCAATATCACTGCCTATGACTCGCGCCCCGATAAGCCCTGCCTCAAGAAGTATTCCACCAGTGCCGCAGAACGGATCAAGCAGCGTTTCTTGTTTTTTAATAGACGAGAGGTTGACTAATGCGCGAGCGACTTTTGGATGAAGCGTGATTGGCAATAAAAACGGGCGAAAGTGTCCTCTTCGTTTTTGAAAGTGACTTGTTTCCAGAGTAGCTTTTTTTATTCCAACATAGGCTGTGTTCTCTGTTACTACTGCACGAAGCTCTATTTCAGGATGTGTGAGATTTACCAACCTATTTTTTGTGTAGATATCTCCTAAGCGGTCAATGAGTTGCTGTGAATGAATTGATGAGGAACGGTTTTTACACCGGATTGCGATTGATCCATCTTTCATAAGAGGATGTTTCTCTGCGTACCGCACGATATCATCCAAAGTAGCAGGACATGAAAACAAAAGCTCGTCAATCACAAAGGTAAAAGCGAGTCGTTCTGCGAGTCTCTGGATGATTGAATCATTTGGTTTGATTTCGACGATGAGGACATCTTCATTTGTAGTTATGACCGTATACATAATATTTTCAGCATTCAGACACGCGATTACTTCGGCACAGGGAAGTGTTTTCTGTTCTTTGGAAAGTTCAAACATCAGTTTCATGAGGTATCAAACAGCCTAACTGCTCTGAACACGGTTCTCCTAATAAAATGATACGGTAGATGTTTATATGATAAATAATTGTGAGAAAAAAACTCATCACTTGACGTTTTCTTTATCCATTTTTTTTTTCTTAGAGCTCTTCTTTAACGTCTCATCGACTTTATATTTACTATCACGTTCCCCTTCGAACCATTTTCCGTCTGTTTTTTGATCGATTTTTCCTGTTAACTCATCAAGCTTGTATCGCATGTAATCCTGTCCTTTGAACCACTCGTCGTGTTCCTTCTTTAGATCCTCAGAGACCTCCTCTAGTTCTTTTTCCTCAGATAGGTAGGTTGTCTCCTTCTTTTTCGCCTGCACAGGGATTCGAATCTCCTCTACCCTGGACTCAGAACTTGAAATGGAGACGTCGCTCTTCTCTTTTCCGGGAAATAATGCTGGTTCATTTTTGAACCGCTGCCCTAGTTTTCCTTGCTGGTATATCTGTGGTTCATCAGGTGTTCCTGCTCGTGTCGTCTGGTGAGGTATCGTTGGGTTTCTTTTTTGCCTCCATAAAACATATGCAATAGCGAAGATGACTACAAGGATAGCAATAAGAATAGGAAGAATTTGAAGGAATTTTGATTCAGTAAGGTCGAAAATGGGCCCCTCTACATTTTCTACATGGATAGTCGTTGAACCAGGTCCATAACCACTCTTTATGACCCGGATGATAACGGTTGTAACCATTTCAACATCTGGTGCGTGCGTATACGCGACGCCTTGCAGGTCTGTAGTCACCGGAGCATCTTCAGGAGTAACATACACAAGAGCGCCTTCCACTGGTTTATTGTCTTGATCTGTGACGGTGACTTGAAACTCCTTTTTTTCTTCAACGGTACCACGATCTGCAACTATCGACAATTCGCCTTTCATTACGGTTATCTTGAGTTCAGCGGTAAGATACCCTTCCTTTGTTGCTGTGATAACAAACGACGGATATTCCTCAAACCGTGGGGCTATCATGGTCACAAACGGCATTTCATTACTAATGGAATAGTTCTCCCCAAGCAGAGAGACATGTACACCATCGACAAACCAGGTATCATTTTCAGCCACCACGGCGATAGAGTAGTTTTTGCCTTCAAAAACAATGTTATCTGTAATTTCATTGGAGGTGTTCGAATCATAGATCTCAAGAAAGAGCGCTGGTTCATCCTGCGAAGAAACAGAAGTGAAAAAAAAAGCGTTCACTATCAATAACAGAACAATAAGAGTAAGAAAACTCATCTGAGCTTTTTGATACACAGTAATCCTCATCAACTACCTTTGAGTGCTGCATGCGAAGATGCGGTAATACATATTTATGTTTTTTGAAGAGACACAAGAAAGATTCCTAAGGATGTTATTTTTCTGCGAGTCGTTTCTTCAGCTCTTTAATGATATCAACCGGGCTTGGGTCAATTCCTCGCAACACCGCAAGATAACAGCTGGTGAAATCCCCAAGACACATGAGGTACATCATTTTTGCGAGCTGACTTTTCCCCTTGGGCGAGACTTCAATGATATTGCCCGCAGTATTATGAAAGAGGTCACGCATGAAATTCAACCGGGTCGTCATATCGATGATTTCTTCGTCCTTATCACGAAATAAGATGCAGGAGAACTGTTTTGATATTTCAGGATTCGCAGACCAACCAACGATATCATTATGGTTACAATCTGGGACGAGGTCCGTGTGTGCGATCACCTTGCTGTTTTCATTGAATTGATGACGCCAACGAATCGCAATCGGCGTGTAGACGCCCCATCCGTATATCTGTGGAATAGTGTTGAAGATTTTTTTTGCAAGCTGCTTTGCAGGGTTATTTTCTTCAGGAACTGTTTTGTTATTCGTGTTGACGAATTCCTGTGTCACTGTTATAGTTTCTTCGATATCTGTTTCAATCGCGGTTTTTAGCAATCCGATTTTTTTCAAAAATATGATTGAAGGGAATAACAAGTAGGCGGTTGCTGCTCGTGGTTGAATCCCTGCAGGAATTTTCACGAACGGAACGCCACGTTTTTCCGCAAATTCCTGGAGCTTCCCACCGGTGGATATACATATCATTTTGCATTTTTTCTGACTTGCGATCTTGAACGCACTAAGGGTTTCATCGGTGTTTCCTGAGTAGCTGATGCAGATAACAAGGGTGTCTTTGTTCACCCATTTCGGCAGATCGTACTCCCGGTTGACAACAAGAGGAACATCGAGTTTATCCCGGAACAAACTTGCCATGATATCCCCAGAAATCGCAGAGCCACCCATGCCTGCGATAACCACGTTATCAATTTTTATAAAGTTTAATCGTTCTGTTGCTTCAGCAATCGCCAGAGACTCTTTGATTTGTTCTGGAAACCGAGCGAGTCCATCAAGCATATTTGCTTTATCGACCAATGCAATTTTTTCCGTATCGTTTACCATCATTTCTACCATCTCATCCCTCTTCATTATTCTTGTGATAACTTATACTACTTAGAGAGTCACCAGATCATCGAAGAGAGAAGGAGAAATCATATGGTGTATTCAAAAATATTTCTATGAAAACCAAGAAAGTTGTTGTTCAGATTAAAAAAGAGTTAATAACTCGTGTTTCTTACACTGTTGCACATGAAGTATGTCCAGGGAGAAATCCTTACGACAGATGGTTTTATCACAGGCTATATTAGTTTTGAGGAGAACCAAGGGGTATTCGAGGTCAGAAAAGGCGTTCCTCCTGAAAAACCGATAGTAAAAGGATTCATTCTCCCAACCTTTGTCAATGCTCATATCCACATTGGTGATTCTTTTATACGGGATAAACATCTTAAACTACCGTGCAATGTAAAAGACCTTGTTGCGCCACCATATGGGTTGAAACATCGATTATTAAAGGAAGCATCGGAACAGGAAATCCTTGAGGGGATACAGATGTCTCTTGGAGAGATGACAAACTCGGGTACCTCATGTTTTTGTGATTTTCGGGAAGGTGGCCTCATCGGGATTTTCCAGCTCAGAAAGGCGATGAAAAACAGTAGTGTTGATTCAGTGATTCTCTCACGGCCATCGCAGATGACCTATGAGAAAGAGGAACTTGATCGGCTGTTGCAGAATTCCAATGGGGTGGGGTTGAGCAGTATCTCGGATTGGGAGCCTGCGGAAATCGAGAAGATATCAAAGCATGTACGAAAAAAGAAGAAGCTGTTTGCGTTGCATGCGAGTGAGGTTGTACGCGAAAATATTGATCGTATTTTGGATTTACGCCCAAATCTGCTTATTCATATGATCGCCGCAACCAAGGCAGACCTTGATCGGGTGAACGATGCCAATATACCAATCGTGGTATGTCCTCGGTCATATGCGTTTTTCCACTTGAAAAACAACCTAGCACTCATGAAAAAGACCGGCGTCACCATCCTGCTTGGAACTGATAATGCGATGATAAACACTCCTGATGTGGGCGAAGAGGTACGGTTTTTACACAACACCGGTCTGTTTTCTCTAGAAGAGTTGTTGACAAAGGTCACGTATACTCCAAGGAAAGCTTTAAATTTAGATGACTGCATTCAGGGTCGCGACCTATCGGAAAAATTCATCGTTTTAGAGAGGGACTCTTTAAAACCATTATATGTTTCAAAATAGGTAGGGATGAGAGGGACAATAATGATGAAAATTGAAGACGCGATGTCAAAAGAACTAATCGTTGGATACGTTCCTGGTACCATCAGAGAAGCATTGAAAATTCTTGCAAAGCATAATGTATCTGGGATGCCGATTCTTAAGAAAGACACAAAGAAAGTTGTTGGTGTTCTCACTCGTTCTGATATTTTCAAGAACCCCGATGAAGAGCAGATCGCGTTGATTATGAGTTCGAATCCGTACACCGTGATGAAAGACGAAGACTTGTCAGCTGCTGCAAAGCTTCTCTATGAAAATCGAATCCATGGTCTCCCGGTTATTGATAAGAGGAAAAATCTTGTTGGTATCATCAGCCCCACCGACGTCCTCAAAGCATTGGACGATAAATATGATGATATCGTGGATAACTATTTTACAAAAAATCTTGTCCCGGTGTATCAGGAAACTCCGATTACGATCATCATGGAAATCATTAATGTGACCAGTGAGACCGCGCTTCCAATCCTTAATAAAAAATGCGAGCTTGGCGGCATTGTCAGCGAAGGTGATCTGTTTAAACTCAGCCATATCAAAGAAAGTGTGTCTCAAACCAATCTGGGTATGGGTGGCGACGAAGATGATTGGACCTGGGAAGGAATCAGAGATACCATCCGATTGTATTATTCTACAACAAAGGTTGATTTACCGCCGGTTGCCGTGAAAGAAGTCATGATTACGAACGTTATTAAAGCGTATAAGAACGATCCGATTTCTGAAATCGCGCGAAAGATGATAAAGAACAAGATCAGTCATGTTCCAGTCGTCAGCCCTGAAAACAAATTAATCGGCATGGTAACTGATATTGATCTGATGGCATGCATGTTTAAATCCTCCAAATGAATTTCCTTTGGTAGCGTGGGAGAATTCCGCTGATGCCTCAAGATATCTACGATAAAATTATGATGGTAGCCAAACGGAGAGGCTTTATCTATCCATCATTTGAAATCTATGGCGGTATCGCAGGGTTTTATGATTACGGACCGCTTGGTTCTCAATTGAAAAACAATGTCGAGAATCTCTGGAGACGTTTCTATCTTTTGAAGGATAATTGTATTGAAATTGCTACACCAACCATTACCTTGTATGAAGTATTGAAAGCATCTGGGCATGTTGAAGAGTTCACCGATCTCACCGTCGATTGCGGTAGATGTAAACGCTCATACAAAGTAGAAGATATCATCGAGAAAGATCTCTCCGTTGAACAAGCGATCAAGGAAAAAAAGATCACCTGCCCAACCTGTGGTTCAGCATTACAAGATGCGCACCCGGTGAATCTCATGTTTGCCACCACGATTGGCGTTGGCGAAGGGCGAAAAGCATTTTTACGACCGGAGACTGCACAAGGGATTTTCACCAACTTCCATCTTCTTTACCAGTACAACCGGAAGAAACTCCCATTTGGGGTTGTTCAAATCGGAAAAGGGTATCGCAATGAGATCTCTCCCCGGCAAGGGACGCTCCGGCAACGAGAGTTTTCCATGGCGGAAGCTGAGATATTCTTCGATCCAAAAGATAAGACACATCCGTATTTTGACACGATAAAAGACAAAGAGTTGTATCTTTTTGATAATGAGAAAGAATGGAAAATGTCGGTAGCAGATGCAGTAAAGAAAAAAATCATCAACAATCAAGCCCTCGCGTATTATATATATCTTACACAGGACTTTCTTCTCTCAGCAGGGGTCGATCCAAAGAAGTTTCGATTTCGGAAACATGCAGCTGACGAGCTTGCACACTACGCAACCGAATGTTGGGATGCAGAACTGTATAGCGAACGATTTGGTTGGGTGGAATGCGTCGGTATCGCTGATCGATCTGCCTATGATCTGAACGCTCATATCGTATCTTCGAGCGTCGATATGTATGCGCTAAGGCAGTTCGAAGAGCCTAGAGAAGTGACGATAAAAAAAGTAGTTCCGAAGATGAACATCCTTGGACCGCGATTCTCAGGAAAAGCAGGAAAAATCAAGGAACAGCTTGAATTGATGGAAACAACCACAGCTAAAAAAATCACGATGACCATTGATGGTGAATCAATCGATATCCCGAAAGACTGTTACGACATCGTAGAGGTCAAAGAAAAACAAATTGGTGAAAAATTTGTCCCTCATGTCATCGAACCGTCCTATGGTATTGATCGGATCCTCTATTTCCTTCTTGAGCACAACTATGTTGAAGGAAAGAAAAAGGAGGAGGAATACACGATTCTGAAACTGAATCCTTGGGTGGCACCAATTAAAGTAGGGGTCTTTCCGTTGATTGGTGATGACAAGCTCATTCGGATTGCAAAAGAAATAGATAACGATCTGAGGACTACGGGAATCGCCACTTTCTACGATGAGAGCGGGACCATTGGACGACGATATGCACGAATGGATGAGATAGGAACACCGTTTTGTATCACGGTTGATCACGATTCACTTACCGATAACATGGTGACAATTCGGGATCGCGACACCACGAAGCAAGAACGGAAAAAAATTGAGGATATCCCTTCGTATATGAGAGGGAAGATATCCTTCTAATTTTATTTAAACACCTTCACTGTTTCATCGACAATTTCGAGAGCCTCGTCTACTTCTTCTGAAGAAATGGTCAATGGCGGACGGAATCGTATGGTGTTTGATCCACAAGTAAGAACCAAGAGATTGTGTGCATAGAGCTTGTTTTTCAGATCGTCTCTTTCTTTTGGAGTTGGTAAATCAAAGGCGCACATGAGGCCTTTTCCACGCGCATTTGATATTTTATGTGGATATTTCTTTTCAATTTCTTCTAATCCCTGGAGTAATCGTTTGCCTTGCGTTTCAGCATTTTTAATGAGATTCTCCTCATCGATCACTTCCAGATACTTCTGACAGCGAACCATGTCAACGAGGTTTCCACCCCATGTCGAATTGAGACGACTTACTTCATTGAAAACGTTATCCTTGACTTCATCGACCCGACTACTTACCATGATACCGCAGACCTGCGTTTTCTTGCCAAACGCGAGAATATCTGGTTCGAAATCAAAATGTTGATACGCCCACATCTTGCCGGTAAGTCCAACACCACTCTGAATTTCATCGATGATGAACATCATCTCGTGTTCATCGCAGAGTCGACGTAGTTCATGGAAGAACTCCTTGCGGAAATGGTTGTCTCCGCCTTCACCCTGGATTGGTTCTATGATAAGAGCAGCGATGTCACCCGGGTTCTGAGCCACTGCTTTTTCTATCTCAGCGACCGCTTGTTTTTCAAGTTCCCGAACATTCTTTACATTTTCACTGTTTAACGGGAATTGTATCTTTGGGTTGACAATACGTGGCCAATCAAACTTCGTGAAATATTTTGTTTTGTTAAGATTAAACGTATTGGTCATGGAAAGCGTATATCCTGTTCTCCCGTGAAACGCTTCTTTGAAATGGATGACTTTTCTTCCAATTTCCCCTTTTCCTCGTTCGATGTTCTTTCGTATCTTCCAGTCAAAAGCGGTCTTGACACCGTTTTCTATCGCAAGTGCGCCGCCGCTGATAAAAAACAGATGGTGAAAGTGTTTTGGAACTGCGTATTTTGCAAACGTGTCGACAAACTCAGCCATTTCTACCGTATAGATATCAGAGTTCGTCGGATTGTTAATAGCTATTTCTCCCATTTTTTTGATGAATTCTGGACTGGTCAACGCAGGATGGTTGCAGCCTAATGGAGCGGTAGCAAAAAATGAGAAGCCATCAAGAAAATATTTTCCTGTTCGAGAGTCGTATATTCGGCACCCCTGGCTTTTCTTTAAATCCAAGACGAGGTCAAATCCATCTGCAAGCATGTATTTGCCAAGTGTTTTGTGAACTTCTGTTGGTTTAATCGACATAGTATGTATTCCCCTTTAAAATATGACGTTTATCTGTTTGAACTTTATCCTTCGTCGTTATAAAATAATATCGGTCGTTTTTATCGCAAAGAAAACACTACGATCAATTTTTTAATATCTCTGTTTTCTCCTCGAATTTTATGCCCATGTCTTCCAGTTCATCTAAGATAGGATTGTAGATTTCTGGAATAACAGGGATATGAACACCGGTCATGTTGATTTCTTTCTTAAGAATCATCTTTACCGCGATAGCTGCAGGAAGCGCAACGGTCCGTGCAACAGAAGTGTCACCATCGGGAATGCCGTAGTCAACCAAGGTTGATGTCACATATTCTTTTTTCGATGGATATTCTGCGATGAACTCATGATGCATAACAACCATGTCTCGTTCATGTTCACCCATGGACATTTTTTGTAGGGTAAGTGTATTCAGATAATCTAAGGGATTATTCTTGTCTTTCGGTAACAGCATATCACCAAAAAGACCAAGCCATTCTAACCGTTTGATAATCGCAGAATATGGTTTGAGACCGAGATATAATGCTGTCGTAAAGGGGAGATTGTCCTTTGGTTTCGCACCGATTAATTGTCTGGTAAGATCCCCGTATGTTTTCCCAGAGAATCCCGTAGGAAGTTCTTCATTGAGCCACCCAAGAGCTACAATGCTTCGTAGCGTTTCGCACCATCCTGTCATTCTGAACGTCCCACGATATACGGTTGTTGCATTTTTTAATCCATAGATGTCTTTGTATGGCACGGAATTCCGGTTAGGGTAATTCTCAAACGTTCCGACGCCTTTGATATCTTGTAAGGAATAGTTTTCAAACAGTTGTTCACCAGGAATTGAAATCTCCTTCCCATTTTCCAACCATCTGGCAGCATTCCGCGACGCGAGAAGAACCCCTCGCGGTGACCATGAAAACTTGTACCCGAAAGGATTGTTGTTAGCCTCATGAGAGGGAAGCGCACCGGTCGTTGATCGAAAGCTCACGACCTTTCCTTTGTTCTTTTCGATATCATGAATAATCCTCATAGCAGACATATGGTCAATACCAGGGTCAAGACCGCATTCATTGAGGATAAGTATCCCAGCGTTCTTTGCTTTCTTATCCAACGCCCTCATCGCATCGCTGACATACGAAGTCGTAATCATGTGTTTCTTATGTTTAATGCACATCTCTGCAACCTTCACATGATACGTATAGGGTAAAAGACTCACCACAACGTCTGCTTTGGAAACGAAATCCTCTACTTTTTTATCGTCGTTGACATCCAAAGAAAACGCCTCACCATGTGGATGTCCATCGATCATCTGTTCTGCTTTACTGACGGTCCTGCTAGCCATAATCACATGAATATCAGGTTGATCTAAAAGATACTGAATCATCGGGCGAGAAACCATGCCTGCGCCAAGGACAAGTATTTTTTCCATATCTATGTCTCCAAATACGTAAAACCGCTAAGCAGCGAAACAAATTAACTTATAAATATTTGTTGATATACTGGTAGGCAGGCGTCAGTTTTCCTTGATACAGTATTACCGCGTTTTTTATCTTAGACGGTAAGGCTACAGTATCAAAATCAGCGACCGTGAAATCAGCTTTCATAATCGCAGGAATAAACCGTAAGAGGGTTTCACTAAACGACTGGGACGACTCCCGAGGCAATTCACAGGGGAGATTATCAACGGCCATCACTACGACACCATCGCCTTCGTATCCATCTTTGATCGTATCAGTGTTCGGATTATAGATAAAAACAGGAGTATCCGGGGAAGTCGTCTTTTCAGTACATTCAATGGCACCGTTGACATCAGCGCTGATGTCACCGATCACTTTCAGATGTATTTTTTCTCCCTTTTGAAAGGATTTCTTCAAATACTTCTTTGTAAGAAGACGCGGATATTGTGCGCTCCAGAAGATACAATTCATAAGAATTGAGAGAGACGGGATATAACGTTCGAATGCTGGACGATATCCGTCAGGATGGTTGTAGTAATCTTGTAAATCAAATTTTTTGTCAGGTGAAGCGGGTTCTACCATGTGTTCTTCTTTGAAAACTACCTTATAAATTACTTTGTTTGAAGGGTTTTTAAAAATTGATTCGATTTCTTCTGGTTTTATTTCTTTTATGGGTAAAATATCAAGTATTTCTTGAGCACCAATAGAAACATTACCATACCCGGTAAACCCAATGATCAAAGGCGTCAGACCTTGAGGCAGACCATTGGTTTTTATGTCTTTACCGACAGCAGTGAAATGTTTCTTTATATCCTCCAAATCCTTGTAATGAATTGTCTGTTTAATCTCGTTAAACGGTGAGTCTATCTGCTCCCAGACTAATCGTTGTCCAAACGTCCATAACGCATCAACCATACCAGCAAGACCAGCGAATCTGCCGAAAAACACCAAACGTCGCCCATTGTTATCGACGATGCGCTCATAATCAATCAATGTGCACCCCATTTCCATCATTTTTTTCAGCATCGGCATATTGTGCTTCTGACCTTTGATGGTATGGGAAAAAAATATGTAGGTTTTTCCTCGTTCAAAAAAATCTACTGGGATTTCTTTTACTGCAAAAACAACAGAACTGGGAGTTAAACTATCTTGGACATGTGCACCGATCTTTCGATATTCTTCCTCTGAGAAGACACGTATGTTCGAGGGTTGGATAAACGTCTCGATACCGTACTTCTTTTTCAGTTGCAATACATGCTGAGGGGTGAGGGGGACTCTCTGTTCCCAGCGATTTTTGTCTTCTCTTCGTATGCCTAGTGTTGCACTCATGCGATAACACCCAGGACCCCCCATCCGTTGCCGTTTAATAGGTTTTCCGGGAAACTTTTTTATTGAATTAGGAGATAAAAGCATCAAAAATTTTTTTAAGGAAAGAAAAAAAGAAAGGTTGGGAGAGAGGGAAGAAGGCAGGAGAAGGAAGGAGGAAAGGAAGCTTCCCTCTCTCATTTGTGCACGAGTATGAACTACGAGAGTGTGACGCTGGTAATATTGCTGAGATCCGCGAGGTTATTCATTTTTACCATCGATTCAGAAACCGTATAGAGGACGTTACCGATGTAAAGCGTTCTGGTGATATCGGTGCTTGTCGAGCCCCAGTACCAGTAGTAATCATCGGTCTGTTTTTGCATTTCCTCCGGGGTTTGGTGTGTGATCCGTCCTTTGAATTCAAAGCCGCCTTCGAGGCTGAGTCGGTAGCCGTAGGCGCCTTGGAAGGTGAACTCTCCAAAAAGCGTTTCTGTGCCGTTACTGGCGATGTATCGGTCTTTGACTTCCTGTGTTATCTCATACAGGCTCACGGGGATGACGAGCAGTTCTTTTTCTCTGTCAAAGAGGAACGCTTTGTGGTCATAGAGAGCTGGGCTGTCAGTCCCACGGTCACCAATTACAACCTTTGCGACTTCTTTCGGGTTTTCAAAGTCACTGACATCAAACAGAGCGATTTTCAGGCCAAGGATCGCAGTATAGTAGATTGCCCCTGGTGTGTGAACCTTATCTGCATCGATGCTCGGGTCGACTTCCTTTCCTATGCCGATGATATGGGTTTCGTCGTAGGGGTGGAGGTACTCGGAGTATCCGGGGATCTTCAACTCTCCAAGAATCTTTGGGTTATAGGGATCAGATAAATCAACGGTGAAGAGTGGGTCGACTTGTACGAAAGTGACAAGATAGGCTCGATCTCCAAGGAACCGGGCTGCATAGATGGATTCACCAGGTGCGATGTTCTCAATCTGGGAGATTTGTTTTAGGTTTTCATCAAGGATGTAGATGTTGTTGCTGGATTGAGTTCCCTCGCCCCAGTTGTTTCCAACGGTTGTTGCGATTCTGAAGAACCCGTTGTGCTCATCCATGGAAAACTGGTTCAGGATATGACCAGGGACTTCCCCTTGTGCAATGTAGGTGACGTTACCGGTGTTAATGGAGATTTTATGGAGGATTGTGGTTTCTTGGTCGCTGATTGAAGATGACTCACCTTCAGCTCGATATAACAATGGATAGTAGGGGTAATGAACTGAGGCGAGGAAAATATAGTTTTTTGACACATACATCGTTTGGGAGTTGCCGAGCATGAAGCTTTTTTCAACAATGTCATTTGTATCAAGGTTCAGTGAGATCACATGGGTCATAGTGTCTGAGAGCTCCGGGACATCAACGTAGTAGATGTCGCCAGCGGAGATGTTTTGGCTTTCATCATCAATACTGATTTGAGGTATGTTGAGGGTGAAATTTTTTTCATCAAGTGCGCGGCAGATGTCATAGGTGTATTCAGTTGCGACCACGTAGACGTATTCATCAATCAAACGGGCATCAAAGTAGCCACCATCGATTCTGATTTCTTTTATAAGGATCGGGTTTGCTCGATCATTAAGATCGTAGACGTTGATGACTGTTTGTGATACACCACCCCACCATATATCGGGACGGACCACGTCAACTTTGAGATCTCCTTCAAGAAGTGGATAGGCGTAATAACTACCGGAGTCGCCAAAGACAACGAGACGATCACCACGGATGAAGATGTTGCTAATGGTGACATTCGTGATTTTTATCTGAGAAAGAATGGTCGCTTCTAGCGCAGGGTAGGCTTTGATGATGTAGACGGTTTGATTTGCTACCACATACAGGTAGGTTCCATCGGTTTTGACGATATCAGGTTCGTCCACACCAGCAACTTGAACATTTGTGGTTGAATACGAAGGAGGCACCTCACCACCTTGAGTTGCTCCATTCGCTGTTGGTCCTGATTCAGATTTTGCAAACATGATATTGAGGGAGTCGTAATATCGTCCCTGGTTTGCTCCTGCTTCGAATCGTTTCTGCAGGAATGAAAGAAGTTCGTCATACGATTGGAATGTATTGAGTTTGTAGGTATAGGTTCCTTTATCAAGTGGCGAAAGGGTAATGACTGCCACGAGGCTTGCGCACGTCAGCATACTCACAATCAATATTCCTGTTAGTTGAGTGGTTTTCTTTTCCATGGCGATCACATCACATCTGAGTGTAATTCTGGTTATATCTGTCAGAGTTTATATAGTGTCTGAAAACGTTTGGTAAAAACCAAACGAAACAGGATAGTATCAGTGAACCAAACATTTTTATAGACAAAAATAATACATATTTTTAGATTTTTATGACAGGGGGAAAGTTCCGGTCAAAAACAGTAGATGATTTTCTGAGCAACTTTACAAGCAGTAGCACAATACGAGGATATAGATGCCATCTGAAACAGTTTTTTACCCTAATAGAACGAGACCCCGATACCTATATTATTGATGTAAGACGACTGGAAAATAACGAGGGACTAAACATTTTGGAGTCCTATGAGAAGGACATTACAAGATACTGGCAATGGTTAATAAGTGAAGGAAGGTCTCCAAAAACAATCGTTAACGCTGTTGATTGCATTCGTGTCTTCCTGAAACAATACCGGATACGATTAGATGATATTGTGTGGGAGAATTTCAGACGGCGTGGCACCGGTAATAAACCGGTATCACAGGAAACACCAATCACAAAAGAAATGTTGAAAAAAATCTTGATACATGGGGATGCCAAATCAAAAGCAATGTTTTTAGTAATATCATCATCAGGAATGAGAATCGGTGAGACTGCAAATCTAAAAATGAAAGACGTTGACTTTGATTCAGTCCCAACAAAAATCATAGTGCGATATACCGGCCCCAATACTGTAAAAACCAAAACCAGTCGAATAACGTTTATCTCCAATGAAGCGACTGACGCACTCAAAGAATGGTTAAAGATACGAGATGAATCTTTAGCGTTATCAATCAAGAGAACCAATTTTCCTGGCAGTAAAAAACAAGCGGATGACGACCGTGTCTTTTGTTGTTGCGCAACAAACATAAGAGATAATTGGAACCGGCTCATTGAGAAAGCAGGATTAGACCAGAGAGATGAAAGAAGAAGTCGACACAAGGTTATTGTTCAGGGTCTCCGTAAGTATTTCAAGAAACAATTCGGTAAGTATAACTCTGACGTTTCGGAAGTTTTGATGGGACATGAAGGCTATCTTTTAAAGTCTTACCTGCAATTCACAGAAGAGGAACTTAAACAAGAATATCTGAAAGGTATGAAACACCTGCTTGTTTTTGAAACAGCGGTTGATGCTGAAGAGTTAAAGACATTACAATCACAACTGGAAGAAACAAAAAAACAACTGGTAGAATCAAACAAGAGAATAGATTTGATACATAACGGATTACTAAAAAGCCAGGAGTTCAAAAACGAACTTGAAATCATAATAGCAAATAAATTAGAAAGACTACAACGAAAAAATAATGCTATTGAAGTAACATTATCACACTGATTGAGAAAAGAAGAATTGTAACAATAAGGTTTTCTGCATTCTCCTTATTTATGTGGTATAAACGGTAACGGAAACACGAACAAACCCAATGCACGATACATCTCGTTCTTTGTGTATCCTAAATATGAACAGAGTTTTTTCAATTCTTTCCGTGTATCTTTGCTAAATCTGCTGAACCAGCCTTTTCCTTCACCGATGCCTAATTCGTCTATTTTTCCTGGAGGAAAATCAATCAAATAGGGATACATTTCCATTAAATCCAATTCTTTTGTCTTCTGAATGAGTATTTTTTCGCCGGACTTCTGCATTTTTACAAGCCCCTGTTCCTCTCGTTCGTTTAATAATGATTCAAAGGCATCGAAAAACTTCTCACCTATGTCCCTTTCTTCTGCATTCATTTTTTCTGGTGGAGACATAAGAAAAGCAGTAGGAGCAATCATAAGTCCAAACTCTTTTTCTTCGAGTATTTTGTGAACTTTTATTACTACTCTCTCAATATATTCGTGATTATTTTTTAAACTGTCCCGCATTCTTTCATTCATCTCTTTCATATCTTTAGGAGAATATCCCAAAGATTGACAGATGTCCCAAAAAATCATGTTTTGCAATGATTTCTTTGCCTGTTTAATTTTCATATTCAGTTCAGTAACCATATCGACAGCAATTGCTTGAAAAATTAATGGGCTACGTTCTATAATCAAAGAAACCCATTGCTCTGTCCATAGATGAAGTTTCAGGGGAGCATAAAGGTCGTCTCCATCGTTGATTTTTTTCTGCCACACCATTTTTGCTTTTTCCAATCTGGCATCTAAAAGTAGCAGCCTTACGGAATTCAAACATTTCTTAACAATTTTTTCCAGCAGGATAATTCTTGCTACATCATCAATTTCTTCCTGATTTTTTGTTGTATCAGTTTTCCCCAGGAATTTTCTCTCAGGAAGGTTTTCTGGTAATAGAAGGAGATATTCAAGACCATGATAAATATGGTTTATGTCTTTCTTTTCAATAAGTGAAGCATAATAGAGTTTTATCGGTTCCAATCTATATGCTCTGCTTGGTCTATAATATGATTCATCCACTCCTTTCCCCGCTGTAACTTTATCTTTGTCAAGAATACCTTTGTTCACAAGTTCTTTTAAATCTCTATACAAATGTCCATCTGCTGAATACAGTAATAGTTTCTTATCATATTTTATTCCGGTTTCTTTGTTTAGCCATTGCTTCAGATTATCGTTATAAATATAGTCCTCATTGAATCCTAACACTAACTTCTTTCGTATTTCTGCCGAACGTATCCACTGTTCAGGATTATCTTTCCACATTTCCATAATTTTCTGAATTCTTTGTTTTTTTAGTGTTTTTACCATGTAACTACCAACTCTGGTGATTGAGTTAAGGTATTAAAATCTTACATAAAATCTACATACTGAGGACATAGCAAATGAGAATCCACAGAACCTTTAGTCTCGATGAAGAAACTGTTCAAATGCTTAATCGCCAGGCACAAGCACTTCACATCAGTAATTCAACCTTGATTCGTCTGTTAATTTTGCGGAACGAGGGGGAGAAACATGGCTAAATCCAATGCTGCTTTAAAAAAATTTCACGATGCAGAATGTCCTCAACTCCCGTATGACAGCAATGAATTTTTTTATCTGTTATTGGAGAAACTTAAAGAAGAATTAGAAAAAGAAATCAAACTAAATGAAATAAACAAAGGTGAACAAAATGATACAAAACAAAGAAAACAAAACACATACTCAAAAACAGCATGAGTTCAACCCGAGGATTATTGTCGGCATCATTGGCTCCACCGATTTAGATTCTCTTCAAATGTTAAAAGATTTTTTTAACACGCTCGATGGTTTTTCTTTGATATACCTGAAAACATCTGGTAATCCGCTTTATATTACATCAGAGAAGCCATCGAAAGACCAACAGTCCATGGGGAATGGATATTGATGTGCAGAGCAATACGATATCGCAATACGCAATACACATACCACTATGACCATATTTTTACTATTGATTGCCTCGTTTTTGTGTATCTAAAAAGAGACTACTTGAGCAATACAACGACAGCAATACAATCAGAGCAATACAGCAACAGCAATACAATTGTAGACATACAAAAGGGGGGGATGACATAGTGTTGATATTGCTCTCGCTCAAACCGACGATGATACGCTTAACCGAAGAGCAAAGAAAATTCATTGAGGAAAAGAAAAAAAGTGAAAAAGGCTGGACCTTGTCCAATTGGTTCAGGGGAAAACTTTTTGAGGAGATGGAAAAAAACCCTTTTTATCTTAAACGCAAACTGGAAGAAATTGAAAAAGAAAAAATTTTGACTGCTCAACGGCTCGACGAGGAAAAAGAGCATCTCAAAAAAGAACTCGCTGAAGCGGAAGAGCGAGAAAAACAACGCAAAGAACGACTGGAGCAGTTCAAACCGAAACCCCGAATCTACGGTGATATAATCCCCAAGAGCAACAAAAAGGAGAGAGACCAATGACCTCACTTCTTATCGACGAGTCGCTCAAAGCGAAATGGAAACGCTTTTTCGAGGAGCGATGCAAACCTCAATTGGAGACGATTGCATTATCGTATCCCGAGAAAAGAAGCCTTTGTGTTGATTTTGATGACATCGACCGATACAGTTCTGAACTAACCGATGGTCTCTTGAAAAACCCGCTCAAGAACCAGTTTAACGCAGAGGAGGCACTGAAAGAGATAGACACGGCTCGGGATTCCAAGATGGCTCTCCACTTCCGTGTCGTCAACTTACCAGAACATGTGACAATCCCGATAAGGAAGTTGTTTCCTCAACATCTATATCATTTGATATCGATAGAAGGCACGATTGTGCGGAGGACGCACATAGAAAATAAATTGTTAATAGGTGCTTTTCAGTGCCAGAAATGTGGTGCCATCATAAAGGTCGAACAGAAATTGGATGTAGCGGTAGAGCCATCCGAATGTGATGCCCGACAAGGCGGATGTGGACGAGAATCCCATTTTGAACTTGTGCGAACCCAATCCACAGTCGTTGCATGGCAGAAACTTCAGGTTCAGGAAAACCCTGAGGCTCTCCGTGGAGGCTTGCAACCTCAAAAAATAACGGTGTTTCTGGAAGACGATTTAACCAGTGTGGATATGATAAACTCTGGGAATCGTGTCCGTATCAACGGCGTGCTACTTCTTATAGAAAAACGAAGGGAAAAAGAAAGTCCCAGGGTTTATGATTTTGGGATAAATGCATGGAGTTACGATGTCAAAGAGTCAACATATGAAGATATACAAGTAACCGATGAAGACATCGAAGAAATCGTTAAAGCGAGCAAAGACCCGCTGATTTACGAGCATGTTCAAAAGAGCATTGCCCCATCCATATATGGTTTTGCTATCGAGAAAGATGCTTTGGCATTGCAGGCATTCGGCGGAGTGCGAAAAATTTTGCCAGACGGCACGAGAACACGGGGCGATATTCACATGTTGTTGGTTGGCGACCCTGGGACTGCTAAATCCCAATTGCTCATCTACATGTCTAAATTGGTTCCAGGGAGTCTTTTTACCGCAGGTCCTTCTTCGACAGGTGTTGGTCTTACAGCCGCAGCAGTGAAAGACGAGTTCTCTGAGGGATGGACGCTGGAAGCAGGAACACTTGTCCTTGCAGATGGGAGCCTTGCATGCGTCGACGAATTAGATAAGATGGATGAACGAGACAGAGAAGCCATGCATCAGGCTTTGGAGCAGCAGGAGGTTTCTGTAGCAAAAGCGGGCATCAACGCAACGCTCAAGGCACGATGCTCTCTTTTAGCGGCTGCGAACCCTAAACTGGGGCGTTTCGACGAATTCATACCATTATACAAGCAGATAAATCTCCCCCCTGCCCTTTTCTCACGATTTGACCTTATTTTCCCGATTATCGATAAGCCAAAGAAAGACACTGATGAAAAACTTGCAGAGCATATGCTTCGTTTACATCAAAATCCAGAAAAATATGAAAATGCGAAACCGTTTTTCTCTGCAGATTTTTTACGGAAATATATCGCATACGCAAGGCAAAACTCGAAACCAGTATTAACAGACGATGCTCTCACGATTATAAAAGAATTTTTTATTGATTTAAGGAGCAAATCAATCGACGGTGAGGTGCCTGTGACGCCACGGCAATTGGAGACGCTGATGAGGTTGTCTGAGGCGAGTGCCCGCATCCGCTTGGACAAAGAAATCACGGTCGAGGATGCGAAGAGGACGATAACAATTTTTTATGAATTTGCTCGTCGAGTCGGCACCGACCAAGAGACAGGGCGAATAGATTTGGATATCATTGCAACAGGCTACAACCACAGCCAGCAGGGGAGGATGCGTATCATAATAGGCATCATAGACCGATTGTCCAAGGAGTCTCCAGATTCTTGGGCGAAACATGAGGATATCCTCTGCGAGGCGGAGATTGCAAGGGTGGATGTCTCGAAAGCGGAGGATGCACTGAAGCGACTATTGGAGGAAAGACGAATAGAATGTCGATTGGGAAAATATCGGGTGATAACTTAAAAAAAGAGGATTCCTGTGGGTAAAACAAAAAAACCAAAACTTATGATGCATGGGCATTCCGATGAGATGCATACCCCAAAGATAGCGCTAAATCCGTTGTTGCCTTTTCTGAAAGACGATTGGCGTATATGGGAATGTGCTTGGGGAAAAGGAGCATTAGCACAGTATTTGTCCGAAGACGGTTTTGACGTCATATGTGATAAAGAAAATGATTTTCTGGCTGAGGTTATCTCCAATTGGTTTGATTGCATTGTTACTAACCCGCCTTATTCGAAAAAATATGAGTTTCTAAAGCGGTGTTACGAAATTAATAAACCTTTTGCGTTGCTTATGCCGCTCACTGCATTGGAGGGGAAGAAGCGGGGTGAATTGTATAGGAGATATGGGATTCAAGTGATAATTCCGAATAAGAGAATAAATTTTATTACGCCGTCTGGAAAAGGAAGTGGCTCTTGGTTTCAAGTAGCCTGGTTTACTTGGGGGTTGAATCTGCCTAAAGATTTGATGTTTGTTGATTTAGAACAATTTTCAAAAGAGGAACTCTCAAAGAAAATAAATCAAGCGTTAAAATCGAAAAGGAGTGAAAAAAAATGAAGCAGATGAATAAACAAAAAGATGAGAAAGAGGTGGGTAAAATTACCGGAAAAATGGACTGTAAAAATTTTGTGAGAAAAGCAGAGGAAAGATATGACTACTATGATGACCCAAAGACATGGTTTACAAAAGACCCAGATGGTACTGTTCATCCTTCAGAAAATGGTTGGGATATGTTGCCACCCCAAGACAAATGGGAGATGTGCTTTGAACATGTGTTAAAACGAGACTGTAACATACCAGTTAACCTTATTCATGCTATTGCACATCAGTTATGGCATTCTGGAACTGGAAAAAATCTTGAAAAAACATATCAGGAACTTGTAATAGACCGGATGTGGGAAAAGAATGAAAAACTAAAGGAGTACATTGAATCGGTACAAGACGTCGACGCATTTGTATATTGTAAAAAGTAGACAAATGGATGTGAACAACATAAAAGTCTCTTTGTATGCCAGGGTGTCATTAGATGAAACTGATAGAGAAAATAGGCGTTTCCAAGACCCTGAGAACCAACTTGTTTCCTTGCGTGAATATGCCCATGTGATGAATTATGAGGTTGTAGAGGAATATGTAGACCATATGTCTGGGGCTAACCCTGCGAGACCAATGTTTCGTCAAATGATGCAGGCGGCCCTTCTCCGTCGTTTCCAAGGCATTCTGGTATGGAAACTTGACCGTTTCTCACGTGAAGGCATAATGAATACCATGTCTTACATTAAACAATTAAAAGAACGTGGTATCTGGCTGAAATCTGTGACTGAAGGGTGGTTAGATACAAGCCAAGAAGGGATAACTGATATTGTTCTTGCTATTATGTCATGGGCTGCTGCGGAGGAGCGTAAGAAAATTAGTGATAGGACCAAAGCAGGTATTGCCAGACGCAGGGCTATTGGTCAATGGCGTGGTGGTAGACCTAAAAAAAGGGGAGTGCCTGTATCGACTGTAGAAAACGTTGGTCGATAGAAAAGGGACGTTTTTTAGGGTATTGTTTTTATTCTCACGTAATCAAGGAGATGATAGTGCTGGGTCAATTCTTCTAATATCCTGGTTTGCTTTTCCGGGGTATTATAATTATTTTTTTCAAAGATGTTTATAATATAATCAATTTCTGGTATTACCTCCGGTATAATGTCATTAATAAATCCATAGAACCCTAAATGGTCATCTTCCTCATAAAATGCTCTTTGCATAAGATGTGCTCTTGCACAGCAAAAAGAGTTAGTTGCCCTATAAATACCATGAAGAAATAGCCCATCTCGTCTTATTTGCGCCTTTAGACCTTCAACATTCATAATTAGGTCTTCTTCAACATTGAAATAGGATTTCAGTTTTGGATAAATTAATGGGTCTTCCATAAGATTAATAAGTTGTCTTGAAATGAAATTATAATCTCGTCTTGTATCAAAAGTCACAGGGAATTTTTTTTCTTGTAAGACAACATGTTCAAATTCATGAGCTACAATAGAGTCCTTTGCTCTTGAGACATTGGTGCTATCAAAGATTATTATGTGATAAAAAGTATTTTCTTCCACTGCATTACACAAATTAACAGATGGCTGATTATGTTCATTTTCCTCATCTACTGCGAACATTATTTTTTTTGTATATATTTTAGCATTTTCATCATAATATTTTTTTAATGTTGTTCTTGACGAATTCAGGATTTCTGAATAAACTTCTTTTGTTTTTAATGCTCGCCAATGGTTTTGAACAAGTATCGGACCATGGCAAGAATCATAATTTCCTCCTACATCGCAAGGGCATGACTCATTATCTTCGATTTTAGTCGCTATATTATCACCCCAATCAAGATTTCTCCGTTCGCACTTCCAATAATTATGGTATATTTATGGAGCATATTTATCCTCCTTTATCTGTTTCATAAATGAGTCCATTCAGTAAGTAATTAATCGTTTCTTCACAGTATCTTTTTTCGTGGCACTTGAACTTTTCTTCTGCACCTAATACCTCGGCAAGAGACCTACCACCTTTATGGCAACAATGAAATTGTTCAACTCTTCTTTTTCGAGGGGCATCTTTGAAGTCCTCATATTGGATGAATTTATTTTTATGAATTTTCAGTGCATTTCTTCGCCCGTGACCAATAATATAAAGTTCAACGCACGATTTATCGTAAATAAAGGCCTTAAAGCGTTTTTCATCTGCATTGTTGATAATTTTAATAGGTATTCCTCTGTTCCTTAAATGTTCAATGAGCAAAATAATACCTGTATTGTAGATATGGAAATATTTGTAAGAACAGAGGTTCTTGTTCGCAATCACCACTCCTGCATATTCAGAACCTTTCGTATAGTTGATTTCTTTCGGGATATTCTCCAGGTAATACTTGTTGATATCAGACCAGTAACCATGTATGTAAGCATAAAAAATCGTGAATATAGCGAGCAATATCACAGCAATGAATAGATACTGTAGCGATGGTATTAGTGAAACCAGGATAAAAATACATCCTGCGATTATCCAGTATATCACTATATATTGAATAATTGGTGAAAATCCTCTCGCATTCTTATATAGAACATTGTCATTATTCATGATATTGTTATTTACCTGAATAGCGAAGTGTGTGTACTACACCATTAGTCTGCTCTCTTCTTTCAACA
>JADBLO010000002.1 GCA_014894395.1 Thermoplasmata archaeon
GACTAAACCCAAATGTTTATGAGCCTCCTACATATGCTTCCTGGGTAAGAGTAATGGAACACCGATACGCACTGGTTAGTGTTTACGACAAAGAAGGCATTATTAATTTTTCAAAAGAACTAACAAACCTAGGAATAACAATTCTTTCAACAGGAGGCACCGCTGCTTTTTTACACAAAGCAGGAATCCCTCTCAAAGAAGTATCAGAAGTTACTGGGTTCCCTGAGATGCTCGATGGAAGAGTAAAAACCCTTCATCCAATCATCCATGCAGGGATTCTTGCTCGACGAGACAATAAAAAACACCTGAAGACCCTCAAAGAACATCAGATCAACTTGATTGATTTTGTTGTCTGTAACCTCTATCCTTTTGAAAAAACCATACAAAAACCAAACGTCGGCATCGAAGAAGTCATCGAAAACATTGATATCGGCGGACCAACGCTGATCAGGGCAGCGGCAAAGAACTACAAAGACGTTGTCGTCGTAACATCCCCAAAACAATACCCAGAAATCCTTACCGCATTAAAATCAAAAAAAGAAATAACACTGGAACAACGTGAGAAACTTGCGATTGAAGCCTATGCTCATACCGCCCAGTACGATACAATCATCTCCCAATACCTGAGAAATCGATGGACCGAGGAGATCTTACCAAAGGATTATACCATTTCCATGCAGAAGATACAGGAAATGCGATACGGGGAAAACCCTCACCAGAAAGGCGCGTTTTACAAGGCGCTCCCCCCTACCGAAGAACCCTGTGTCTCCAACGCAAAACAACTCCAAGGAAAAGAACTATCGTTTAACAACATCCTTGATGCGAACTGTGCGGTTGAGTGCATCAAAGAATTCAGAGAACCATCTTGTGTCATCATCAAACACGCGACTCCCTGTGGAATCGCCAGTGCATCGACGTTACTTCAGACGTGGAATGATGCGTACGCAACCGATATTTACTCGCCTTTTGGCGGTATTGTTGCATTTAACAGAGAACTACAAAAAGACGTTGCGCAGGAACTATCCAAGTATTACCTTGAAGTGATTGTGGCGCCAGGCTTCAGCAAAGACGCTCTCGCGATTTTTAGTGAAAAGAAAAACCTCCGGTTGCTTGAACTAAAGGGTTTAGATAAGAGCCTTGAGAGAAAAGGCTTGGATATGCGAAGCGTCGTCGGGGGATTTCTTGTACAGGAAAGAGACGTCTGGTTTGCTGACCAGAAAACTTGGAAGATCGTCACTAAAACCAAGCCGACAAAAGAAGACCTTATCTCTATGGGCTTTGCAGTGAAATGCGTTAAACATGTAAAATCCAACTCCGTTGTTTTTGTCAAAGGGACACGGACTGTTGGTATTGGTGGTGGACAAACATCACGTGTTGACGCAGCCTGGATTGCGACCCATAAGGGTAAAGACCATATCAAAGGATCAATCATGGCAAGTGACGCGTTCTTCCCGTTCAGAGATGCAGTCGACGTCGCAGCAAACGCTGGCGTAAAAGCAGTTATTCAGCCAGGTGGCTCGATCCGTGACGAAGAAGTTATTCAAGCGACAAACGAACATGGGATTGCTATGGTGTTTACCGGTCAAAGATACTTCCGCCACTAGCAAGGCATCTAAACGTTCTTAAACAGGAAGCAGTATCGGTGACCGATGAATTTTCGAGTACACAACAGAGACGGACCTGCACGAATCGGACAGCTCACCATTGATGAAAAGAATGTTGTTACTCCTAACATTCTCTTTCTTCATACGTCGCGATGCAAGGCACCAGAATTTTCCGATATCCTCCTTACCAATGAGACCAAAAAAACCAATATACTTACCGTGCGAATCGGTGATAGTATCTTTTCAGCAGGAGAAAAAAAGGAAAAGAAAGAAGTCTCAATGAGTAACTACCTGATCTATCCGAAGGATGTCACCAAAGAATTACATCTCAGCGCGCTCACCAAAAACAAAAACACTGACTGCTTCCTTATCCCTGCGAAAAAAGAACTTATACCAGAGATAGTAAAAAACAATGATGCGATTCTTTCTATAGTCGGAAACGCGACACAATTGTTTTCCCAACAATCACACTTTGTCGATTTCATAACAGAATTACGGGAGAAAATAGGGTATCAAAAACTGATCTACCTACCTTGTGTTGGCGAACCTTCTAGTATCGCACTTCTCACGTATCTGGGTGTAGATTTTTTTGATTCTTTTTCAGCAGTCATGGCAGCGCGAAACGAAACGTTGCTGTTCCCAACAGGCCCGTGTAGAAAAACCAAATTACCTGAACTTCCCTGCAGCTGTCCCTCCTGTATAAAAATCAAGGATGCCTCCGTGATGAAATATGAAGAGATATTGGAGCATAACTATTCTACGCTTCTTTGCGAGATAAAACAGGTGAGGAACGCGATTATCGCTGGTTCGTTACGAGAGCTTGTAGAGATACGCGTAAGAACTAGCCCGCTCTTAGCATCTATGCTGAGAATCCTTGATCTGAATCATTATCAATTTTTAGAGGAACGAACACCGGTAATGCGTAAACAACCATTGATTGCGACTACCAAGGATTCATTGGTCCGACCGGAGATCCGACGTTTCCAGGAGCGGGTTATCCAGAGATATGAAAAACCACCAAGCGCTCGAATCCTGCTTTTACTTCCTTGCTCGGCAAAAAAACCTTACTCGTTTTCAAAATCTCATAAACTCTTCAGAGAACGTATCTTGAATTTGGACAATTCATTCGTGGTTCATGAAGTTATTCTGACATCACCACTGGGGCTTGTTCCAAGGGAACTGGAGTTAACATACCCTGCTTCTACCTATGATACAGCAGTAACTGGTTACTGGGATGAAGATGAAAAGAAAATGATTCGAACGCTCCTACAACAGTATCTACAGAAGAACGCCTACGACACCATAATTATGCATATCCCTAGGGCGATGCAACAATTCGTGGCTGATCTGTTGAAAAACCCTGTTTCGACGTGTATAGATTCACCTACTTCAGCGGAATCGCTTGACGAATTATCTAACGTGCTCCAAAAAACAACACGGATGCAGAAGCGTGTAGAACCATCACTACGAGCATATGAAAACATCAAATCACTGGCTTGCTATCAAATGAGCAAAACTCTTGCAGAACGTCTTCTGAAAGGTTGTAGCATCAGAGGAAAATATCCTTATCAGAAAATCATGCTGAAAAATACACAACTAGGGATGGTTACGGAAGAACGAGGACTGATTTCATTAACCATGGAGGGGGGTGAACGACTCGCTTCCGCGGAGCAATACTGGGTAGAGATTTCTGATGATTTCACGTTGAAAGGATCGGTGTTTGCTCCAGGGGTAAAAAATGCGGATGAATCGATACGGATCGGCGATGAAGTCCTCATTAGGAAAAATAAACAACTCTGTGGTGTTGGCGTTGCACTCATGAACGGAAAAGAAATGAACGAATCAAGACACGGGGAAGCAGTAAAAATGCGGCATCACATTTAAGTCCGATGCATATCTTGTTTCGTCCCACAATAGGGACAGGAGAACACATGAATGTCCGATACGAGGTTTGCTCCTTCCGCCCAGATCATGATCCACTCTCCACACGTTTCGCACTTGAAATTTTTGTTTATTGATTTCTTTTCAGGAATTTCTTCGATAATCTGAGATGGTTTTGAGGGTATCGTCCCAGTAGTACCACAATCAGGGCATGTCAAGGTGAAGGGTTTTTTATTGTCATGTTTTGATTTTTTAATTGCGAAAATGCCACCACACGAGGGACATTTGAAATGATGAAGCTTTCCTTTGAGTGACTTTTCAAATTCATCTACATTTTTTTTAACAACTGGTTTCTTCTTTTCTTTCGAAACAAGAAATAGCAATGTAAGGATGATTAGAATCCCGTAGAGGGCAATAATACGTTCCAACCACTGTTCATGATAGATGATGTCCCAGATTGAGAAAAGCAGGACTATAAAAGCAAGGAAAATAATGCCGATGAACGGGAGTGTTTTGCGAGGGATTTTCATTGTTTTCGCCTCCGTATCCCATAACGAGCAAGAATCACAATCATCACAAATACGATAATGGAGGCAACAAGATATACCCAGTTTTCTTTTAATCGTGCGAAGAATTCCGATGGAGAGGAAAGCTTCTTTGCTGGATTGGTGCCATCCTTATATTCCTGAAGATTCGTAATCCCGTCATTATCTGCATCTTGTGATGCATCGATAGGATCATACGGGTTAAACCCGTAACGGTCCTCCCATGTATCGGGCATACCGTCGTTATCCGTATCATCCAGATCATTGGTTATCCAAAATGTTTTGTCATCAGTGGTTTTTTTATTTCCTTTGTTGTCCTCAACAGTGATAGAATAAACGTATTTTCCGATAATTCCATAATCTTGTGTGTACACATATTTCGAGTCGTGCGATGCATTGTTCATGGTGTGTGTCTCTAAGAGATTATCTGGAGAATGCAGAGTCACTTTAACGGATTGTATGCCTGAGAAATCGGTGGTGATGCAACGTATTTCCACCTCATTATTCTTCAGCTGAACAGAGGGATACTCACCATAGAAAGAAATCGTCGGTGGTGTTCTATCATCTGTTATTTCGAATGTCCCGGTTGCGGTTGTTTTATTATGGTTCGGGGATTGATCGGTTGCGTTGATCCAGAAGGAATAAGAACCGAGCAATGTACTCATATATTGGTACTTATATTGATTATTTGTTTCTGCAGTCATATTTCCTTTGACAAGAGTCTTGTTTGGTGTTCTTATGGAAATCTTCACCGAGTCAATACCTGAATCATCGGTTACTTGAGCGGTGATAAGCACTGCTTGACCTTGTTCTATTGAGTGTGGGTAATTTACATTGGTGATAACAGGTGGTCTTCGTTCTGACGGGATGACTCGAAGGACATGGAAGAGTGCCATAGTATTATTTTCGCCGTGCTTATCTGGTGTGGTTGTTGTATTAAGGATTTGCATTCCAATCGCCCATTCACCGTGGAAACTATCCTTTCCATATTCTGTCTTCGCCCACGTGAGGTTGATGTTCTTGGCTTCATTCTTCTTCAAACTCACGGTCGTATAGTTCTTATCATCCCAGAAGTACATTGTGTGGTTGTTTTCATTTTGCTCGCAGAACAGGATCACCTCATAGTCAGTCGCGTTTCCATCCCCGGTATTGATGATACGAGTAGTAATCGTGACCGGATTTCCTTCATTTACCGGAGTTGGTGCCACCGATATATTTACGACACCCAAATCAGGGACTCCTTCAACGGTCACCCATTTCCATCTCTTATTATTCCCAGGGTTTGAATCAGGGTAGTAAATTCTTACAGAGACATTATATTTCCCTTTACTTAAGGGACGCCACGAGAACTGAAGGGTTCTATTTTCATCTTTTTGAATAGTAAGATTTTTCAGAGGGAAAACAGGGAGGTTATTAATGAGAAGTGAGACGTTCACATGCTCAACAGTGGTGTTAAACGCACGAATGTGTGCGATAATCGTGATATTGTATCCCACATAGCAGATATCAGGTGCCGTGAGAGCAGATACGACAAGATCAGGCTGGCCCATATAAAAACTAACAGTGAGGGGAGCGGTTTGATACCCAGCATCATCATATCCGATGACACTCACCGTCCAATCACCTCTCTTCGAAAGCTTTTGAGTGATATTTGACCAGTTGAGATTATTTAGCGTATTTAATGACAGGTTAAATTCAGCATGACCATTCCAGAAGAAACGAGCGGTAACATTTTTTGCCAGTGCTGTTGTGTACACTTGAATCAGCAACATTTTGTTCAGAGGGTAGTACGTCTCAAAGGGGTGTATGAATTCAGGCCACCAGCCTTGGGTTGACACAACAGAAGCCTGTACAGATCCCGATTGTGTGAGGTTGAGAGTTTCAGTCATTGGACTGCGTGTTCCCCTATTTTCGATGACATCAAAATACACGCCATACAAGGATGGCCCTGGTACCATCCAGGATAGGGTACCACGAGCGTTGGTGCGATTGTTAAATAAGCTACTCTCATTAAACCAGGTTTTGTTGATTAGGGCCATGGTTCCATTTGTGTAATACCGCACAACGGTGATGGTGGTATTATCAAATGTTTTATTAAAAACCTGTAATGATTGAAGAAGCGCGGTAAAATTCACTGTTGTGGAGAGGTTGCCTGTACCACTAACGTCGTAGATTCTTCGGTAATGCCAACTCGTGTTCCACCAGGGTATGACCGAAGTAGTTGTTTCATAATAATTGTTCGTCTTCAGCTCTTCGGTTATTGTTTGTTTTGGATCTATGGTCAGATTAATGATATGAACTCCGAAGGTAAGGGGTGTCCAGGAGAAAGAGACGCCGAAGGATTCCCCTTTTATCAAACCACCGCTTTTAATGTGCCATTGCTTCAATGTTCGATCAATACTGAGAGAGACGTTAATATTCTGGGTTGTGTTTTTCCCAATGTTTTTTACCATTGCAGTAATCGTGACTGGTTTTCCAAGAGTGGTCATTCCGCTAATATACGGAGTTGAGACAAAGAGCAGATCGGTCTTTCGCTCATTAATTCGTATTTCTCCATCAGCGACAGCTTCAACGACTCCTAAATAGGTAACAGTTACATGCAGGAGTCTGCGCTGTATAGAACCTAATGTTGCTATCCAAGTGAGATTTTCTGTCCGTTGTTGATTTTTTAATAATCCAAATGAATCGATAAGAGAGGCGGCTATAGATTGTTCATTGTCGACTTTCACGGTAATTATGATTTGCTGTCCAGCAGAGATATTTTGAGAACCAATGTTTTGAATGGTAACGTAAATACGAACAGTATCTCCTTCAACAGCAGGATCAGGTGTTGCCGTGACGTTTAAGATAGTAAGATGGGAACCAAGTTTCGGTGTCTCAGCGATGCTCATCGGAGAAAAAACGCTGGAAAATAAGAGAAAGATTATGGTTAAAATATAAAATTTTTTCTTTATTGTATATCCTGCTGGTATCACTGAGTTTTTTGCAGATAACATGGCTCCCCCTCATCGGATACGTCATTGCTATTTACTACGATGTATTTCAAGTTTTCTATCGAGAGGTTCTTATATAAAATTGGAGAAATTATATATTATGTTACGCCTGTGTTTTTAATATCGGTCTATAAAAAATGATTACCGTGAGGGGCGGAGTGGTTGAAGATCGATATAGGAACCTATGGCGACAGGAATTGAGACATGTACACCAGAAAGGGAGATGTTCGCGCGTAATTGCGCAAAAATCATGTCAGGGAGAAATCCTCGCCCGGTGAAGTTAATAAGTTTGGAGTAGAGAAGAAGGGCTTCCCCGTGGAAAAACGTTGCGGCCTCTGGGACAAGTTCGCCTGAACCAAGCGACCCTTCAGCGATAAAGTATTTCTGGTTGTTCTTAACTCCGTAGTAAATAACAACAATGTCGGATGCAACAAGTGGTATTTTTGTTGGGTTGATGACTTCAAGGGTCATATTGCTTTTAAGTCCACCTCGTGCTCGTTGAAGGTCGGGTTTGAGTTCGAGTTCAAGTGGTTTATCAGCTGGGATGAACTGATTGAGATCTGGAATGGCGATTTCAATGTCACTTGAAAATGGAAGTGATTTGTTGATACCGGCTATGTTTGCTCCCGCTTCAGCATGGAGATTAATAAGGAGTTTTTTTGCGTTTAACGCTTCAATGATAACGGTACCGTAACCATGAAGAGTAACAGCGCTTTCTGCGGGGATCTGAGCGCCAGGAATAATGAAATTTCCAACATTCATTCCTGTTTCAGTGGTTATATTCAAAATAAAATTTTTAATGAACATGCCAAAGGGGTTTTGGTTTGATACATCTATTTCTGTAGTAAGGTTAACAGCATGCCGAGTAATGGTTCCGAATTCTGCTCGAACGGTAATAGTTGGTAACGATATCTTTTTGAGAGCCTCCTTCAGTGATGTAAGAACCGTAACCTCAAGTGGAATTGTCTTTTTAATAATGCCAAAGAGATTAATACCAACAATCCCTGTTATTTTACTGGTGAGTAATCCTGAGAGATTGCCTTTCATGACGATAAGACCGTTGCCAGCAAAACTTCGATTTGACTGACCCGGAATGGATCCACCATCGATGGTAAGATTTGTGACTTCTTCTCCTGACGTCGTCGTGGCAACAATTTGGAAGTCTTTGAGAATCATCTCAAATGAATTTGGGTTGTATAACTGGAGATCGTGGTGGATTATTATTTCATTAGAGTTTATTTCAATGACATCTACGCGAATTATTGTTTCAGGGAATGTTAGTACCTGAATATCAACAAAAAGTAATGCTGCAGTGACGATATTGATGACAAAGAGCAGAGCAAGGATGATGGCAATGATGATTTTCTTCATGGGCTCCTGACTATAGAAACACCCTATAGGGTAATTAAAAGTAGACTTATATAATATATATTACTGTCGATGTCGAGGTATATATAGTCCTTCTTGAGATATGCTAGTTATTATTACTATTTTTATTCAGAAAGATTGAAGGTTAGTTATGGTTTTTGATTAAACAGATGGAAACATAGCGTAAACAAATGGTGATGTTGGACGCGGCAACATCTGACAAAACAGTATATTGAAAATCATTGAGGAAACGGGGTATAAAACGTCGAACTCATCAACAGGTCCTCATATCGCGATGACTTGGAGATACCCGCCTAATTCACAGGATTCACCCGTATAGAGTTAAATAAAAACGAGGATTGGTGGATCACTGCAGACCATCAAAAAAATATATTCCTAAGAACTTGCTCCATTATATTATATGTTGGCGAATTTCACCGATAAGGAGAAAAACATAAATTTTTGAGGATATGTTTTTAAAGACATAAATGTTTTATTGTTTTAACTGGGTGTGTAGAAAATGAAAACTGGATTAATCATTGTAGGAACCTTTCTGTTTATAATTGGATTATTTTTGTTGGCAGTACGTTTTTTCGTTTCGTTGCAAATACCCGATTTAGGATTCGCCAATATGGATGTAATCGTTATTTTTATTCCAGCGATTTTGATCATTTTTGGAATTATTTTATTTATCCTTGGTTCAAAAAAAACGGATGTGCATATTGAACAAGTGGCTGTTACACAAAAAATTGATACCAAAGATGATTCTATGAAAATGTTGGATTCACGTTTCGCAAAAGGAGAAAGAACAAACCCCCTTCGGGGAAATTACTGACGGCTTACGCTAGCTGAGATGTA
>JADBLO010000071.1 GCA_014894395.1 Thermoplasmata archaeon
AGCCGAATCCGGATGCCGACCTGCAGACTGACGCCGCTGAAATCAATAGCCGCTTGGCGGGGTTCACCCTCGGGGCCATCGGGAGGATCGCTCTGAACCATGATCAATCTTGGCGAGCCACTCAGCATCGGTACTGATTCATAATAGAGTATCCCTTGCTCGGAAAAAGGAGTCTCGTAATCACTCTGAAGAACGCTCGTACCTTTCCAGCCGCGAAACCTGGCATATCGTCCTCGAGCGTCAAGATAGAGGAAAAAATTATGTTTCAGCTCATACTCGAGGCCTACACTTCCATGGAAGCCTATGGGAATCCCTTTTTTTTCGACGTGATTGCTAATGTAAGTAATTGAGGTTGGCTCATCAAACGTCATAATAATCCGCCACCATTCGTCACTGTAACGTGCCCTGAAGTAGTAGGACGCTCCGACATCGGAATAGAAACTAAGCCTAGTACTCAAAGGAACGGTCAGATGGACGCTCATCCGGACAGGTACGGCGTTCATTCTGGGCTCGGCAACGACACGCGCATAAGGGCTGACTAATTCTGGATTAAAAAGTTGCATCGCGGAAGCACGTGAAATCTGCAGATATCCGCCGCCAATGCTTACACCGAGTCGCGGCGTGAGTTCAAAGATGACATCTCCACCGAACTCATAACCATTGTGTACGGCCAGATATCCGTCTATTGAGGCTGGCCATAAGGCTTCATAGTGATCGAAGAAAGACTGGGTTCCAGGATTGACGTCGCCGGCTGACAAGTAAACCCATCCACCCTGGAGTCTGAGGCTTAGCTTGCCTTCAGTAAAAGCCGGCCTCGCCAGCAGGATTAACGCTATCGCAGATATAATAGTTCTGCTCTTCAACCTTCTCAATGGCCTCCCTCCTTCGTGGCTAGCGTCCTTTACCATTGAATAACCTCGATGGAAAGGGTGTTGGAATAGGACGAATAGCCTAAAGGGTTACCTGCCCTAACTCGATAGGTATAAGTTTTCTGCAGAGTCGGATCTATAATATCTTGGAAGTACGCGTATGAAGTCGAGTTAATATCTTTACTGTTCTCATGGAGAAAAGCCGATTGATATTGGTCTTTTCTCTGAATCTCAAATCCTTGTTCATTGTTTGAATTGTCATTCCATCGGACTTCGATGCGCGTCCATGATTTAGGGTATGCGGTCAAATTAGATGGAGCTGTCGGCGACGCGGTCCCCCCAAGGGCATTTAAGACGTTATGGGCGTTTAGCCTTCCTTCTGATACGGATTTATTGTTGAGGCCGGACACATAGTCAGCCCCGTCGATTATTAGGTCTTTCAGCCGCCCATATGTTAAGCCGGGGCATACTCCTAACGCTAAGGCTGCAACTCCTGCAACATGCGGACTCGCCATAGAAGTCCCGTTGTGTAGTTGATAGGCGTTTCCGAGTTTTAAGCTTAATACTTCGTCGCCCGGCGCGCCTATATCAACTGAAACTGGCCCATAATTTGAAAAGCTGCATTTACTATCGGTTGTTGTCGTTGCCAAAACGCCTACAATGTTTTCATTGTCATTACAAACTGGATATATCTTTGTACCAGTATCAATATTATATCCTGTCGGGCTATTTCCTGCTGATGTAACAAAAAGTCTGTTTTTCGCTAAAGCTCGATTTATGGCGGCTTTTAAAGATTGATTACCATAGGAAACGGGGCCGCCGTAGCTATTGTTTGACAAGTAAGCCCCGTTAGATGTTGCATAATCTAATGCATTAGTTGCATCGGCAAGTGCCACACTGCCGCAGGCATCGCTGATTTTTAACGGCATTATTTTGACATTCCAGCAAACCCCGGCGATTCCTTTACCGTTGTTGCCAACAGCTCCTATAATGCCCGAAACATGAGTCCCATGATAGGTTTCGGCTGATACACAATATCCTAGTTCATCATCATATTTCAGGTTATTGTCATCCAGAGGATCCGAATCCCCGTTCCTAAAATCCCATCCATACAGATCATCTGTAAAACCATTTTGATCGTTATCCTCGTCATCGGCGATTTCATTTGGATTAGTCCAGAGATTACCCTGGAGGTCTTCATGATTTCTATCAATTCCAGAGTCTAAAACTGCAACTATAACCTCCGAGTTCCCAGTAGATATGTCCCAAGCATCCTCAGCGTGAATATCCCGACCGCTGTATTCAAGGTTCAGTAATCCCCATTGATCTTCAAAATAGGTGTCATTGGGCGTTGTTGATATACGAATTATGCCGTTTTTTTCTACGTATTCGACATATGGATTAGATTTTAAGAAGGAGATGGCATAATCAAGGTCAATCCCCGCTGGAACCCGAATATGAAGGAGATACGGATCTGCGTGGAATGACCTATTCTTGAAGACCGAAGGGTCCCAATCGAATGTATCTTTCTCCTCATGAAGATAGGTTTTGATTTTCCCTTGCGCCAAATTAACGACATTCCGTATAAGCCACCTGCTTTGGACCATATCTCCGACTGAATCTTCTTTGAGCTTGACTAAGAGCTCGTGAGGCACATATTCCTGAGGAGCGAATACGGCTTGGAGCGTCCCCGTGGCTTTAGAACTGGAGCCAATTACAAGGACGATTGAACAAACAATAAAGAAAGAGAAAAACACAACCGCTGACTTTTTTATATTACCCCCTTTTTGTTTTTAAAGTATTAAAACGGGGGAGATTCTGCTGACACGATTATTTCCCCTCGCATAAATACATAGGATAAGGAAGGTTGTTTGTCAAGTGAAAAAAAATCTTTTAGCTTTACATATTAAACTTGCTTGCATGTCTCCGAACTCACCCAATGAAAAACTCCATCCTCATCGGCCAATAGGAAGTCTGT
>JADBLO010000075.1 GCA_014894395.1 Thermoplasmata archaeon
CAGCTGGTCCAACAAAGGGTCATTCACCATTAAAGTCAAGGCAAAGGACACGAGCGGTTTAGAAAGCAACTGGGGAACATTAAGTGTAACGATGCCTCTGTCCTATGAACCATCGCTTTTCCGATTTCTTGTTTTACTCGTCGAACGATTCCCAAACGCATTCCCGATATTAAGACAGCTGGTCGGATATTAGAAAATCCACTTTTTTTCTTTTATTTTTTTTCATTGTTTGATAATTTTTTTAATTTTGGATAGCATAAACTAACCTCAATATCTATTTTTATATAATATAAAATTACGCCGAGGAGGAGATTTGAACTCCTGCGGAGCGGATGCCCCACGAGCTTTCCAGGCTCGCGCCGTACCGGTCTGAGCCACCTCGGCAAAAACAAAGACCGCAATATCATTCCTGTTTATGTCTTTTTCCAGATAGACGGATACGTCCCTTTATTCATCAACACGCGCTCCAGGCTTGCACAGATACCTGTGTCTTTTTCAATAACCTGTTCAGAGGAAACCTCCATCTTCACGAGCGCAACCCCTTCACCTTTCAACGACACCACTGCTGCAATCTCACCTTTCTTGATATCATCATCAATTTCAACAACCCCGGGCATCGCAAGGTTCGCACCATGACACAAGGCATCCACCGCAGAATCACGCACCACAATCTTCGGAACAACATCTAAAAGTCGTTCCATTGAGAGAATCGTCTTCCGTAACTCGGTGTCATCACCATCTTCCTTCCAAAAGAAAAAAGCATCCTTCAAATCCTGCAACGTGACCACTGTCTCCTCTGTAATATTTCCTACTCTAGTTCGTCTCAATTCTGCAAGCTGCGCGCCACACCCCAACTTCTTGCCGATATCAACACACAAGGTTCGAATATACGTCCCTGCCTCACACCCGACACGGAACAACACTTCAGTATCATGCACCTCAAGAACCTCGAGATAGTACACCTCTCGTGTCCGCCGTACCCGTTTCACCGCGGAACGCAGTGGCGGCATCTGAGAAATCTCCCCAACGAAACTCTTACAGACCTCACGGATTTTCTTTTCCTCAACATGCTTATGAAGTTTCATGAGAGTTACATATTCCTTCCCAGCAACGAGAAGTACCTGCAATGCACGAGCGGCATCACCAAGGGCAACCGGAAGCACACCGGTCACAGCAGGATCAAGGGTCCCTCCATGCCCTGCTTTTTCAATCTCTAAAATTTCTTTGACCCAGGCGACAACCTGATGAGATGTCGGACCCGCAGGTTTATCAAGATTAATAAAACCATTTTTCAACAGCTCTCTTACGGTCCGTTCGGCAGGGGCTTTTCCATAGTGTGAATTCGTCTTGGCAGAGACTTTAACCAATCGCTTCCGCTGTTTTAATGATGGCAACATATGTGTTTTCTCAGTCATTATCACTCACCGAATAACAGAAGGATATAAAAACTCGTTTATTCCTCAAGATGCTCTACAATAATCTCCATGATTTCCTCAGGAGTTTTATCCCCCGCATTAATGATGACATCGTAAATTGAGGTATCACGTACATCGATACCATAATATTTTTTATATCTAGTTGCCTCGCTCTTCTCCCGTTTGAGGATCTCTTTTTTCCTCTTCTCAACGTCTCCTTGCTCTCGTTTCACGATACGACCGGCACGGACATTAATATCGGCATCCAACAGTACCTTCACCGCAGGAATATGGTTCTGATGCGCAAGCCAGCCGGAGATCCTTCCTTCCACAATGACGTTTCCCTCTCGTAAAATGCCGAGTTGATACCGATCGAGTTCTTCATCGATCTCCCGATGGGTCTCACAATACTCGCCGAACTCCTCAAGAGACATCTTATATTTCTTCGCCATCTCCCGAAAAATCTCACCAGAATACACGTATCGCAACCCGAATCGTTTCTCTAAAAGTCTCGCGACTGTTGTTTTACCGGTTCCTGGAAGACCACTAATGGTGATCGTTGTCATAGTTCCCCTATTTCGGAGACGGTCTGATGGTTTTTCTCATGTTCTGCCACCAGTCCGACCAGCTGATCCATTTTAAACCCTGTCGTATCAGCTGACCTGCTAAAAACGAGAAAATCATGTAGAGTAAAAACCAGTTTGACATGATGAAACTTGCCCGCTCAAATAAGGAGACACCGCTCCCCCAGGGGACCGTAAAGAAAGAATAATGAACAATACTCCCTAAAAAATAGGTAAGCCAGATGAAAATCGGCGCGATGAAGATAAATAGGAAGAACATCGACTTCATCATCCCACCGGATGATTGGGTGGTCATCTTCATGATCTGCGGCTGCATCTTCATCAGCTTCTGCAAACGATTGGTGTTACCTTCCTTTCTTGCTTTGGTGATTTCTTTATTGAATGCTTTACTAGCTTCCTGTGCTTGGCCCATTGCTTTCCAGTTGGTAAACAAATGGGTAAAAAACGATGAAAGAAACACAACAATGACTCCAGCAAGCACTATAGTGAGCAACGGGTTTGCTCCACCGAACCCGATAAGAGGTGCAAACGCGGAATTAAGTGAGAGTGCGATCACGTTTCTAATATTTGCATCACCAAAGATTAAAATCATGACAAAGAGAAGAAGCATCATGAGGAGCAGTTGCCCCGCCTGGGCGAAATCATCAAGTTTTCTCATCGTATCACGGGCTCGGCTTCTTTTACAGCGGCATCGAGTGCATTGTCATGGTTGAACACGATTTTCACGGTCGCGCCGGTGAGTGTGGCATATGCCATGGCTGCTGCCCGGTTTATCATTTGATGCTCCGCGATTTTTTCAACAGAATCAGAATCCCGGTTCCGTGTCGTATCTTTTGCCCGTCGGTTGAAGATTTCTTGTGGATCTGCTTCAACAATGATGATAGCGGTCGGGTTTAATTTCCGTAACACCCATTCTGGTAACCCTGGCATGTATCCTTTTGGTGTTTTCACGGTACAATGGGTGTCAAGGATGACGTTCTTCATTTTACCGACTTTCTCAGCGGTTTTTATCTGAAGTTGTTTCTGCTGATCAAGGGTGAGTTTTCTCATCTCATCGCGATCTTTCACTAATCCAAGTTCTTTCGCGATATCGATCATGACGGTCCCGAAGGTGACAAATTGGATATCCATCCCTTCCGCTGCTTTCTGCATCACCGTGGTTTTCCCCACCCCGGGTATCCCGGTCACGACAATGACTCCCATGGTCTTCCTCACTATTCCGCTCCAAAGAATCCTCTTAGAATCGGATGCATCTCCATAGCTTGTTCTTTTGCAATCTGCTCATACATTTGAATCATGATACCGACCGTCAGTAGCACCCCCGTACCACTCGCGTTTCCGATAGTACCGATGGCATCAGCACACGCTGCCAGGGCACCGACCGCGGCACCACCAATTACGGTAACAACCGGAATGTATCGTTCGAGTACTCTCCCTAAGACCCGTGGGTCACGTCTGAACCCAGGCATGACCATACCTGATTTTTGAATCTGTTTTGCAACGTCAGTCGGACCCATATTTGTTGTCTCAATCCAGAATTTCGCAAACAGTACCGATCCGAAAATCATAATCGAGAGGTAGATGAGTGCTTTTGCAGCAAATTGCCATGGCGCATGACCACCATACCCTCCGCTAATAATAGGCATCAGCCAGCTGTTCACACCATTGAGGTTTGACAGATACCACGCTCCTCCAGCATACGGCATGGTTGAACCACCAGTCGTATCATATGCACCAATCCACCATTGATGCCCTATTCCTGGTAAACCCTGCAATCCCGGGTGTGTATAAAACAACAACGCAAACATGTTCACATTTGCTAACAATGCTGACATCAGAATAACTGGAATGTTCGAAGCATAGATCAGACGAATAGGATACCGCCCTCGAGCGCCTCGCACCTTCGCATGTGCTAGCGGCAGTTCAATCCTCGATGACTCTGTGAAGGTAACAATCAGGAAGACTACGATGGTACCGAGCAATGGTACAATCGCATTCTGAAATCCGCCATGACCGATAAACAAAATTTGGAATCCACCATCAACCAATTCACCAAGATTCATGTTAGATGCAAGGTAGTACGTCCCTGGGATGGTCCCTGCGGGGGGATTCGAGATGCTAAGCGGCTGAGAACTCTGTCCCGGTAACCAGTTAAAGAGCCCGGTGAAGATGGATTGCGACACACCAGCAGCGATAAACATGGAGATACCAGAGCCAATACCCCATTTGGAGATCAGCTCATCCATCATGAAGACAAGATATGCTCCCAGGGACAACTGTAAAATGATAATCAGATCTGCCATTCCCCTGCCGCCCACCATCGCAGTGAGACCTTCACTAGGACTGAGATATCCATACACCTGAGGAATTGCTTCAATGAAGATCATGGCGATAACGAGGACTTTTTGAGTTCCCTGATAAATCGCTTTATCCTCTTTTTTCGTTAAATCGAGTTTAACGATTTTGGCACCAACGAAAAGCTGAAGAATGATCGACGCCGTCACAATCGGACCAATACCCAGATGCATGATCGAACCTGATGCCCCGGCCATAATTGCACGATAACTGGCAAACATATCCAGGACTTGTCCACTGACCCCATAAATCATAACGTTTGTTAAAATGAAATACAGGATTAAACAGAGAACAGTCCAGAAAATCTTTGATCTAAAATTCACATGAACCTCTGGCTTTTGCACTGCAGGCCAGCGTTCAATAATTGGCTTTAAGGCATATAAACGGCTCTTCTTCTCTTCTGCCATAGGAAAAACCCTTATTCTTCTATTTTCACTTCCCCGCCGTGCGCTGCAATCTTATCGATTGCTTTCTGCGACGCGGATTTAACCGTAATTTTATACCCGTGTTCAACGATTCCTGCACCCAACAGCTTATCAAAACCTTCTTTTGAAAGATCAATTTCCTTCTTCCCGTGGAACTTTTCGTCCAACTGACCAACGTTAATGATTCGGTCATCCTTGACAAGACTGGGGTCTCGTTTGAACCCATGAACACCAAAATGATCAGGCATGTATTTCAGCATGTGCATGAACTTGTGTTTATGAAGTCCAGCGTTTCCTCTGCCACCTCGTAATCCTGCGCCTCGACCGCCTTTCTTTCCTTTTCCATGTGTCATGGATCCTCTGAATCTCTTAGTCTTTGTTCGTGCCACATCAATCACATTCCAATTTCTTCTTTGTACTTTTTTAAGTCGAAAGCAGATAAAGTACTATATTATTATCTTTTCGGATACGTTATGAAAGATAAACAAGACGTCTAAATCACTGGTTTTTCTCATTTATTCTATCGTGTCGAGTCTATCTTCATCCTCGGTGTCATCCCATAAGATTTTATGGTACACCGCATTGATTATTTTTGTTAGGGTCAATAGTTGAAGAGTTTTTAAACCATTCTAGTTTTTCTTTTTCTGCGTGAGTAAGTATTTGTTGTTTTTATCAAGATCAATGAACAGATCTGCAACTTCGAGGAGTTTATGAGAAGTGGTTCGTCCAAACGCCATGACCTCAGTTCTGCATCCTAGGCTTTTCGCGTGCTCCAGGAGGTCAGAGAAATCACCGTCGCCGCTAATAAGGACAATGGTATCAAGCTTTGGTGCAAGTCGCATGACATCCATGGCTATCCCGACGTCCCAGTCACCTTTCTTTGCACCCCCATAAAAAACCTGCAGCTCCTTTGATCGTACTTCAAATCCGATTTCTTCAAGCACACTGTAAAATGTTTGTTCGTCTTTAACGTCTGCTTTGATCACATACGCAATCGCTCGTACTAGTCGTCGTTCTGCTATTGCTTCTTTTAGGAGTATTTTAAAATTTACTTTCTTGTTGTATAAGTTTTTTGCAGAATAGTACATGTTTTGAACGTCAACGAACACGCCGATACGTTGATCTCTGTTTCTTCCTTGCGACATAGTAAGTTTCCTTTATTATTTTGTAATCCTGTGAAAGAAACATCTCTTATTATGATTTTGGTTTCCGGCCTTCGAACAAAAAATCTCAGGGATGTGTGTTGATCCGTAGTAGGGTGACATCGTATTTGACGACTTCTTTATCATGGAACTCAAACATCCATTTAATTGGGAAGACGTAATCTTTTTGATACGTAATTTCTCCCTCTAAAGCATTGATCATTTTTTCCAAAAAAAAGATTGTTTTTTTAAGATGAAGGGAATAAATAACCCGGGAGATTTCAAATGCTTTTTCGATGAATTTCCTGTCTGCTTTCTGGTTGCTTTTCTGTGCTCCGAACGGCGGGTTCATTAGTACGGTATCGCAGGCTGTATCCACTGCGGCAACGTCTTTTATCGTGTATGCTATTGGAAGAGCATTGGTTTTTGCGTACTTTTTTGCTGCTGCGATGACGTTTTTGTCGATATCAAAACCAAGAACCTTTTTTGCCCCCATATATATTGCGCCAACAGAAAAAATACCGGTGCCACACCCAAGGTCGACTACTGTTTTTTTTTCGATGTCTCCCCATTGGTACGCGGTAAAAATGATGTCTGCAGCGATGGGCGCTGGTGTCATGTATTGTTCAAGCTGGGGAACTGGTGTTGCTGGTTTGGGGACTTTCTGAAGGAGGATTTCGAGTTGTCGCTGTTTCATCTTACTATCATGAAGGACTGTTTGTTTACTAATAGTTTTTTATCCAAAAATTTTATTTGCTGGTGGTGGTTCTAGGGTTTCCTCTGGGCTCGTAGATCAGCGGAAGATCGCCCCCTTGGCATGGGGGAGGCCTCGGGTTCAAATCCCGACGAGTCCATCCTCGTCTCTCGGAGGGTTTCTGATATGGATAAAGATGGTTATCCTGAAGAAGAGGTGTTAAAAAAGATACGAGAATGGGATATCTTAAGGATTCCGAGCGAGAAATCCATGACTTTTAAGTCAGGGATGAAGTGCGCCATGTAATACAACAATCCAGATGGTTGAAATCCATCCTGTGCTCCACCCCATGGGGTGCAGAAGCTGACAGACAGGGTGTCCTTGGTGACAAGGAATCTGAAGAGTTTGAACGCAGACTCCAGCCCAAAGCAAAAGGCGAATCAGCGGTGGGATCTATCTAGCGGTGACCCTCCTTCATCCAGGGGAAACCTGTATGCCCTTAACTGAATAATGGGGGATGATGTTTAGGGGCGGGTAGGTCTGATTAGGGTTAGGATGGAGTCGAAAGGATGGTTGTATGACCATGGGAGAACTTGCACTATCCCAGGAGTAAAGCGTCCTATAGTGGACTCCCAGGTATAGGGAAATGGGTAGTAGAGGCATAACCAGATTGGGAAAACCGAAGCAATGTAGTGCAAGTGGTCGGACGAGTTCATAGTAGCGATGATGGTGGGGCCTATGAACCCTGGCGACAGAGGGGAGGATAAAACCCAGCGAGCAAAGGGACTCTGGTTTGTCGAAAACAAAACAGTTTGATTTGGACCATGCTTTCAGATGCAGATCAGGAGAAGGCTGCAATTGCAACATCGTTGCTACTGATGCAGTCCCTAGTCGAAGTGAAACTGGCGAAGAGAGAAAATTGTTTGTTTGGTGAGACGGATATTAGCTCATTCCCTGTTATGGGGCTACGACAAACGAAAGCCGTATACAGGAAATCTGTACGTACGGTTTGACGAGGGGACAGAGGTCGAAAGACCTCTTCCTACTCTACTCGCCCGGAAAGTTATTGGTAAAATGCCGTTAGGCATTTTCTTCCCCTCGGAGGGGAAAGCCACATCATTTATGATGTGGAAAGGGTGACTAATCCTTTGGTGGTTTTTTGATCCCAATACAGTCTAAATTCCACTAATTTTTCCCTCTGTTGTTGTGTAAGTTTCGATAAAATATTTTTAGCTTTCTCATTTCCTTTATCAGTTAAAGAAAATTTTTCTTTTGAAGATGACTTTACTCCGGTAACAATGATGTCTTCATTACTAATTAAAAAATCAATGGCTTCATCTATGATATCTGAGTATGGACCATATTTATATCCATAAAAACCTGGATTTTCAGTTGGAATATCATTTTCCGGAGCAAATTCATAGAAAATTAAAAATAACATTTTTTGGAATCGGGTTATTCCCGCAATATAATTCTTTTTTGGATTATCGATATAGATCGATTCGCCGATATGCAAGAGAAGTAGTATCCAATCTCTCACTGATAAAAATAGGTTCTTTTTTGAGTAATCCTGTATTTTTTGTAGTTCAGGGCCAGGATATCTTACTAGATGGCATTCTTTACAAATAAGATAGTAATAGCTAAATCCATCGGGGAGCTTACGCTCAACTTTTTCCCAGGAATGGGTATCTGATTCTTTTTCTTTCTTTTTATATTGGTTTGACATGTTTTACAACCCAACAATCGGCTTGGACGTCTATGCAGTAATCTTTAAAAGAATTATTCTGAAGATTCTTCCCTTTTTCATGCTGCATATTTCGATATCATTTTTTTCTGAATATCCTACTTTTAGGGCATGGAACAGGATTATGGAGCATATCGATTAGTTCTATTGCGTCTATTTGAAACTCTTCTAGATGAAGTTTTGTACTGTAGGTAAATGCAACATATTTTTCTTTCCAATAAAAATTATTGGGAGGATATATGGGTAAGTTAGCCAACTATTGCACCACCGATGATATCGACGCATTACATTGTAACATGTAATCGATTATAATAATTATTACATTCATTGTTTATAGGGTATGACCTTTTAAATAACTACAGGAGAGGTTGATGAAACTATTAAAAATTGTTATCTTAGACTTTAAATTTTTAAGGAATATGCCACTAGCATTAACAAGAGTTTTTCAAGTTGCCTTCAATTATGAAATATAATATATATTATAAAATCTCAAATTTGAGATATTGTGATATAAAATTCATAGATAGTATTACCAAAGATTTGAACAGTGATTTGAAAAAAAAATGAAAAGAAAGTCGAGTAAATTTACTTCTACATAAAATATAAATAATGATAAATAATTTTACTCTTATGAAAATCAAGGATAT
>JADBLO010000125.1 GCA_014894395.1 Thermoplasmata archaeon
GAACGCCCGAGTGATTGCTTTATCTAGAAAGAGTCCAGTAAGTGCGAAACTCAGGCTAATAATAATAGACAGAGACTTATAATCGCTATTTTCTTCATCATATATTCTCCCTTTTTATATTCTTAAGATAAGAAGAGGGTAAGCTATATATAAATTTATACCAAAATTTTGCCCAAATTTATGATGAATTAATAAATACGCTGAATAACTTGAGGTGAGCGAAGAAAAAAAGAGGGGAGGAAGATGTTTCTCATTAATTGACAAGGATACGACAGTGTGCCCATCCTGTCTGTTGCGCGGTCATCCAGCGGAGATGCAACAGGTTGTTTTCTGCATCGTACCGGTAGAGTCCGACGATGCGATATTTTGTCTGGTTTTGTGTGATGATTTTGCCATTGAAATAACCTCTTTTAAGGATACCCACGATGTTTCCTTTTGTCATGTTGTCTGTGGTGTTCCACAGGCCTTTGAGTACGACAACACGTTCTCGTTTTACCAGAACGCCACCAAGGTACCCACAGGTTTCATTGGATCCTTCGTATCCCCAGATTCCTCTGAATTTTACTTGCGGTGTGTCGGTGGATAAGGGGAGTGTTGTATCGGTTTTTACAGCCGTGTTTTCGCTTGTCGCTTGTATGGAAATGTCTTGGTTCCCATACAGAGGTCCTTTTGCGTAGACCATAGTGCTGGCCCCCATGAGAAGGAGCACGCCAATTATTATTCCGGTCATCCATTGTTTTTTCATTTTATATCACCTTAGAACAGATTATGGTGTTTTGTTTATATTTGAATTGACCAGATTTTCCTCCAACTTGTACCCAAAACAAACCCAAATTCTGCGAATTACTCCATGCTGAGGTAAAGAAGAATACTAATTGCAATAATTTCAAAGACATTTAGGAAGAAACTGAGCGAACCAAATCCGCCTCCCATTCCTAATGCTTTCGTGAGAATTGGGATGGCTCGTACATACTCTGTGAACAGAGAATGAACCGTAATCAGGGTGACTATTGATCGCGTGAAAAGCACACCGATGAAGAACGTAAGACCCAGCATAAAACTGGATTTTGTCTTTCTATACGAATCAATGTAGATCCAGAGGATACCGATGAGAAGTACAATATCAACACAGTTGATTATCATCGAAGCAGTGTAGAGCAAAGAAAATCGTCTTTCCTGTGCATCCGTGGCTTGATACCCTGATTGTTGAAGCGCATCTTTGATAGAGTTGAATCCAATTGTTGAGAAAATAAACCCAACAACGATTCCGATAAAAATAAGGCTCGCGATAACAATTAAAGCCTTCGCTTTTGGACTTATCGTGTTTTTGTACGGAAAATCTTTCATATCTTATTCACCTTTAGGTGGTTCATCTTTTATTTGTTTTTTCCCAATTTGACCCCAAATTTCATCAAATACAAGTTTATTTTCTTCTAATAATTCTGAGGGGAAGAACATTTTTCCATATCCGCTACCTGTTGAGATGATCAAACGGTTTTTTTCCAAAATCTCAAGATGGTGGCGAATCGTCTTGTAGTCTAACACCATAAGTTTTGAAAGTTCATTGGCGTTATGAGGCGTTTGAAAAAGTTCTTCGAGTATCCGTCCGCGATTAACACCACCAACTGAGCCTGCAAGAAGCCACCAGAGGAGTCGTTTCATCGCGTTCATGACAAATACCCTTTCCATGTGAAATCATTGGTGTTCTTAAAAAGGTTTAGAGAAAAAAAACATTTCTTTTTTACAGAAATAAAAAGATGATAGAATAACTTACATATCCTATTACTGCACTAATTGGTATCGTAAGAAGCCATGCCCAAACAATATTCCTTGTGACCCCCCATCGCACAGCACTTGCTCGTTTCGCAGATCCGACTCCAATGATTGAACCAGTGATTGTATGTGTTGTGCTAACGGGAATCCCAGCAAACGAGCAACAAATAATAGTGCCTGCAGCCGATGTTTCTGCCGCAAAACCATGCACTGGTCGTAATTTTGCTACTTTCTGGCCAAGAGTCTTGATAACACCCCACCCTCCAAATAGGGTACCGCATGCTATAGCGGTATGAGCAGATAATATCACCCAGATAGGTACTGTTTCATGACCGGGGATTACACCTAGAGAAGCAAAATATCCGGTTCCTAAAAGAAGATAAAAAATAATACCCATTGTTTTTTGTGCATCATTGGTTCCGTGACTAAATGAAAAAGCACTAGCAGAAATTAATTGTAGTCTTCTAAACCATCCATCTACCTTACTTTGTGATTTTCTTCGAATTATCCAGAGAACCGCGATCATGAAGAAAAAACCAATAACAAGACCAAGAAATGGAGAAATAATCATAAAAACCAATACTTTCCATAATCCATCCTGAATTACACCTATTCCTGCTGCGGCGATACCTGCACCAATCAGACCACCGATAAGTGCATGAGAAACAGAGATGGGAAGACCCCAATGTGTAGCGGTTGCAGTCCAAACGATTGCTCCAAGCAGAGCACAAAACACCAGTATTGGCGTTGAAATCCGTGGATCTATTATACCTATACCGATGGTTCGTGCAACGAGAAGTGGTACGCCGAAAGCGGCAACGAAATTAAAAAACGCAGCCAAGCTAACCGCTTGAACTGGTTTGAGTACTCTTGTTGAAACCACGGTGGCTATGGAGTTAGCGGAATCGTTCATGCCGTTAAGAAAATCAAAAACAAGTGCTAAGAAAATAAGAAAAATAACGAATGGTGAAAGTGAGAGAATTGCTGTAAGTTCAGACATAGCTGGTTTCCTTTCGGCTGTTACGTATATTTTACAAGGATATCTCCGATGACATCAGCAACATCTTCACAGCGATCGATTGCTGCTTCTAAATCCTCGTATAATTCCTTAATTTTAATAATCTCAACGGGGTCTTTTTTTGTGAAGAGTTCAGCAGTTGCCTTCCTTAACAGTGCATCTCCTTCATTTTCTAAGGTGTTGACTTCTTTACAAAATCCTCTTATTTTATTTGCCTCCTTAAAATTCCTCAGGAGATTGATGCCTCCATGAACGTTTTTGGTTGTTTTTTGCAGTGTCTTTGCAAATTCAAGCATATAGATCGGAGGTTTTTTTATCTCATACAGTACTAAACGTTCTGCGACTGCCTCAAGGTTATCAAGAATATCATCAAGAGAGCATACTAACTTTGAAATATCTTCTCGGTCAATTGGGGTGATGAATGTCTTGTTGAGCTCTGAAAAGATATCATGAACCATTTTATCCCCGTCATTTTCTATTTTTTTAATTCCCTCTCGTTTTTTATCGATATCTGTATAATGCTGTAGCATGTCAACAAGTGCATCGACGCCAACGAGAACATTTTTACTTTGTGTCTCGATCATGTCAAAAAAATGTTTTTCTTGCGGTATTAACCATGAAAGAATCCCCATATGAATCACATTGCTCCTATTGATTTTCTTGGGAGAGAACTGTCCCCCTATGCTGCCGTCCTATAATCGGTTATCAGAATATAAACCCCTCTTATTTTTTAAGAATATATCTAAAGAGAATACTTCTTCACCAGATAAACCTCTATAAAATTCTGTTGACTTCATAATACTATATATGCTAGTAAGGTATATGGTGAATAAAGTATATATTTTTACACGGGTTGTAGGATGTACGATGAGTTCAATCGAACAAAAAAGAGAACAAAAAAAATTACAACAACTCATGATTGGGCTCATTTCAATCATCGTGATTTTTTCAATACTTGGTAGTGGCTGCATTCAATCTCAGAAAGGTTTTCCGATAGTCGTCGTTGGTAGAGATAGTGCATCAGGATCGCGAGAGTTCTTTTGGGAATACGTGATGACGAAAGATAATTTCAGCGTATTTTACTTGGAAAAAAACTCTAACGGTGGCATCTACCAAACCGTGACACAAACCCCTGGTGCGATAGGATACGTCGGCCTTGGTTATGTCGATAGTGGGGTCAAAGCACTCACGATAAACAACATTGCCGCAAACCCAGCAAACGTCCTTTCTGGAACATATCCGATTGCACGAAACCTCTACGTATTTACCAAGGGAAATGCAACAGGAGCGGCAAAGGAATTTATTACCTTCATTCAAAGCACTGAAGGACAAGTAATCGTCCAAGAAGAAGGATTCGTCCCTATACCAACAACCGAAACGTATAATTCCACGGGAAAAAGTCTCAGTGGAATTCTGAGCATCGGTGGATCAACGACAGTATTTCCCATACTTGAAAAAGCAAAAGAAACATTCATGATATTGTACCCAGGTCTCCAAATAACCGTGAGTTCCACTGGCTCGGGCGCAGGTATCACAGCAGTTGGCGCGGGAACCGTGGACATCGGCATGTCATCTCGTGACCTGAAATCATCAGAAAGTAATTTAGAACTGGTCAAATATACGATCGCAAGTGACGCTATCGTCCTCATCGTCAACCCAGAAAATACCTCTGTCGATAACCTCTCGCTTGCACAAGTAAAAGCAATTTACAAAGGTGAGATTACCAACTGGAACGAGTTCAGTTAAACAACTATTTCCCCTGTTAAAAACTTGAAGCAGATCTATGGATTCAGTTTCTTGCAACAAAATAATAGGGGTTGAAAAAAAACCAAGGAAGATGTAGGTAAGGAGGATTGGAAACCTCTGCGAAGCGAAAAACTACAAAAACCATTCAAAAAATTCTTTCTTTCGAAAAAGAACATCAAGGAAAAAAGCATCAAAACAGTTCTTTTTCTTACCGCTATCTCTGCGATCATCGTAATCTTTTCTATCATTATTTTTTTATTCAAGGATGGATACCCTATTTTTCAAACCGCCGGTCTTTGGGAGTTTCTCTCAGGGACTCGATGGAACCCTACCGGTGAACCGCCATTGTATGGCGCGTTTCCTCTCATCGTAGGAACACTTCTCGTCACACTCGGTGCGATGATTGTGGCCATTCCACTGAGTATCGGGAGCGCGATCTTCATCTCAGAGATAGCGACCCCGAAAATGAAAGCAGCGATAAAACCTGCAATTGAGCTTCTTGCCGGCATCCCCTCAGTAGTCTATGGTTTTTTTGGTTTAATTGTGCTCACAACATGGCTGCGAATATCGTTTAACCAACCCTCTGGTGAATCCTGGCTGGCTGGCTCTCTTTTGCTCGGGATCATGGCGATTCCTACAATCACTAGTGTTGCAGAGGATGCGATTAGTTCAGTTCCTCGCGAGTTCAAAGAAGGCTCATTTGCACTTGGGGCGACACGATGGCAGACTATTAGTAAAGTCATTGTCCCCTCAGCCTTGTCGGGGATTACCGCAGGGATTATTCTTGGGATAGGGCGTGCGATTGGTGAAACAATGGCAGTAATGATGGTCTGTGGGAACCCAACCTATGGTCTCATCCCTACATCTATCACCAATGTGTTTGCCCCCATCAAAACACTGACAGCAACCTTAGGCATCGAAATGGGAGAGGTAGCGGCAGGAAGTAACCATTATCACGCGTTATTTGGGGTTGCTCTCCTTCTGCTCATAATCACGCTAGCGGTAAATATTATTGCAACAGTTATTTTAAACCGGTTGAAAGAAAAACAACGATCCCCCTCAAAGAAGAAGACGCGCCTTAGCGTTTCGATCAAACAGCAAATCAGAAAAACATTGGTTTTTACCATCATTATACTGTGTGTGGTAATTCTGCTTAGTTCCATGGGAATACTTCTTACAGTATGCATTGGTCTTGTTGTAGGAGCCGTGTACTATCTGAGAAAAAAAGTTTCAGCAAAGACCGGTCAGCGGATTGCTTTTATCGCAATCGCGGTAGCTATTCTTACTGTGATTGTGATCCTTGGAGTAATCCTTGCGTATATCATTTCAAACGGTGCAGGAGCACTCAGCTGGGAATTCCTGTCACAGGGATCGAGCAATCTCGGTAGATCTGGCGGGATCTACCCAGCGATTATCGGTACGTTATATCTGGTTTCAGGTGCAATTGCTATCGCTTTACCATTAGGCGTTGGTGCAGCGATATATCTTATAGAATACACACGAGAAGGACGGTTAACTAAAATTATCCGCGCGGGAGCTGATCTGTTAAATGGGACTCCTTCGATAGTGTTTGGTTTGTTTGGGTTCGCATTCTTCGTTCTCTATCTAAGGATGGGGTTTTCACTACTTGCCGGTCAAATAACTATAGCATTTATGATCCTACCGACGATTATTAGAACAACGGAAGAGGCGTTGAAGAGTGTTCCGCAGTCATTACGAGAAGGAAGCCTTGCACTAGGGGCGACGAAATGGCAGACTATCAAGAAGGTGGTGTTACCACCTGCGGCACCAGGAATCCTCACAGGAGCCATCCTTGGCATTGGACGAGCAGCCGGTGAGACCGCTCCGATCATGTTTACCGCAGTGGTGTTCTCAAGCTTCATCCCTCACTCGTTTGTGGAGCCAGTGAACGCGTTACCATTCCATTTGTATATACTTGCAACGTCAATCCCTAATTCCGCGCGAAATCAAGCGGGGACCGCACTGGTCCTGTTGTTGTTGGTGATTGGTATCTACCTTGTGGCTGTACTACTTCGTAATCATTATCAAAAAACCATGAAATGGTGAAAACAATGGCTAATAAAGTCGTCATTAAAACCGAACAACTCAATCTTTGGTATGGTGAAAAACAGGTATTATATGATATCTCCATGGAAATGCTGTCAAATAAAATCACCGCACTTATTGGTCCTTCTGGATGCGGGAAGTCAACGTTAATCCGATGTTTTAACCGGATGAATGATGTGATCCCTACATGCAGGATCACCGGTCATGTATTTTTTGATGACAATGACATCTATGGTCCTGATGCTGACGCGGTCGAGGTTCGCAAAAAAATAGGCATGGTATTTCAAAAGCCAAACCCGTTCCCAAAATCCATTTATGAGAACGTTGCCTATGGACCACGTGTCTCAGGGGTAAACAACAAGGATAGCCTTGATGAGATCGTGGAAAAGAGCCTGCGAGATGCAGCGTTATGGGATGAGGTGAAGGACCGACTCTTTGAATCAGCGATGGGACTCTCAGGTGGACAGCAACAAAGATTATGTATCGCGCGATCACTTTCGATAGAACCAGAGGTTATTCTTATGGATGAGCCGTGTTCCGCACTTGACCCAATTGCTACTGCAAAGATTGAGGACCTCATGACGGAGTTGAAAAAAAGATATACGGTGATTATTGTTACGCATAATATGCAGCAGGCTGCACGGGTGAGTGATTACGCTGCATATATGTACCTCGGAAAACTTATCGAGTTTGGTGAAACCGAACAAATGTTTGAGGATCCCCATGAGGAACTTACGGAAAAATATATTACCGGCCGGTTTGGATAAAGAAGGAAAAGCATATGGTACAAAAATTTCATAATGAATTAGACGAGCTGAAAAACGATATCTTGAAAATGGGGCAACTGGCAAAAGAGATGCTCCAGAAAGCAACGGACTCTCTGAAAAATGATAATAGTGAGCTTGCCGCTTGGGTCCAATCTAAAAAAGGGGCTATTGCAAATATGGATAGAGATATCGAAGCAAAAGCTCTTCGTTTAATCGCTTTGTATCAACCAATGGCAAAGGATATGCGAACGATCGCATGTTGTTTGAAAATGAATACATACCTTACGAGAATTGGGCGTTATGGGAAAGACATCGCAAAAGTTACCGATGAACTCCATGATGTTCCTCGGATGAAGAAGTTGATTAGTATCCCTCATATGGCTGAGATTGTCTGTGGCATGATTGATGATGTGCTTACTGCTTTTGTGAAGGAGGATATTTCAGTAATCCAGAATTTAGAAGAACGGGAATCGATCGTTGATGAACTCCGCTATTCCATTTTCCGCGAATGCTTATCGTATATGATAGAAGATAACAAGAACATCACCCAGGGTGCCCATTATATGATGGTTTCCCGGTATTTAGAGCGATGTGGAGATCATGCTTGTAAAATTGCAGAGAAAATTTACTATATGGTGACTGGTGAACATATTGAGATTGATTCCTCTGAAAAAAAAATGTCTCGAGCCGGTCTTAATCGACGGACAAAACAAGGACCATAATGAAACAGCAAGTCTTATTTGTGTGCAACCAAAATTCTGCTACCTCTGGAGTAAAACATTGTAAAACCAATAGAATTTAATCGAAACTGATACTCCGTTGGATTTCGATGAATCTCTAAAAATCTTAATATCATAATAAATCGATATTCCCTATCTATGGTTTTATCAGATCAACAATAATTTTTTGTATTTTAACTGGGGGTTTTTTATTTTGATATTTGAAGGATATTAGAAAGAAAATCTCTGTGGATAAAATAAAACCACTGCTCAATGAAAAAATAAGGCATTCCCTAGAACAAATTATATATATAAGAAGTTGAATTTATTTTTTGTAGAGAACTGTATAACGGGGGAGGAAACCAAGATGGATACGGATATATCCTCATCTCCCCGTTGTATAGGAATTACTTTAAAAAAAAATGGAGGCATAAAAAAATGAAAACGAACAAATATGTAAAGGCTGTTGTTTCTCTCGTTGTGTTGTTCGTTCTTTTAATAGCTTCAGCACAGGCAATGAACACATCGATTGTAAATAAAACCAATAAAACGATGGAAAGTAGAGGATGGTACTGGAAACCATCGTATCCGAATTATTCACCACAAGGGCTTCCGGATTTTGATCAAAAACAAGATCGTTGGAAAAAGATAAGCCCCGGACCAAATGGAATAATCGATTCAACGGTTGCGGGTGATGATGTATTTAATATCGCTGAAAACTGCATCGCTCCCGGCCTTGATTGTTATCTCAATAGCACCGCGACTGGTGATGATGTTGAGGAATGGGCGTTCTGTGGCCCGGTCGCGGTTGCGAATTGTTTCTGGTGGTTTGACTCAAAATTTGCTGACCCAGCCGGTACCCCTGGTGACGGTCAGGATCAGTTTACGCTGATACAAGATTATGGCGCTGGTGACGACCATGCAAAAGTCAATGTTCCATTGCTTATCGAAAACCTCGCACGAGCAATGAACACCACAGGGAAAGGCACCACATATATCAACGATATGCAGACCGCGATTTCCGACTGGTTTACTACAACCGGTCTTACCGATAAATTTACCGTACAAACCTATGACCGCCCAACCTTTAGCTTTATAGAAAGTGAAATAGAACGAAGTCAGAATGTCATTCTCTTATTAGGCTCTTATGATTATATCATCGGTCCTTTAATGATCGATCAATCTCAAATCCTTGGGTCAATTGCTGAGCTCTGCAAGATAGCCACTTGGACCGATTACCAAGAATTTGTTCCAACTGCAACAAGACTTGATGCAATACAGATCCGCCTTACAATGGTTGGCACCCCCTGTAATGTGCAAATCAATGTATATAATGCTCCTTCACCCTCACCACCAATAGGAACTATAATAATGAATCCTGGTGCCCTTGGCGGTCCGACCTGGGTGGAATTCATCTTTCCCACCGGTATTCCATTGACTCCGGGATCCCTCTATTACTTTGATGTCGTCCAAACTCTTTCGGGTAATCATTATTCATGGTATTACGATGTTGGAAACCCCTATCCACCTGGTCAAGGATGGATGCGTGGCGTGCCGAGCGATCCATATGGTTACCCCTTTGACTGGACCTTTAAAACAGAATACTACAATCCACCACCGTACTCAGAGAAACGCGAGGGACACTATGTCACCTGCGCAGGAGTAAACTCCGAAGAATTCAAGATTGCGTTCAGTGATCCTACCTTAGATGTCGCCAATCCATCACCAAACGACCACAATGACGCGACGAACGTCTCGCATGATATCTACAACGTCTCTGTTGGTTCTCCGAAACCTGATATCAACTGCGAATGGTGGCTATCAGATTATCAAGCAGATTTTAATTACACCGTTGTCGAACAAGCAGTCGTCATCTGCCCAGTACCAGATACCACAAAACCGACTATCGAGATCACCAAACCAATAAACGCGCTGTATTTCATGAATATAGAGATCTTCGCACTCAAATCGCCATTGATCATCGGAAAGATCGATGTCAACGTGACCGCAACAGACAATGATTCAGGCATTGACCGTGTGGAATTCTATACTGACGAGCAGTTAAAAGAAACTGACACGACCGCACCGTACGGTTGGACATGGAGCGAGAGAGCATTCTTTACCTACACCATTAAAGTCGTTGCGTATGACAAAGAGGGAAACAGCGCGTTTAAGGAATTAGACGTATTGAAGTTCTTCTAATACCTCCTCTCCTTTTCTTTTTTTCCAAATTCCTTGTAACTTTGAGTAGGTGAAAATCTATTTCTATGGATTCCCGATTACCTGAATAGATGCAGATGAATTCTAAGATTTTATTTGTCGAACCACCGCGGAACTTCTGGTTTGTCATGGGGGAGTACCTCCCTCCGCCGTCCACATTGTTGATCCTTGCGGCCTATGTAGAACGAGAGCTCCCTGATGTAGAAATTGACATTGTTGATTGCCAGGCAGACCGACTCGATTGGAATGGTTTAGAAAAATACATCGCATCAACAGATCCATCCATGGTACTCACATCAGGTTTTACCACAAACGCATATTCCTGTGCGAGAACCTGTGAGATAGCAAAAACCGTCAACGAGGATATCGTGACGATTGTCGGTGGTATTCATTTTTCGTTCACCCCGGAAGAATCGCTGCAAAGCTTTCCAGAGATCGATTATATCGTAAGAGGCGAAGGGGAACTCACTTTAGTTGATCTAATAAGAACGATTCTTAATGAGAAAAAAATAAACGATGTGTTAGGAATCTCGTTTCAAAAAAATAAAAAAATAATCCACACCCAACAACGTCCTCTTATTGAAAATCTTGATAGTCTCCCATATCCAGCCTACCATCTTGTTGAAAAAAATATGAAACGGTACCATTTTACCATGATGGCAGGGAGGAACACACCGTACATGATACTTGAAGGTGCTCGAGGATGCGAACATCAATGCTCGTTCTGCACGCAATGGAACCACTGGGGAAGCAGATGGAGAACAAAATCAGCAAAAAGAATCGTTGATGAAATTGAATTCCTCAATGAAACCTATGGGGGTGTGTTCCTCTGGTTTTCTGATGATCATATGAAACTGAGTGTTCGAGGAAAACCATTATACAACGAGCTACGGCAACGACGGTGCAAAGATGACGTCATGTTATTTTTCCAGGCACGAATCGATGACATAGCGCGACATCCGGATCTGATTGCAAAACTCCGTGAAGTGGGCACCTATTGGATTTTATGTGGTGTCGAAACTGACTCACAGGAGATATTAAATGAATATAAGAAAGGAATCAAAACACAAGATGCGTATGAAGCGATGAAAATAATGAAACAAAACGATATTTTTTCACAAGCGATGTTTATCATTGGCGCGCGAAGAGATACTCATGAATCTATTCAACGACTCCGTGAGTACAGCCTTGATCTTACCCCAGATATTTCGATTTATACCACACTCACACCATTCCCAGGTACTACCTACTATGAAACTGCAAAGAAAAACGGCTGGATTGAAGATACGAATTATTCGAATTATGATATGGCACACGCGATCATGTCAACGGAATCACTCACGAGAAAGGAAGTTCAGGAGGAACTGTGGCGTTGTTACCGTACGTTTTACGGATCACTTACAAAAAACATCGTAAGAGTGCTTTCGAAAAATAAATTGAAACGAACATTGTATCGACATATGGCCGGGCAGTTCGTACTTGAGAAATTCAGGAGATTAATTTGAATCAGACAAAAATCGTTTTATCATATCTCGTGTTGTCTGCTGTTGGAGCAGCTCTTCTTGTTGTTTTTGTTTTTATGACACCGGCCCCTACCCGTACAATGGTAGTACTAGAAAAGATAGTTGTTCCAGGAGTATTCATCGTATGTTGTGTCTTTGGTATATCTTTTTCGCTCCGTCCGAATTGGGTACGACCATTCATTTCTAAAAAAGATAACACAGTAAAAAACTATACTGATGCATTACAACGGTCGTTTCAAGGACATCACCCCGACTGTAAAACCTTCGAAAAACATAGAATGAAATTTCAGAATAAAACATGGTGCGCAGGGTGCTTAGGCCTCCTTATTGGTTGTCTTCTTTCAATCATTCTGATGATACTCTATGTCGTTGTTCCGTTCCAGCAACCACCAACGATTTCCCGTCTGCTGCTCTTTCTAGGTCTGCTTGTCATAGTACTTGTGTACCTAGAAATCATACGAGAGAGTCGACATTCGATCATTCATGTCTTGTCCAATGCTATATTGGTTCTTAGTTTCTTCTTCATAACAACGAGCATCGTAGAACTTTCAGGAAAATCAGTGTATGGATTTTTTATGATTCTTCTTTGTATCCTCTGGCTTGATACCAGGATTCAGCTCTCCCGCTGGCATCATAGACGTCTCTGTAGTTCTTGTCTCCAATCCTGTAAGATCTATGTCGCTACGATTATTTTCGGGAGATGACGCGGATTCCAAAGATGATAATAAAAATCGCTATCACACCAGCAAAAATCCAGTTCCACTGAACCGTGTTCACCCAGGAAAGTGAGGAATATGTTTTCGCCATTTCTTTTAAGACAACTTCAAAAAATATCGTCAGACCGATAAGGATGATAATAACACCCCAGAACAACGCCCATCCGCGACTGCTTTTTCCACCAGCGCATTCCTCTTCACACCGTTTATCCCGTGCTCGGTCATGGTCATGTCTTGAACCATGAAGAGGAGCTCCACAGCTTTTACAATAGATTGCATCATCATCGTTTTGTATTCCACATTTCGCGCAATATACCATATCTCGGCCTCCAACCAATCATACGATAATCATTTGTTCTATATAAAACCTCTTTTTTCATGGTTTTTTTTCTTGTTCACGCGGCATTGTTATTGCGAGGATCACATATCCAATGAGAAGGACGAAGACGAAAACCGTTGGGAGACTATTTTCAATGTTTACTGCAGCTGTTCCAAGGTCTGCATTCTGTAATCGATATCGAAGAGTATCGAGGATCTTTGTAACAATCCACAGGAAAATAATCAAAGCAATCGAATGGAAAAGAGGAGAAAAAATCCTAAATTTAAAGGATTTTCTTGCGAAGTACGATATATAGTTAGAAAGAAGCGTCGTACCAAAGAGCGGGAGTAAATACAGGAGGATAACGGAGGTTATCGCACTCATCTCAGGGACATCATCCCCAGAGATTCTCGCAATTTCGATAGCAAGACGCAGGATAATTAAAAAGAGAAAACTTGCGAGCAATGGCCCAAGAACACCAAACGTACGATCATACCAATTCTCTATATGTTTACCTGCCTGGTCGACTCTCTGTTCAAAGCGTTTTCCCACATCACGTGAGTCTCCTTGGATGCGCGATGCAGCGTGTGTCATGGATTCTCCTAGGTTCTTTCCCATTTGTTGCATATCCTGTGCAAACATCTTTGCATGTCGTTCGAGTGGAGAAGCGGCATCAGGTTTTAGAGACGTACCACACTTCGTACAAAAAGCAGCATCATCAACGTTATTTTTTCGACAATTCGGACAATCCACCATAGGTCTCTCTCCCACAGTGTGATATCATAACTCGTATTTCTTTAAAAACATAACCTTACTTAAGAAACCATGTTTTGTGCTAGTCGTTAACAGACCTATTTTTTTGTTTCTTTTTAGGATGGACGATTTCACCTATCGCCTTTCCACCGTACAACCATACCTCTAAAAAATTAATCCTTGTATCTTTAAGGCATAAACCAATAATTCGTCAGAAGTTATTTCTTTAATTCGCCCCTCTTTAACCCATGTATCAAATTGGAATTCTTCAATAGGAAACTCAAAATTATCAGTACCAGTGTACATCATTACAGTATACACATCCTTATTTTTTCCCCTCTCAAAACCATACAACACAGCAAATGGTATCTTGTAGTCTTCTTTTAATTTTAATTCGTAATAATGCCCTACTTTTATTTTTGGTTTTAACATCAAATACTCCTCCTTTGTTTACATTTTTATAATAAATAGTTCTTTAAAAATATACGCCTTCATACCATTGCTTTTTTAAAAAAAATGAAAGAAACGTGAGAAAAAACCATTCTATTTATCTGTTTTCATGCGGGTTTCAGAGGGGGATTCTTCGTTGTTTTCTTCTTGAGCGGGGTGTTCTTCGGTTTCTGAGGATTCAACGCTTTTTTGTTTCACTACATGTCCGATAACCTTTTTTGCTAAGAACTCCCGAATCTCTTCAGGTCTTGTTGAATCAATACCAAAGTACTCCGGGAATAGCCTTGTTGTTGTCAGAAGCTCTGTTGATCCATGGGGTGCCGAATGAATCAGATGCATGCCCATCAGTTGGTCAACATCAGCGTAGATCCGTTCACCTATCATATGACGCAGGTTTGATTGTTTCACTGGTTGATGAAACGCGATCAGCGCCAGGGTCTTCAGAAGATCGGTTTTAATCTCTGGTTTTGCTACCATCATCGATTGATCGGTGAACGTTTTTTTCACTTGCATGATGAATTTATTGCCTGCTTTCACGATCTCAAGAGATGTTTCGTCTTTCCGTTCGGTGTTATACGACTGCATGAGATGTTCGATCGCCTCGCTGACATGTTTTGGTGATAACCCTGTCGTCTCCTGGATTTCCTCGATACTGAGTGGTTTCCCTGCAGAAAATAAAAGGGATTCAACCACGCGATCTTCTTTTACGCTCATATCTGTTCTCCTCTTAGGTATATCCGATTGTTTTAATATAAATTTCTCCATACGGGAATTTCTGTTGGTGAACAATAATCTTTTTTTCGTAGGCGAGGAACAAAATAGAGACAAATGTTTTAATGCGTTCCTCAGCACTATCGCCCTCGCAGAGCTCAGAAAAATTCATGGATTTTTTTGAGAATTGACAGATCCGTTCCCAGACGGTCGCGACATCCTCTTCAAGATGGTCTTCGTGTGCTGAGCCTTTCATTGCTTTGAATGCTTTCTGCTCAAGTTGTATGCGCTCTTCCTGTCGTAATTGGTCAAGGATCTGGTACTGTTCTGATTCCTTCCGTACCTCATCAAAAGCACTCAGGAGTTCGATAAGCGTGACTTTTCGTGTGGAATCACGACGCAACGGCTCCTCAAGAGGTGACTGCGGCATTTTCATAAGTAAATTCGTGTAGGAGTACTCGTCATCATTTGCAAGCCAGGTGGCGGTCGGGATATCCTCCCAGCCGAAGCCTTGTTCAATAACTTCTTCTTTGGTCTCCATGTTCACGACCAAGTGATCACTTTGCATTCGCAGGACTTTCCATGCCATGTAGATAATTCTACCAGCGGTCATCAAATCGATTTTCTCTTTCTTCGCACGCTTCAGATACATCGTTGAGAAACCAACGAGATCGATATCCCAGGGGTTCATATTCTGGTTCAACACCAAATCAAACGCGAGATACACTGATCGGTCAAATGGGTCCTCAATGGCAGCAGACTCCCCGGTAACAGCTGCTTTCGCCAGCTCAAGATATTGGTTGATCCGGGTCATATCATTGGTTTCATCGATTAAGGCTTTATGAAACAATAAATGGTTGATGACGTCGTTATCCAGCTCCATGTGGGAGCACCTCCTGTACAGCCGTTTTGATTTCTCCCTTTGGTCCTACTGATTCAGGGTCGATATTTCCTATCATCTCAGAGATACCAGAATCATGCATCGTGACTCCATAGAGGTAGTCCGCCTCTTTGAGTGCAATCTTACGGAGCGAAACACTAATGAACTGAGAATGCTCCGCTCGATTTTTAATCATCCGTGAGACGATCTCCGCGTTTACACCATCAAGGAACATGTCTATCTCGTCAAGCACATAGAACGGGCTTGGGTCGTACTGCTGAATCGAAAAAATAAACGCAAGCGATGCAATGCTTTTTTCCCCGCCTGAAAGTGCAGCGAGTCGCAACACTTTCTTCCCATGAGGCCGCGCTTTAATCGTCAAACCGCCTTCAAAGACGCTCTCCTCGTTTTCCAATAACAACTCAGCTTCCCCACCCTCTGATAACTGTGCATAAATTTCTCTAAAGTTCTTATTGATCTCATCATACACCTCAAAGAACTGCTCTTTCTTCTTACTGGTTATCTCGCCGACAAGCTTCACGAGGTTCTTCTTCTGATCAGTGAGATGTCCGATATCTTCATCGAATTTCTTCTTCCGCTCCATCTGATGCTCATACTCTTCCAGTGCCCGCATGTTCACCGGCTCGAGCTGCTGCATGGTCTGCTCGACAGAAAGAATCGTTTCTTTCATCGATTCAATAGGAGGCAGTTTCGTCTCCGTGATCTCTACATGATACAATGCGATCTCCTGATCAAACTCCTTTAGAGAATCTTCAAGAGTCGGTAACCGGTATTTCGCCCGAGCAACCAAATCAAGATATGATTCTGCTTTCGTGTTAATGGTTTCCAGCTCGTTTTCAATCCCAACGGTTTTTTTATAGAGTTTATCGCGTTCCACTGCCAGCTCCTTGGTCTTCCCACTCATCGTCTCCTCAACAGTCATCAGTGCCTTGAGCTCATCCTGACCTTTCGCTCGAGTTCCCTTTAACTCTTGTACTGTTTGTTTCAATGTCTCAAAATCAGCATCAATTCCGGTAATTTTCTCAGTAAGCTCGGTCTTCCGTTCATCCAGCAACTTGATTTTCGTCTGAATCGTTTCCTGTTCACTGTGGAGCTTCAACACATTCTCCTGGAGCTCAGACACTGTTTTCTCAAGGCTACGTACTGCCTGGGCGACTTCCTTCTTGGTGCTTTTCAGCAGATGTTTTCCTTTTTCTTCTTTTTGTGCATCTAACTCTTTGAGTCGCTTCTCACATTCAGTAAGCGATGCAAGAATCTGTACCTCCTCTGCTTCGATTGATTCTTTTTCTTTCAGTTTTCCTTCAAGGTCTTTGGTGAGAATGTCGAGTTTTCCTGCGAACTCTTTCTTCCGCACATCAAGATCTTTTGTTTGAATCCCTGCATCGGTTTCAACCTTGAGTGTTCGAAACGCATTCTCCAATTCAACGATGTCTTTTTTCAACTGTGCAAGTTCCTCAGACAACATGTCTTGGCTCTGAATCGCTCCATTTAACTTCCGAGTAATTTCATCAAGGATCCGTTGATCGGCACTGCCAAACGAGAGACGTTCGCTGGGAGGACTACCGCCAACCATCGCACCACTAGCCTCAATCAGATCACCTTTCATGTCAACAAGCCGAACGCCACCCATTAATCGTCTTGCATCGGAGAGCGTATTTACAATCACCGTATCGCCAAACACATACCAAAATGCACCCTTGTATTCCTGGTCAAAGTTTACCAGATCAATCGCAAATCCCTGGGAGCTCTCATCTTTCACGGTCATCAGTGCCTGTGCCCGAGGCTTGCCTACGATCATCTTGTTAATCGGTAAAAACGTGGCCCGTCCTAACTTCTTTTTCTGTAAATACCCAATAGCTTCCGCTGCCGCGGTATCATCTGCGACAACAACAGCCTGCATCCGAGGGCCTGCAGCAATCTCTAACGACAACTTATACTTCTCATCAACCTGCGCAAGCTCCGCTATCGTCCCACGAACACCCTTGAGCTCTCCTGAATTCCGAGCAGCTAGAATCGACTCCACTGCTGAATTATATTTTGAGCCTATGGATTGGACTGCGTCGCGCTCAGCCTGCAACTTCGACTGTTCCCGCTGCATCTTCAGAATCGCTTTTTCGAGATCAGCAAGCTCCTCGGTGATCTCGGATTCCCGTCTCTTCTTCTCAAACAACTGTTTCTCTGATTCCTTTACTTTTTTGCTGTTTTCTTGTTTTCCCTTGTGAAGTTCTCCGGCCTGCCAGTCGATATCTTTTACCTCAAATTCATAGGTGGATTTTGTCTCTTGTGACTCAGCGATCTGTAAATCTAATGCATCTAGTTTTTCTTTCAACCGGTCTCGTTTAAGTTCAAACTCATGTTTCTCAGTCTGTTTGTTGTTGTATTCCTCCCGCATCTTTACAAGCTCTCTGGTTATATCCATGGACGTGTCATCAGACTGCGCGATTTCTTCCCGTAACTTACCAAGTTCATCTTCTTTTGTTTTGAGCGTTACTTCAATATCTTGGATTTTTATTGTGAGTTCTTTTTTCTGCGTGGAAAAATCGTCAAGCTCTTTTGTTATTTCATCAAGTGATGATTCTAACTCTTTCTTTTCTTTTTTCTTCTCCGCCACCTCATCATTTGAGTAGTTTATACGCTCGTCAATCTTGATTGTATCAGAGCGTAACGCGTCAATTTTTCCTTTAATATCGTTTGCCTCATTGCCACCAGCATCACCGATTTTCTTCTCAACCTCATCCAATTTCTCTTGTAACTGCGTATACTGCGTCTTCAGTTTTTCTTTCTGTTCTTCGAATTTCTTTTGTTCCCCCTCGTAGGATTCTATTTGTTTGTTTACTTCTAAGATCTGTGATTCGACTTCCTGTTTTTTCTTATACGCAATCATCGCTTTTGTTTCGTAGAGTTTGTCTTTCAGTTCTTTGTATCGATACGCGGCATCCCTGTCTTTTTTTAATTGACGGATCTGGCTGGTGATCTCATTTAAAATAATATCAATCCGCTCGAGGTTCTTATCGACATCCTCGCGCTCTTTGTCCGCTTTTTCGATATCCTCATCAAACGTGCTTATGCCTGCGATGCCATCAACGATTTTACGCCGGTCAACAGAACCCATCTCGACAAGACTTGTGACATCGCCCTGTTTAATGATGTTGTAGCCTTCACCAGAGATACGAGCATGAGTCAGGATGTCAACAAACTCAGAAAACGACGCGGCACGATTATTAATATAAAAGTAACTGTAATAGTTATCTGGGTTATCTTTTAAGGGCGCTCGTTTGATCATCCTGGTGAGGGTCACTTCATCAGCGTCAATCCGCAGCTTCCGCTGCGAGTTATCAAATACCAGCGAGACCTTACAATACTTTGATGGATTCTTCCGGTTTTTTCCACCATTAAAAATAAGGTCTGTGAGTCGACCTGCTCGCATGACCTTTGAGCTTTTCGGACCGAGCACAAAGAGAATCGCATCAACAATATTGCTTTTTCCAGAACCATTTGGTCCAGTAATTGCAGTAAATCCAGGATAGAATGGTACAATTAATTTATGCCCGAAGGATTTAAAATTTTCCATCTCAACTTTTTTAAGATACACAGTCATCCCTTTCCACTATGAAGCAAATCCGCTCCTATGTTTACCGCTATCCGGCATCCCATTAAGGAGAAACAGAAAACTGTATATAAAATTTTGGAGATGACAAGCTGAATTATATCATTTTTATATAATGGTATCTATGGTATTATTATCTTAAGGATATGTTTTTAAAGGGGATGTCTGATATAAAATTGTACAAAGGGGGAAAGTCATGGATAAAAATCCATTAATAAGGAAAGGATTAGCTGTGGGAATCATTCTCTTTTTCGTTGGAACCTGTATCATTCCAGCGATTGCACAAAATATAGATGAAAAAGTACCTCAAACAATATGTCGGGGTGGAGATCATGATCCGATTCATATCGATGGAAATGACCAGTTTACACCAGAAAATGGGGTTACCGGTGGGGATGGGACAATAAACAACCCATATCTTATCGAGAATTGGGTGTTTATCGCGGTCGGCTCAGGACAAGCGATTTCTATCTGGAACACCGACGCGTATTTTATTATTAGGAATTGTACAATTCGGGGATTTCAAGATGGAATATGGTTCATAAGGGTGGCAAATGGAGGGATAGAAGAAACGACCATAGAAACGACCCCAGCTTGGGACGAAACTGGAATTATAATAGTAAATTCACAGAACATCAAGATTACGGATAATACAATAAATTCTGATATAACTAATCTAGGTTTAGAATCAGCATATAATATGAGTATTTCAAGGAATACATTTACTGGATGGCTAGTCATTGGTGGTAGCAATAATATTATTTTTTCATACAACACGGTGATTAATGGTAGTCTCCATGTTGGGGGAAATTGCATTCTCGATAGTAATAATCTTATGACATATTCAGAAATTTATGTTCCTTTGTTTTCCCATGTTAAACTTCGTCATAATTATTGGGGGGAACCAAAAATATTTCCAAAATTTATTATTGGTACAATTTATAAACCAGGAGAAGATCATCCGGTATTGATTCTGCCTTGGTTTTTTATTGACTGGCGTCCAGCACAAGTACCTTATGTTATTCCATAGAACGCGAGAATTATTTTGGAGATAATTGTTATCTTCTGTTGACTTGTGGTTTTGAGAAAAATACAGCTAGTTTAGAGTGCATTCTTAAGGAGGAGTTTTCCACATAACCTGCTACGTTTATAAAGAAATAGTAAGTATAGGACACTCGCACTGTAGAAAGTAAGGATGAGTTTGTAATGATCGTCTGTGAAGGGTTAACGAAAACGTTTGGTTCGATTACAGCGATACAGGATTTTAACATTGAGATTCCAGATGGTCGTATCTTTGGACTTCTTGGGCCGAACGGTGCAGGTAAGACGACGACAATGCGGATGCTCTCCTGCCTCATCCAACCGACAGCAGGGAGCGCACATATCGATTCGTATGAGATTGGGAAGAAAGAAGACGCGCAGAAAATCCGTGGTATGATTGGTCTGCTCCCAGAGGTACCCGGTTTGTATGAAACCCTCGGGGCGTACAAGAACCTTGATTACTATGCACAGCTCTATGGCATCCCTAAGACACAGCGTGAAGAATCAATAAAGACAACGCTCACAAACCTTGGTTTGTGGGATCGACGAAACGAGCCGGTTGGCGGGTTTTCCAAAGGGATGAAACAGAAGATTGCTATCGCGCGTGCATTAATCCATGACCCGAAATATATTTTTCTTGATGAGCCGACCGCAAGTCTAGACCCCGCAGCAGCAAAAATGGTTCGAGAGTACATCCTTGAGCTGAAATCCCAGGGCGATACGATTCTTATCAACACGCATAATCTTTCGGAAGCAGAACGGATCTGTGACACGGTCGCGCTGGTGAAAAACAGAACCGTAAAGGTTGGGAGCCCAAAAGAGTTAGCACGAGGGTTGTTTGCGCGAACAATCAGCATTACGATGCAGAAGATCCCACCGTCGTTACTCAAGGATATTTCGTCTCTGGATTTTATCTCACAAGCACAGGTGAACGGGAATCAGTTGGTCTTGAATGTGAGGAACCCGGAAGAAGACAACCCACAGGTTATCTCCTGGCTGATGAAACAAGGCTTGCAAGTTCAATTTGTCACCGAGGAGGAACATTCTCTAGAAGATGTGTATCTAAAACTCATCGAGGAGGGTGGTCGGTAATGCGGTGGAGGAACGCATGGATTGTGATGCGCAAGGACCTTGATGAGTTCAAGAAACAGAAACTCGTAATTGGGTCGATCATCGCAATGCCAATCGTCCTAGGAGTTGTCTTACCGCTTGTTATGTTTGTACCGATGGTGACTATAGTCCCGCTTGAGAGGCCATGGGATGTCGACGGACTTCTTGAAATTGGTGCATTACCTGATGACGCTCGTGCGCCTTGGACAAATCAGACAATGGAAAATACTTCGTTTCGTTCAACAGTCATCAGTCATAAAATTCTCAAAAACACTCATCTCAATAATTGTATCATATTGTCTTGTGTTCTTGATAACACAACAGTGGTAGATTCAACTATTCAAAATAGTTCTCTTTCCAGTTCATTTCTCAATAACGTAACGGTGATTCGCTCAGAGGGAACAGGATTGGATGGAAGATACGTCCTTGCTGTTTCATCAAATCTCGCGTTTACTAAAACTAAACCATCAGAAATCGACCAGGTGCTTCCACTGATGTTTAACATGGTGCTGATGATCTTTATTATTATACCTGCGACCCTTCCGACGATTATCGCCACGTATAGTATTGTCGGAGAGAAGAATAATCGGAGTTTAGAGCCATTGCTTGCGACACCGACAACTGATGGTGAGTTGCTCGCTGGGAAGATTTTTTCTGCGTTTATTCCCTCGATGGCATCGACGCTGCTTGCATTCACGTTAGGGGTAGTTTTACTTGATGTTGTACTGATCCCAAAGGTAGCGTATCCCTTATTACCGAATCTCACATGGATTTTATCGATACTTTTACTTGCGCCAACCGCTTGTTTAATGAGTGTTCTTGCCTGCGTCTTGGTTTCCTCAAAAGTCAGTGATGTACGGGCAGCCCAACAACTCGGCGGGTTTATCGTCATGCCCGTAGTCGTGCTCATGCTTGGTGTGCTTTCAGGGTTTATCTTTCTCTCACCAGTCATGATTTTTGTATTTGCGGGATTGTACGGATGTCTTGACATAGGACTCTTCTATTTTGCTAAAGCGATTTTCAACAGGGAAACTATCCTAACAAAATGGACATGACACTAGAACCTACTATCCCCGATTTTAATATCCGAACTCTTTGATTGCATAGCCCTATTTTTCATTGATTTTTTGTTTCACATCGTCGTTCATTGTATATTGATCAGTTCTTATGTCTTCAGTTGCTTCATTAAATAGTAAAAATAAATTAGGGATACAATTGGGAAGAAACTATTTATATAATACCACTGTTAAATACTAAAGGGGAAAATACTATGGATAAAGGAAGAACATCTACTTTATTGAAGTTGAAATATTACACTGAATTTAGAATGACAATTTTTTTCGTCATTTTTTTATTGATTGGAGCATGTTTTGTACCACTCTCATCGTCTCAGTTGGTGAATCAAAATCCTCAACCATATCCAAAGGCAATTGATGGCCAAATATTATATTCACCTATGTTCAGCACTACTACGTATTTAAGAGAGAACACAGGAACAATAAATCATACATGGCCAAGTAGCTATTTCCCTGGTTGTATGGTGCGGTGGTTAGGTGATGGGACGATTCTTCGTACAATACGAGTTGGTGTCGGTCCTGGTGGTGGTGGAGCTGGTGGTGGTGTTCAGAAAGTAGAATGGGATGGGACAGTCGTATGGGATTTTCGATACAATACCAATGGGCATCTCAGCCATCATGATGTCAGATCATTACCAAATGGCAATGTGCTGTTGATTGCGTGGGAAACAAAAACGCGTGCTGAGACTATTGCCGAAGGAAGAAACCCAAGTTATGTTTCCAATCAAGGTTTTATGCCTGACCATATCATTGAAGTTCAACCGACTGGACCTTCAAGTGGGACAATCGTCTGGGAGTGGCATGTCTGGGATCACCTCATCCAGGATTATGATTCTTCAAAGGCAAATTACGGCGTGGTAGGAGATCACCCAGAATTAGTTGATATTAATTATGTGACTTCATCACAACAAGATTGGATGCATACGAATTCCATTGATTATAACGAAGAGTTTGACCAAATACTACTCAGTGTCCATAATTTTAATGAAATTTGGATTATCGACCATAGCACGACAACAGAGGAAGCGGCAGGCCATACTGGGGGGAACAGAGGAAAAGGTGGCGATCTTCTGTACCGCTGGGGGAATCCACAAGCATATGACGCAGGGACCTCAAGTAATCAAAAATTGTTTAATCAACATGACGTGACATGGATAGATGAAGGGTGTCCTGGGGAAGGAAACATCCTTGTCTTTAACAATGGAGGGAGCCGCCATTATTCTACTGTTGATGAAATCGTTCCACCGGTAAACGACAATGGAGAATATTACCTTGCGCCAGGGTCTGCGTATGGGCCTACTGCACAAACATGGATATATAGCCCCCAACCGAGTTTTTATGCAAGTCATCTTTCTGGCGCTCAAAGACTCGCCAGTGGTAATACTCTGGTATGCAATGGGGAAACAGGAAAAATCTTCGAAGTCACCCCAGAAGGAGCAACGGTTTGGCAATATACCGGAGCAGGTGAAGTGCTCAAAATAGATTACATACCTCCTGAAGAGCCAGAGCCGCCAGAAGAAAATAATACTCCGGATTTAGATTGTTCTGGAAGTCTTTCGTGGACTGACATCGAACCAGGCGCAACAGTCATTGGAAGTTTTCAGGTACAAAATATCGGGGATACAGGATCATTGCTGAATTGGACAATTAATACCTCATCAATTACTTGGGGAACATGGTCATATACTCCCGAATCTGGAGAAAATCTCAGCCCAGGAGATGGATCAGTAACCGTACATGTATCAGTGATAGCCCCTAATGAAACAAATTCAGATTTTGAAGGATACATTCGAGTAGAAAATAAAGATAATCCCAACGATTTCGATGTGATTCCTGTCTCACTTACAACACCAGTAAATATCGATGCTGTTCAGAGGACTATGTTCCATCAATTTCTGTTACATTTTTTACAAAGACATCTGTTTATCGAAAAACTATGGAATTTATTTTCTCCCGGGGCTGTGCCTCTTTCGCATTAAAAGAAGTAAGATATATAAATAATTCTCAAGTCAGATATTTCTTGCTAGGTTCTTAACTTTACGAAGTCGATGATGAAATTGGAATAGAATTGGGAAGAATATTTATAAAGAATGTGAAAATATTTGGACAGGAACATGTCGATATCGTCATGGAGGTAGGAGTATTTCCCTCTCGAAGTCAGACTATCATGGAACGTATGTATTTGAGACAAATTACAACCGGATGAGACGTTTTCCTCATGATATCCAAATTGAACCCGTACAACATTTCAAAGATTTTAAAATATTTTATCATGTTCCGTTTCAAGTCTACCGTGATGATCCTTTCTGGGTTCCTCCTTTTTGGAATGAAATGAAAGGTTTCTTTCAAAAAAAGAATCCCTTTTGGTCACATGCAGAGTGTCAATTATTTATCGCTAGGAAAAATAACGAAGTTATCGGTCGAATTGCCGCGATAATCGATTCTACATACTGCGAAACAGTTGGGGAAAAAATAGGATATTTTGGTTTTTTTGAATGTGTTCAAGATTTCGAATGTGCTAACACGTTATTACAAACTGCTCAGGACTGGCTTCTATCAAAAGAAATGAAAGTAATGCGAGGTCCAATCGATGGACGTATCGATGTTGGCTGTGGTTTTTTATATGCTGGGTTTAACTCACGGCCAAGTTTACTTTCCACATATTCACCAGCATATTATGTGACATATGCTGAAAAATTTGGTATGAAAAAAGTCAGGGATCAACTCCTTTATTACATCGATTTAACAAAACCGATTCCCAAAAAACTGGAAGAAAAGGCACGACAGTGTGTTGCATCAGAGATACGGGTTCGTTCGTTTAATCACCTACGCACTCGGAAGGAATTGAAATGGTGGGTCGAACTTTTTTTAGAAACCTTTTCAGATCACTGGGGATATGTCCCTGTTTCTGCAGAGGAGGTTAAAACACGCTTTGGAGTCAAACAATTACGATGGTTTGTGGATTCACGGTTATTTTTAGTTGCGGAATTCAAAGGTTCACCAATTGCCTATATCTGGTCAACACCGGATTACAATCAGATATTTCAGAAAATGAATGGACGATTAGGTCCTTTTCAAATACTCCTTTTCCTTTGTACAAAACGGAAGATAAATTCAGGGAAATTACATCTTATAGGTATTAAAAAAGAATTCCGTAATCAAAATATTGGATCTCTTTTAAATTATAAAACATTAATCGAAATGAAAAACCGAGGGTACATTGGTGCTGAGGTAGGATGGATTGATGAAGAAAATGCTGCTGCTCATACAACTATCGCAATAACTGGTGCTACACTTTATAAAAAACATCGTGTTTTTGAGAAAGACCTCACTGTCTAATGATGTAATAAAAAGAGGAACGCGAATGAAAACAAAGAACGAACAGAAAAAACAAAAAAACAATCGAACTGTTCAACATCCGCTCTTTGGTATATCCATAAGAAACTGGATACAACTACTAGAAAAAAATGGAGGAGTGGATAGAGAGTATCTTAATAAAGCGGTCTTTATCACTTTGACATCAATATTAACGACACCTGCACGAATACTTTTTAAAATAAAATACAGCTCAAAAATCAACAAAACAAAAATATCACATCCTCCAGTGTTTATAATCGGTCACTGGCGAAGTGGGACAACCTATCTTCATGAGCTTTTATGTCAGGATCCGCAATTCTGTTATGTCTCATTATGGAATACCCTTTTACCAGACAGTTTTTTAATCCTTGAGCCGATAAAAAAATTTCTCTCGAGATTTCTCCCCTCCGAAAGATCCATGGATGCAATAAAAGTTGATATCGATGGTCCCTATGAAGATGAAGCAGCGCTTGCAGTATTATATCCTTGGTCATTTTTCCATTGCTTGCATTTCCCAAGAAATGCTGAAGAACAATATTTAAAATCCATACATTTTTATGACATGACATCCGAAGAAAAAAACCAATGGAAAACAACCTATCTTAAATTTATAAAAACGGTTACGTTGGCGAATAAAGGAAAAAGATTTCTTTCTAAAAACCCTCCGAATACCGCTCGTATCACCACCTTGCTTGAACTTTTTCCAGAAGCAAATTTTATCCATATATATAGGAGTCCATACAAGGTATATCTTTCAACAAAAAAAATGAGAAATAGAGTATTGGATAAACTCGCGTTACAAAACGCCTCTGAAGAGGAAATGGAACAACAAATAATAAAGAATTACATTTGGCTTATGAATAGCTATTTCGAACAAAAAGAGCAAATCCCAAACGATAATCTTGTTGAAATAAAATATGAAGATCTTACCTTAAATCCTATAGAACAAGTTAAAAAAATATATTCAACATTGAAATTCCCTGGCTTCGAAGATGCATTGCCTGAAATGAAGAAATACCTTGAAAAACAATCAGAGTACAAAACAAACGTCTATACTATTGATGACAAAATTGTACACCATGTTAATAAGAACTGGAAGTTTACCATTGACCGCTGGAGGTACTCTCCACCAAAGTGAAACATATGTCCTTCCCATCAATTCATTGTGAAGATAAAAATCCTGAAAAAAACCATGAAGACCGTATAATACGAGTAGCGATACTTGCAGAGGAGCCATTGGGTTGGGGATCAGGAAAGCATTTCTTCCCGATAATACTACAGAATTATACCTGGATGGTTCACAAAAAAACCTATTCATTTAATGTGAAGTATATTTTTGATAAGGATATCGTAAAGGGACGACTGAATACTAAAGAGTTTGATGTTCTCCTCGTTCCGGGAGGTGGTGTGGGAGATGGACAAGCAATGATGAAAGGTTTTAACTTCTCAAGGAAGGTGAGAAAATGGAAAAAAAATATCTCCACATTTATCAAGAATGGTGGGGGATATATTGGGATATGTGGTGGAGCCGCACTTATAACAGATTTAAAAACAGGAGACAAAAAACCTCGCACATTTTTAGAGAGACAATATAACAAAAGCTCTCTAGGAGTTTCTTGTGTTTCATCGTATTACAGGTCGATTGCATTTCCGCTTTTTTATTCGTTTCAAAAAAACCACCCCGAGAAAATCGGTGCGATAGCGTACGTATTCTCTTTTGCTCCAGGAGAAACGGTTGATGGTGTTCGGATTCATACGGGAGGAGTCCCGTTAGATTTTCAAATATGTAGAGATCATCCAATATTTTCAGATTTTGCTAAGGATTCTGAACGGATCCGATGGTGGGGTGGACCAGCGCTGATAGTACCAGAAAACCCAGATCGAGAGGTACAGATACTTGCAAAATATCCTCCTCAGGAGCGAGCAGATGATAAGGACATAATAATTCACGCATGGAACTATACGGGAGGTATTCGTGGTCTTTTTGTTGCTTTCTTAAAAGCCCTGCGATACATTAGAAAAGAGAATGATTCGTTGAAAAATGTGTTTTTATACACATTTTATATGGCAGGAAGTTGGAAGTTAACTGATAGGTTTATTGAATTAGATTATTCCAATAAGCCGAGTATAACTGCAGAGGTGTATCCTAATGATAACGAGGGAAGAATACTTCTTTGTACAGCTCATCCAGAATATATGGTTTGGTGGAACGGTCATATCACAGAAATGAAGAATACGAATTTCACCTGTCTCGGCACTGGTCTTTATAAATGGGAGGATATCGCACCTTTGAGCCAGAACGCGAAAGATGAATTGACTCATACCTGGTGGATGGTTCGAAGATTTGTCGCCTGGGCTGCTAAAGTGCCAGATGATCATCTCCCTCCTATTCAAAAGGAAGAATTCACGGAAAAGGATAAATCCATACTTTTAAAAAACATTTTTTGGGACGGCACTCTTCTCAATCAGATGGAAAATATTTAAGACTGTTAATGTTTCGAAATGGAATGAACTATCTGGTAAAGATGGTCGATAAATAAAAGAAGTTCAAAAACAGAATAACTATTTATGGAAATCTCTATAAAGCGCTCTTTATCTTTTTTTGAATGAAAAAGTGCCTAGGCGGGGGTACCGCACTAGAGCGAAATGCCCACAACTAATTCTGCTCCTTTAAAAATGGTAAGATCTACAGGGGGCGAAATCAATCCGTATTATTTTAATACATTTAATGGTTTTATATCTATTGAGCTGTTTTTTTCTTTTTTGATTTTAGATGCTTACTATCTTTTTCCACTAATGTTTTGTTTTTTTAAGAGTGAGTTCTTCCATTAACTCCATTTGGATTTCTTGGATTTCTAAAAGCTTATGCCATTGATTTATTAGTAGATGATCTAGTTTTTCATGGAGATGACGGATTTCAAGCTCTGCTTTCAGATTAACCTGGTAATCGTATTCTGCGCGTAATTGATCTTTCGCGCCTTCTCGATTCTGACTCATGAGAATGATTGGAGCTTGCATAGCGGCAACGCAGGAAAGAACTAGATTTAGAAGAATAAAGGGGTATGGATCAAATGGCTTCGTTAGTAACACGTAAGAATTTATTGCAATCCATAGAAGAACGATGCCGCCGAAAATAATGATGAACGTCCAACTTCCAGCGTATTTGGTTAGTTTATCTGCGAGACGTTCTCCAATAGTTAGCTGCCGATCAAATTCGGTATTAACGTTCATAGATAGGAGCTCATGCTCCTTTAAACTTTTCAGAACCTGCTCTTCTACGTTTGATATTTCACCTTTTTCCGATTCGAGAATATCTTTGACACGTTTTGCTCTGAAGTAGTTAAGATCTGAATTACAAATGAAACCGCTCGTAGACCAATCAGGATGTGCTTTCCGAATGATCTCGGCCAAGGGTTCGCTGACCAATTCCGCAGGTATAACCTCGTTTGTTTTCTTTTGTTTCTGGCAAATTTGACAAGTAACATTTTCTTTTTTCCTGCTTATCAATTTGTTTTCACCTCCAATGTTACTATACTCATCATTCAGTCATTGCTAGTTAATGTTTTACTTATAAAAGAAGATTGCTCACAGGTTTTAAAACAAGAATATCGTAATAACAATCTGCTGTATATCTACATACTCTCGCCTGAATCTAATCGCAAACCGGTAAATAAAAATTGTAAATGCTAAAGATATTTTAAGGTTTTAAAAATACTGTGCTACCATGTCATCGGCCTGAAAAACTTTACTACATCGATTACATACATATTTCATGTATTTTACTCCATTTTTCCTCTTAATTTATTGTTTTTTATGTAAAAGTTTGTCATATAGACGATCTGTCGACTATAGGGTCGTTCTTCTTCTTTCGCAAGTTTTTTTATGAGTGTGTTTTCTTTTTTTGTGAGTGAGATATTCATCCGCATTCTTTTTTCCATATTTACACAAACATGTAATAATTTTGCATACTTATATGCCTTTCTACACAATGATATATACTCTCTATTGCTTACTGCTATAATCCGACTAATTTCAGAAAGGAAAGGTGAAATCAATGAATAGCAACGAACTAGTAACGACCATTGGAGACGCAAACGACGTCACACATTACAATCAGGTCCTTATTTCCAGAGTCAGATACTTGACGTTCACTCTGAAAACTAAGAAAATGAGATAAATGAAAAATTATGGACGATTATCTCGTCCAAATCTCGTTTTTTAGAAGGAAAAATAGGGTAAAAATTTGTAAATGTATATGCTATGAGCAGAAATTTAGTAAGAGATAATGACCCCGAAGGTCAAGGAATCGAAGTCTATAAGGAGGTTATATAATGCCATCAGTCTGTCTCTATTTCGAAGTACATCAGCCAATGAGATTAAATCATTTTACGGTATTCAACATAGGCGCAAACCATGATAGATCTTCTGAGTATTTTAATCATAAACTAAACCAAGAAATTTTTGAAAAAGTTGCAAAAAAATGTTATCTTCCAACAAATAAAATATTGCTTGAATTAATCAATAAATATGATGGTAAATTTCGGGTTTCTTTTAGTTTAACCGGTACATTCATTGAATATTGCGAACGATATATTCCTTCAATTCTTGACAGTTTTAAAGATCTGTTTGCCACAGGTGCTGTTGACCTCATCGAGGAGACATATTATCATTCACTTTCAAGCATGTATGACGATCTTGATGAGTTCGAAAAGCAAGTACACATGCATCGTCAGATGATAAAAAGAATATTTAACTATAAACCAAAGATTTTCAGAAACACGGAAACAATCTATGATAACCGTATAGCAAGAAAAATCGCCGAGTTAGGATACAAAGGAATTATCACTGAAGGAGCAGATAAGATTTTAGGATGGCGTTCACCAAACTTTATATACAAACCAGTAAACGCAAATATCAAAGTACTCATGAGAAACTACAAGCTCAGCGACGATGTCGGGTTCCGATTTTCTTCACGAAACTGGCCAGAATTCCCACTGACAGCAGATAAATACGCGAACTGGATGTCAAACTCCTTTGGCGACGTCATTAACCTGTTCATGGATTACGAAACCTTCGGGGAACACCAATGGACAGAAACCGGGATTTTCGAATTCCTCAAACATCTCCCCGGGGAAGTCTTTAAACACGATAACCTTGATTTTGCTACCGTAAGCGAGGCGGTTGAACGATATAACACTGTTGGAGAAATAGATGTACCCTGGGCAATTTCATGGGCTGATGAAGATCGGAACGTCTCAACATGGCTTGGAAATGATATGCAAATCGCTTGTTTTAATGAATTAAAAAACATCGGTAGAAACCTTAAAGAAAAAGATAATGAGAGGTTACTTAAAACTTGGCGTCGTCTCCAAACATCAGATCATTTGTATTACTGTTCAACAAAAGGTCTTGCTGATGGAGCTGTTCATGCCTATTTTAGCCCATATGATAGTCCCTATGAAGGTTTTATGAACTATATGAATGTATTACAAGATTTAAAACAGAGAGTAACTTTGTAAAGGTTAGGGGGAAAAAACATGGCAGCGTTTGAATCAAATATATTTCATATTCGTTTGTATTCGTTTTTCCACCCGTAACATAAAATTATATAATTTTACACACGTATATGCCTTTATACACAATGATATTAACTACCTCCTGCATACCCCCATCATCCGATACACTTAGGAAAGAACAGGTGGGATCAATGATAATGAACAGAGAATTTATACACGTTGATACAGAGATGAACTTGAAGAATGGAAAACGACTTCAAGCATTAAAAACAGATGACTATAGAAGAGTAATATTTACAAAGTGCACGGATTAGTTTCGCATTTAACGCTGGAAACTAAGAAAGTAAGATAAATGAAATAGTAAGGACGATCATATCGTCAAAATCTCTTTTTAAGGAGGAGAAATACTATGGTAGATTGTGAAGAATGTGATAAGAAATTAGGTATTCTAGAAGGGTATCGTCATCCTGCATTAGGAACAAGATTTTTGGTATGTGGGAAATGTTTTGATAAAGTAGGCGAAGATATAGAAAGATGGAGTAAGTTTTGTCTTTCAGATTCATTCAACGCAGAATCATCCAAGATTGACATCCAAGAGGCATGGAATAAAAATATATCAAATGACCCTCCGTTACAAAAATGGTTTGACAATCTTTGGATTAAAATAGGATATCAGGCGTGTAGAGAATAAGATATAAAACCCCTTAGAGAAACCCTCATTTCTATTTTTTTTTTAATATTTCTCATTATTCGACAGCTGAAAAAATGGTAAAATGTCATAGGATCGGTTACCGAATATGATTTAACGCAGCTCATAGGATTACGTGTTTTTCTCAGCGATATCTCCAATAATCGGAAGTTTAATTTTTTGCATCTGATACGCTTTTATCATCAGAATAAGCCATAAGATGAGCACAAGGACCCAGAACAGCCAGCTGACCCACCAGAGGAAATACCACCCGTGATCAAAATGGAGTAACCCGAAGGCTCCACCGAAGATCCACGCAAGGATAGTAAGGGGAAGAAACACTAAAATGGATTGGAGTGCATGAAACCGGATGAACTTGTTTTTATCGTCAATAAAATAAAAGAGCAATCCCGTGATCCACACCCCGAAGTAACAGAGCGCTGCTTCAACATTTTCCTCAAGTCCTAACGATGTTTTTACCATATTTTTTTCCTTCTGTCCATTTACAACTATCATTTATTTAATTCATTCTCATTCATCGTATGAGTCGTTTTTAAAGCACGATCATAATCCGATACTGTGAAAGATACCCACAAGAAAATCTAGTCCGATAAGAGCGATAATTACAATTGCTATGAATATGAGAACCCATATAGCAAATTTTATTACTCCCCAAAGCACAAGCGCGATCACAAGAATGCCAACGAGTACCGCCCAAAACGGAATTACATAACCGAATGCATCCATCTATTTCACATCTCCATCTACAAACGATTATTTTTATTTCTTTTTTTCTGAAACGCCGTCTTTTACACCTTTTCCAAATCTTTTTACAGCGCCCCAACCTTGCTTCACACCGTTGCCAACAAATTCCCCCGTTTTCTCTGCTTCACCTTTTTTCTCATCAGTCATAGAATATCCCTACGTAACTTTTATTATCCCCGTTAACACCATGACGACAATAGTTAATACTATCGCTCCTAGAAGACCGAATATCAACCAACCTGCCACGAATGCTATTACCGAAAGTATTGTAATGTGGGTCCATTCAATTTTTATGTTTGCCATTTTAATCGCTCTATGCTTTGGTTAACGTGACAGACCCACCGTTAGAATTTGTAAATATCAGCTGATTTGCGGTAGGAAATCTATAATCATAGGTCACACCAAGTGATCCACCAGACTCGGAAGTGAAGGTTATTTTTTCTCCTCAAGTTCTTCTTTTTCTTCTTCTTTCTTTTTCGGTTTTTGTTTATTCTTCTTCTTCCATGCATTCAATGTATCTTCAACCTCATCAGGAAGCGGAATCGGTTTTTGTTTATTCTTCTTCTTCCATGCATTCAATGTGTCTTCAACCTCATCAGGAAGCGGAATCTTCTGTGAGTCTGCTGTCATCAAATTGCCGTCCTACGCTTTGTTTAACGTAACAGACCCACCGTTAGAATTTGTAAATATCAGCTGATTTGCGGTAGGAAATCTATAATCATAGGTCACACCAAGAGACCCACCAGAAGTGAAGGTTATTTTTTCACCTGCGACAGCCCACGTATAGGTTCCGCTTAATGATATGTCTCCCAGTTGACCGGTCACCGTTACATTGTTATCATTATTGAAGGTCATAGTTCCGTCCCCACCGGAAGTTGTCCAGGTTCCAATAAATTTACTTTTATCAACCGCGTTCGTGCAACCGCTCAAGCTTATGGTTGTCAACATCACTACCATAATTCCAACAAGGACAAATTGTTTTTGTTTTTTCATCTAAATACCTCTACTTATGGTGCTGTCAATCTCCCTATCTGTATATAGATATGACTTAAAAACAATTAAAAAACAGTATAAAAACAGCTCAAAACTAGTTGATATTGAGGAACGACATGTTAGTAAGAAAAGAAATCGTGTATGCAACGATCAACGTTTTGAACTCTGGTTTCTTCTATAATACAGGAATGCAACATGAAAAGTACCTCTTCCACAAGGTATTGAGTTATCGGTTTCATAAGAAGAAGGGGGAGGAGTTCTAGGGAAAAAACCCAAAAAACCCCAATTGAATTTATACTTATAACGGCCCTATGACGGTTGGTAGGACGAAGCTGACAATGGCTGCGATAATCCATACGATAATAGCTATACCTAGCGCTTTCAGCCAGCCGATGCTATACAAAACGCCAAGAGCAATAAGCCAGGCTATTCCCCCAATTAGGGACGCTAACCATCCTAACTCAGGGCGGAGGAAATAGTAGGCAGCTGCATATATTATTGCGCCGATAAAGGCAGTCAATATAGCAGTACCGAACCCCTCCTTTTCTCCAAATATTTTCGTTACGACATAGATAATAATTGCCGATATAACAAGACTTATTAAAAATACAATTACTGTTGCTAAAGTTACATCGATCATTTTTTTTCCTCCAGTATTATTTTGTACATTTTATTAAATTTCTTTTTTTTACTTTTTTTCTGGTATTGCCGCTCCCACTATAATCAGCACCATTCCACCAATTATCAATGGAATCATGTATTGCGCATACGGGGTATCACTAGTAGTGACTAATCCGAATAGTTGGGGGGTTGTTATTACTAAGGCACCTGCTACAACACCAATTATCGCAACTACAATTCCGATGGCGATTAAGATTCTATTCATATTTTTTACCTCCTTATTTTTTTAGTGTAGTTTATCACCTTGCTTTCTCCATTGTCATTATGTTATATCAGCATATCTTAAAAACAACTAAAGAACAGTATAAAAACAATGTAATATGGAAAGAAACGAACGTTACACAGTCTGTCGTTTATGCAGCAATGCTTTTCCTTTTTCTGTCGCAGAGACCGTTCGAAACTTTCCTTGTTTTTTTATAAAAATCAAACCTTTTCCTTCAAGGAGATTCAACCGTTTCGCAGCAGTTGAATACGCTACGTTAGATTTGGTTATTATTTTTTTGAAAGAAACCATTGAATTACTTTGATTTTGTTCATAAACATATTTTAACATATCATAGATAACATCGTCGAGAATAAGACCTTCTAATTTCTGGCTCGGCAATAATTGAAATTCATTTTCAAAAATCGCCATCTGACTTTTATCGACAATAGACGGATCGATACGTAGTACAACAATCAATTGACTCTTCAGAACAAGATCGTTAATTTGATACAAGGCATCGATAAATTTTTCAAAAGAAAATTTAGTGATAAAATAATGCGCACCATCTACTACGATAATTGACTTTTTGTTTCTCAGACTAATCTCTTTAACCATAGCTGCTAATTCATCGGGGTTTGCGATTGTTTCAAATCCTTTGATTTTTTCATGACTTAACAAAAAAAGCTGACTGTTCAAATTATTAGTCATGTCGCCCGTCATCTCAACACTAGAACGGGAAATAAACATTCCCTCATATCCGGATGTGGTCAAATCAATATACAGATCTCGTACAGAACTATTATTCTTACTGATGACAAGATAGCTGTTCCCCACAAGTAATTTCCCGTGAGCTTCAATATCTCGTGTGATGTCTCTGCCGATAAAAAGAGAGCCGATGCATACCCCCTTAGGATTCTTAACCGACGATTCTGATACTCGAATGATCTTTTTTATATTGTTTTTTGTTAGTAACACCAAATCATCATACCCTTGGTGATTACCGTTATTTTTTAAAAAATCTAATATTTTCGAATGGCCATTAAACACAGGTAAGCTTTCTACAGATCGATTCACAACCTCTTTTTCATTATAGCCCGTAAGCAGTTCCGCTGTTCTATTCCAGGTATTTAATCTATTGTTCGAATCGAATGAAAAAATAATCTCCGATGCACTATCAATGATATTCTCCAGATAATCTTTTGTTTTAACAGTTTCATCTTCTGCTTTTTTCCGTTCTTTCGTTTCACTTGTAAGGCTTTTAGTGGTGATGTCAAGTTGGGTGGTTCGAGCATCAACGAGTTGTTCTAATTTTTTTTGCATTTCTTGTATTTTTTCTTGTGCTTTCTTTCGTTCTGTGATATCTCTAATATTACATTGGATTACTTTTATATGATCGACCATGTAGCTATTACTGACAAATTCCACATATCTCAACTTTTTTTGTTTCGTTTGAAGTGGGAGATGTTCATAACGGACGTATGTTTCTTTTTGAAGTTTTTGAAATAGCTCCTTGTTTTCTGCGATATTTTTGAAAGGGCTAATTTCCCAGAGTTTTTTCCCCGTTAGTTCATTCAGAGAATAACCCAGAAGATTTTGAACGAATGGATTAGCATCCATTATTTGTCCGGTTTCTCCATCTAAAATAAGGATAGCGTCTTGAGCTGTTTCAAAGAGTCGCCTGTAGCGTAATTCAGAATTTCTTAATATTTCTTCATTTATCTGTTGTTGAGTGTTATGGGATTCTTTCCTTTTCTTGAAATTAGTGATGGTTTTATTTTTTTGAACCATTAATCTCGCCCCGTTTACACGAAATTTAAACTGTTTAATATGATTTTATAATGTTACGAATGAGATAATATAAAAATGCTTTATATATAATTTTCGCTGGAATACAGATGATATTTGAATTTTAGTTTACAGTTTTACATTCTTCAGGAACGGTGATAAATTTTACATGTTATACTGTTTTTCAACTGATTTTTATATATTATTAAGTTATATCTAAATACTTACAGAGGTATAAATAGAACCATTGACAGAGGTAAAAAAATGATAAACGGAATAATAAGATTGCTTGTAGCCGTCGTAATCATAGTCGTCCTGATATGGGTAATACTAGCAGTCATGCACGCATTTTAATTCAAATAAACATAGAGAAACGAGGAGAAACGGTCAACATGAACGATAAGGAAAAAATAATCTCAGCACTTCACCTTATCAACGGAAAAAAGGAGAATGTGGAGAAGATAGCGGAGTCAGTAGAAAAGTTTTTCGAAAATCTGCACCTTGAGATAGAAGATTGGAAATTCTCGATGGAAGAGTTCAGTGATGGCACACGCATCTTTATTCGCTTCCAAATCATTGTAAAAAAGTAGGTGGTCTTAATTGAATCCTGATGTGAAAAAGAAAAAGGTAAAGAGCATACCCAAAACGAAGACGACAAAGTCAGCGCATGTCCTCATAGATCCCGAGGAATGGAAAGATCACGATGGACAGAGAGTTATCGCGGAATACCACAAGAAGGATCTTCTGGCATCACAAGTTGAAAATGAAATGCAAGACGAGACGAATGATGAGAAAAAATCATCGGATACAGAAACCACAGGTGATTCATCAGAACAGAGGTTGCGTATATCACGGATCTTGGATATCTCTACAGTAGAGGTGATAACGTACGCTTTTTTCCGTGCAATGTTCGGTAAAGGTATCCGGGTACCTTTGAAACTCAAGGGTGTTATAGATATGGATATCGCGGTGGAGAACAATGATGTCATCCTGAACACCAATGATGTTTCATTCATACCACCGCAGCTGCAAATCTGGCGCTTCATTTTCACTTATAAGAATAAACCAATAATAGAATACGGTCGCGGAATCAAACGCGGCATGAAGGTTCACTACGGCCGTGCGCTCATCTTCCTCCTGGCAATGTGGTCAGGGGGTAGAAAAACGAGGAAAGCTCAAGTGAAAGCCGCGAAAATCGCAGAATTGGAAAAAACCCGCAACAGCGAAGGTAAAAATAAGACAAATAAAAAGAAAGGTACTGATAGTGATGACCGATAAAACGGTACAACCTACCCATGAGGAAGCCCGCCAGGCCTTTCTACAGGACATCCAGCGTAACATCCGGCGGATCCTATCCGAAAATTACAAGATGAAAAAGATTTCCATCGAGTATATTGCTGCAGGCGCCGCTCGACTTTCAAATCCGATAAAGATCACAGGGGTGAACGAAAAGGGCGAAAAGATCCGCTACTTCGGTAAGATCATCGGCAGCAACGATATTTTGTCAGTCCGTTCCATCCAGCTCCTAAAGAACATTTATCTGCAGATTAATACAAAAGACCCGATTTTCGAAATTTACGAGACGACAGAAGACATGGTCCGGGATCAATTCGAGATGATGCGAGCTATCTATAAAAGTGGAATACCGGCGATAAAACCGTACGGTTATCATTGGATAAACGGTTCTCAGTGGCTGCTGGTGGCGGAGTTTCTCGATGTAAAACCATTCTCCATGTTTGAGAAGGTTGACCCAAAACAGATAGATCTGGTCTTCAACTATCTGAAAATGGCGCATCATAAGAAGATTTTTCACGGGGATATCAAACCAGATAACATATTGGTGGGGGATAAGATTTACATCTTAGATGCCGGCCACTTCCGTAAGGATGCACCCGCAGCAAAGAAGCAGTCCTACGATCTCGCTTGTATGATAAGCTCTTTTCTTGAATACCAGCCGGTCGAAGAGATAGTAAAGATAGCCCAGAAATATTACAGCCATCGGTATCTTCAAGTCGCCGCGGACTATATCGAACTCATTCAGATGTGTTCGGATATCCATTTTACCGACGAAACAAAGCAAAAACTTCTACACCTTCTGAAAGGTCAACGAAGAGTAGGGTTTCGAAAAAAGACATCACGCTGACGTACCTTCCTTATTATCGCGTAGAGATATGATAACTGCCATAGCATACAAATCTAATACTTGCTACGGTAATGGTAATGATAGATATGAAAAAAAAATTAATGTAATAGATCTAGATAGCACTTTACTGCCCTATAATTCGTTGATACATTTCGTATTGCTTTTCATGAAAAATCGGCGATGTTTCCTTCCATTATTATTTTATTTAAAACAACGAATAACTGGAAAAATAACAAAAGATGCATATCTTAAAAAAATTTTGATTACTGCAAGAAAAACAACGCATTATGAAAAAAAAGTAAAAAAGTTTGGTCTTTCATTGTATGATGATATTCGTAAGCCAATGTTACGTTTTATCTTGGAAAATACCGATGAATTCACGATTAACATACTCTGTACAGCATCACCTGAAGATTATGTTAAATATCTGTGTGAAAAACTAGGTTGGACGTACATAAGCAGTACACTAGATAACAATGACAAAAATTTCATTCATATGTACGGACATAACAAAGTAATTGCTGTACAAAAAATGTATCCAAAACAAAAGTATACCTATCATTTAGCTATGTCAGATAACATAAGTGATCGGGAACTCTTAAAATTATTTGATAAATCGTATCATATAAAAATGGTAAAAGAGTACGTGTACGCTCAACGAAATAGAAGTTGATAAGAAAAATCTGCTGCACCTTCATCTTATCCTGCCGAAGGTGCAACTTTGATAAAAAACAGAGTGTACTTACTCGCCTTTCTTTTTTTCCTTTGGATGTTTGATGAGAGCTACGGCGTGCAGCTCCACCCGCATACCTTCTTTGGTATCCTCGACGGAGAACTTCCACTGCTCCAGCTTCGCATCCAAATCCATGAACCATTTCTTAAGCTCAAGACTCTTCGCCTTCAAATTAGCTCCTACATTTGTATCCGCCATAATCATAGCCTCCTTACTTGAGCACTGACGTGTGCAATTAAAAATTTTTTTCTGTCCATTAGATATCACCTATACATACTCGATTGTCATTAGGTTATATTAGCGTAACTTAAAAACAACCAAAGAACAGTATAAAAACAATGTAATACTCGAAAAAATTAGATCATCTGAACATTGATTCAAAATCTCTTTTTATTTATAGCTGGTAAACATTTTCTTTGTTTTGTTCAGGGTGTCCGCTTATGTATTTATTTCAAATGAATCGATAATCTCTAATTAGGTTGAATCGAATAAATTTAAATTAATATAACGATAATAATAACAAGAAAATATATTGATGAGTACAACCTGTCAAAAACTATATAATAAAATTCTCTATCCGTTCCTACTGATTGTACAGTATATATCATATAGAACTAAAAATATATCTGCTAAAGAGGAAAAAAAATGTGGAAAAAACCATCCATACCTTTTATAAAGAAGAAGACAAAGCTGGCGGAAAAACCATCCCTGATAGACGACGACATAGCTGAAATATCTCAGAGGATTATGGTGGAGCTTGAAACCGCAAGTTCTAAGGATTTATCGGAAGCCAAATATGCAAAAAAGATATTACAATTATCAGATCTTAATTATACAAAAAACATATTTCACGAGATAGAAAGTGTTCCGTCTGGAGCTGAACGCGTTATCGAAAAAAGAGCGGTGATAAAGGCATTGTTGCTTTCTACGTGGTTGCAGAGACTCTATTTTATTATCAGGGCCGCTCTTATGTCGGTCCTAGGCGCGGTCGTTACATTCCTCTACGTATCGTTCTTTGGCCAAATAGGTGTTGTTTTGGCAGTTGTCATGGGCGTGCTTATATTTATCGTTGGGTTGATTGTAACAAGATTATTTGATACACAAATAGTCAAAGTCACAAAATATATCGTCAGACATTTGGGTCATCATAAAAAGATTAGGGAATTTATCATGACTCACTTCTAGGTGAAATGTAGGAGCGAGTAATTGATAGGATACTGTATGAACTGTGGAGATTATTAGAATTTCTCCTGTTACAAAGAGGTTTACAGTCTACACTTATCCCAATCAGAATAAACGATATTTATCTAAATTAATGCCCTACTAAACTACAGATAAAATTGTTACAATTGTATAGATTAATAGGTATGCCGCAGGAGGGGATCGAACCCTCGACATCACGGTCTTCAGCCGTGCACTCTCCCAGCTGAGTTACCGCGGCAAAAAAAAAGATACGAAAAATTTTTTTTTAACCGAGCTCTTTAACGATATCGCTGATGGTGTCTTGCATTTCTTTAAGTTTTGCTTTCAGCATCGGGGTTGCTTTGTCGACGGACTCGGTGGTGACCGCGCCCTGTGGAGATGGCTCGATGAGTCCTTCCTGTTCCAGTATCCTCAACGAATATCGCACCATATGCTGCGGGTGTTTGGTAAGCTCTGATAATTTGATAATACCAGCAGGTTCATTCAGTTTCAGGGTTTGAAGGACAAGCACATGCCTTTTCAAAATATCGAGCTCAGTCTCGATGACGTTGGTAAGAACAATTCTTTCTTTTTTTTCCGGTTTCATTAAAAAACCCCCAATCCTTCGATACTTGTTAACACACGTAATACAAGTTCCTATATTTAAAATCTCTTTTATACATCAGGGTGAACTGTGGATACTCTATCGTAAACTACATTAAAACGGATTTCTTATCCACCTAGGATGACCCACTATCTTATTACAAAATGGTTCGGAGTCTTTCTGTGCGATAAGACCGGAGTACAAAAAGAAATACTCTTCCCAAAACATGAAAAAGAAATTGTACAACGATTACGCGAGATTGAAAAAAACAACATCCTTGAAGAAGAAAAAAAGATTGTAAAAAATACAAACGTCATTGTCAATGAGAAACGACTGCAACAACTCGGCACCTATAATGATGGAGAACCGTTTTTTAAGACCATAACGATTAATCCGAAAGACTACGGGTTTTCCCAGGAACTCCTCCATGGCGCATCACTGTTACTTGCACAACAGCGTGTAGATGAACAATTACAATCAGAAGATTTACAACTCATACAAATGGTCAACGCGCTTGATGACCTGATTCAGACAGCAAATCTATTATCAGAACGCCTCAGCTGCTGGTTACTGCTCCCGACACCAAAAAAGAAAGTCAAACCATTTGAAAAAACACTTGCCGTAGTCAATGATGAGATCCAGCGATTACAAGACCAGATTGAAATTGATATGAAAACAATCGCCCCGAACACGAGCAAAATCATCGGACCGTTAATCGGCGCACGACTCATTGCCTTAGCTGGTGGGATGCAGCGGATGGCGATGCTGCCAGCCTCGACTGTTCAGATTCTTGGAGCGGAGAAAGCCTTGTTCCGTTTTAAAAAAGAGGGGGGCAGACCACCAAAGCACGGCGTCATCTTTCAGCACCCCTTGATAAACCGTGCACAAAAAACAGAAAGAGGAAGAATAGCAAGGCTTCTTGCGAATAAAATCTCAACTGCAATGAAAGCAGATGTCTTCACCAAACGAGATATTGCTAATGAACTCCAGCAAGACATTGATATACGACTTCAAGAAATAAGAAAAAAATAAACGATTACTGGAAGAAAAAAGGCTTTTTCCTTATTCCTCTTGTTTCAGTACCTTAAACTGCGCGTCTTGCAGTTCCTTGATATATTTATCAAGTTGTTGTATCGCGGTTAACAGTTTGTAGATTTCTTCATCTTTTGGCGTTGGTGGGACCGCAGACTGTGGAAATTTCTCTTTTGTTTTATGAAACTCAGAGACGTCATATTTCTCTTTTAAAAAATCACGTGCGGTTTTCAGGTTCTTAATCTGCTCTGAAATCTCTTGAAATTTGTTCATCTTTTTTTTCCTCCTAACAAATCTTTTTTTTATGTGGAGTGCAACGTTGTCTGTAATAAGTATTGAGATAATAATAGTTTTGGATAATGGAAATCGTTTCTATTTAACTGATTCTCTCGTTTTTACGGCCATCCCATGACGGAACGCGAGCATCTCATCCCGGTTTAATAATGTTCGACCAACAGCCAACAACGTATCATTCTCATTCACAATCAAGCATTCATCAAATGGTCGTAGGTCAGGGTCGCAATCTTTAACGAACTTCGCAAACACGCTTTTTCCTTCTTTCACAAATGGCACCGCATCATCGGTGACAACAACCCGCAACAAAGGATATTTTAAACCTCTATGGAGACGACGACCACCATCCAGCTTCAAGGTAAACAACCCGTCTTCCGCACGCATGGAAAACACATGAGATCCATCACAAATGATATTTCTAATTTTCCCGGTCCGTTTTGATTTAATTATAGTAATCTCTCCGTTGAGAAGAGCTTCAGATGCACCTCGTCCGAACTGCATGTCCGCAACAGCAGAGATACGTCTCATATCCAGGTCGACGTTCTGTTTGGGGGATTTCTCTATTTCGATCGTAGTACACTCATCCCAACGAATCACTGTTTTATTCTTAAGGAATCTATCAACAACTTGTTGTACTTTTTCCCTGGTCTCTTGGTCAATTTCATCAGGAAACACGGATTGTGCGAGTGGATACATTTCATCAAGTTCAAAAGGTATCGGACCAAGATGGGAATCTACAACAAAATTGACGTTCTTCTTCTCGAGAATGTGTTTTATTTCACGTGAGTAAAACATCGAGTACGGTTTTGTTCCCTCAGGGAAAACAACCGTGGTTTTCAATAAGGGTTCATATCTTGTGAATAACCGCGTATGATATCGATGAATCGTAGGGCGATGGATCGTCTGAGGACCAGTATAGAACAACGCGGTTTTTTTACTCGTAGGCTCATAGTGTTCGAGCCAGTGAAGATGCTCAGGTTCCCGTAATACTCGTAACGCATCATATAGAGACGGGTTTGCTGACGCTCGCTGCTCAACCAATTCCCATAACCAGCCTCCGGTTATTGCTGCTCGAATTGTCTTCATCTCCGCGAAACTCACGTACAGATTATGCAACGCCAGCTGCAGGGTTCGTTCCTTCGCATCAAGCTCCCTTAACTCTGAAGCAGTTTGCTTTGAACACACAGGACAACAACAGGGGAGTTCGGTGAGATCATCAAATTTCTCAGTTCCCCACTGGAACATCATGCGTCCGTCATTCGCGTACTTTGCATACGCTGACGAATCAAAGAAATCACAACCCAGCGCAACGGCAAGCGGAAAGATCAGGGGATGACCTGCACCAAACAGGTGAACCGGTTTCGATGGATCAAGACCCCGTTTCGCTGCAAGAATACAGCGAACCAAGTCAGGGTATCGCTGGTTCTCCATAAGGGGGACGACGCCGCCGATCGGGAAGAAATCAGCATCGAGCGCACTGAGTTGTTGCGCGCAGTGTTCTCGTAAATCTGGGTACACTGAACCTTGAACAGTACAGGCAAGGAGCATTTCTCCTTTCTCAGGGACACTTTTTTTTGCCCGTGCAATCGTTTCTTTGACTCCTTGTTCTGCTTCTTCCTTCGTTTGGCCTGGTGTCCCAAAAATATCCAGGATCGTGCCGATATCACTACCGATGTCGCGTTGAAACCGCACAATCTCAAGAGGATCAAGTTTAACATCACGATAGACATAGCTTTGAAACGTCCCGGAGTCAGTCATGATCGAACCAGAAAAATCGATGAGTTTGTGCACGCCCTGCTCTAACGCTTGTTTTCTTAGTTTCGCATCCTTATGGATAATATATGAGTTTGTAATAAGTATCTCAGTGCCAAATCGTTTTTTCATTTCCTTGGGGGGGATCATCATCTTATTTGGGTTAATCACTGGAAGGAGATTTGGTGTTGTTACTGCTCCATGTTTTGTCGTAAATTTACAGAGACGTCCTGCTGCATCGCGTTCCTTGATTTCAAAGGTCATTTTTTCAACAGCCTCGTAAGAGAACCATCCTATTTAGGTTTTAGTGAAGCGTATTCCTGAACAAAAAACAGGAGATGTTGACTTTTTTTATACAACATGTGTTTTATCTTAACACATTTACTGAGTTACAGTATCCTCGCTCCTTAGGCGATTTGGATTGGATCAAGAACCCTTCGCAAGGTAGCAATCGCAGATAGCGACGCCATGTAACTCGACTGCGGATTATTCGGATTAGGCATATTCTCAACCTCAGCGCGCAGTCTCCCAAATCGACCATGCGCCAGGATCTTATGACTGATTCTGGTTTCCATCGGGTCAGCAACTATCTCGACTTTTGTCTCATCAAAACCGACACCAGCTAAGGAAAGACATGCAGCGACGTTAATGTTCCGCGGGAATTGCTTCACTGCGTCCCGGGCAGTCCCCTTAAATATTATGGTGCGTTCCTCCACAGATTTCCCAAGAGATGCTGGTGGTTTGGTCGTAACCAACGTGACGCTATCCAGTTTTTCAATACTCGCGGCTAATACACCATCAATACCACAGACCGCACCAGAGGGGAGATAGATCTTTCGATGATGTTTCCGTGCGGTGTTTTCCAGTTTTTTCCGCAATGCATCATTGAATAAACTGCCGATGCTCATTATGATCAGATCCTTGCCTGCCTCAAGCACAATTGCCGCATATTGTGCGACTGCTTGCTGTGACGCTGCCTCAAAGACGACATCGACATCCTCTAAAAACTCTTCAACTGGTTTTAGTGATGCTTTTTTTAGGAATGAACAGAGTTTTTCTGCAGCTGCTTTGTTGATATCGAACAGGTAGATTTTCTCGATGTCTTTCATCGCATCCGCTGCTTTTGCGACATCTGTTCCAATGGCGCCACAACCGATAATGCCAAGCTTCATAATTGCGATCTCCCAAAACCTTTAAACAGGAACTCACTATAAAAAATATTGTTATGGATGAGATCAATCGATTCCTGAGGGAAGATTTAGGCAAAGAAGGAGATATTACGTCTGATGCATTGTTTACAAAACAAACTGCACGTGCCATCATTATCTCAAAGGAAGATTGCATTGTTGCGGGCCTTGAAGAAGCACGACAGGTGTTTAAGACGATTGGAGCAACAGCTAAGTCTTTGGTGAAGGATGGATCTGTGGTCAAAAAGGGTACAACCGTAATAGAAATAAAAGGACCAGCCCGTTCTATTCTAAAAGGTGAGCGGCTCGCACTCAACATCATCGGAAGGATGAGCGGGATTGCAACCGAGACAAAAAAAATAGTGGAACGATGCCATAAGATAAACCCGAGGGTGACGATAGCAGCAACACGAAAAACGACTCCGGGGTTCCGCATTTTTGAAAAAAAAGCGATCGTCCTTGGTGGTGGAGAACCGCATCGTTACGGGTTATATGATGCGGTACTCATCAAAGATAATCATCTGAGAATCATCGGGTCAGTAGAAGAAGCAATCAAGACTGTAAAAAGTAAGATTCGGAATAAAATCATCGAAATAGAAGTGGAAAATGAATCGGATGCACTGTCTGCAGCCAAGATGAACGTAGATGTAATCATGCTTGATAACCTTGATCCCCGTACAGGAGAAATCATCACGCGAAAGATTCGGGAAATCAACCCAGGTATCCTCATTGAGGTCTCAGGAGGGATTACAGAAAAAAACATCGACAAGTACGCCTCATTTGCTGACCGTATCTCGCTTGGGTACCTGACGCATTCGATCAAAAATAAAGATTTTTCTTTGGAAATATTTAAGAATTGAAATCACTTTACACTATTGGTAAAAAAAATAATTCTCTACAATGATGGGGCTTTGTTGTGAGGACGGTGAATTGATAAATGAAGAAGATTATTGAAGATGTAGTTGCAGCTGAGGAAGCAAAAGAACAAGTAAAAGAACAGATAAAGGACGAAGAAAAGAAAACCCCAGGGACCAGGGCAACAAAACGCGATCCTACCTTGAAGATCGCGGGTGTGAACGACGAGGATTTAGAAAAAGTCTTAGAAAGTCTGACGACCATCATTAAAGTCGTTGGCTGTGGTGGTGCAGGGACCAATACGATTACACGATGTTTTGGAGCAGGTATCAATGGCGCAGACCTCATTGCAGTCAATACTGATGCGCAACATCTCCTTTTAGCTGAATCTCCTTATAAAATTCTCATTGGGCGGCATCTGACCCGCGGATTAGGCGCAGGGTCTCTTCCGCAGATAGGCGAAGAAGCAGCGAAAGAAAGTGAACAGGACATCCGAGATGCGATTGTTCCTTCCGATATGGTGTTTGTCACCTGTGGTCTTGGTGGTGGAACCGGAACCGGGTGTGCCCCGGTGGTCGCACAGATTGCTCGGGAAGCAGGCGCGCTTACCATCGGTGTTGTAACGCTCCCCTTTTGTGTCGAAGGTCGGGTGCGGATGGACAACGCAGAGGCAGGGTTGAAACGACTCCGCGAGGTCTGTGACACGGTCATTGTGATACCAAACGACAAATTGCTCGAGATCGTTCCGAATCTCGCAATGAACGCTGCATTTAAGGTCGCTGATGAAGTACTGATGCGTTCGATTAAAGGGATCACCGAGATGATAACCATGCCAGGTCTGGTGAACCTTGATTTTGCTGATTTGAAGACCGTGATGAAACGCGGTGGCGTAGCGTTAATTGGTCTTGGTGAAGCAGAAGGTGATAACAAGGCAGTTGACGCAATCACCGAAGCATTGAATTCACCGTTATTAGAGGTAGATATTACAGAGGCGACCGGTGCTCTTGTCAACGTCACTGGTGGAAACGATATGACCCTGCGAGAAGCAGAAAAAGTAGTGGAAGAAATCTACTCGAAGATCGATAAGAACGCACGAATCATCTGGGGAACGACCATTGACCCGACTATGAAGAAATCAATACGAGCCATGTTGGTCATTACTGGTGTGAAATCCAAGCAGATTATTGGTCCCACGCAACGATCTCGAGAAGAGAAGGAGTTCGGTATTGATTTTGTCTCATAAAAAACCGCCAAATTATTTATATACTCCTTACTATTTGACCCTTACGTACCACAGGTGTCAAGAGTGAACGAAGAACACAAAGGTCTCCTGGACAAAGCATGGGCCGTGCAGCATAAGATAGAAGAGCGGCAGCAACGCATCGGAAAAGGTAAGTACGGCCGTGTCTTGAAGATGACGCGGAAACCCACGAACGAAGAGTACGAAAAAACAGCGAAAATCACCGGTTTAGGAATAATGCTGATCGGAGCACTGGGTTTTGTCATTTATATTGTACGGGAGCTCGTTGCACCGTGGATACTTAAAGCACTTGGCTATTGAAATGGTTGGTTGCACGTATGGAGAATACTAGTTCTGAACACACTAACACCGAGGTTTCTAGCATATTTACCATCAAAACACAGGTGGGTAAAGAACAGAATACCGCAGACCTAATTAGTAGCAGAGCAAAAAAAGCGAAGTTGAACATTCCTTCGATTCTTGTTACCCCGGATTTACGTGGATATATTTTTGTGGAAGCCTTTGACGAAGAGTTGATTAAGAACATGATTAAGTCAATTTCCTATGCACGTAATATGCTTGACGGAAGTATCCCGATTGAGCAGATCGAGCATTTCCTCGCACCGACATCCGCGGTTGCCAAGATTACCGAAGGAGATCTGGTAGAGATGGTCGCTGGCCCGTTCCGTGGCGAGAAAGCAAAGATTACCCATATTGATTATTCGAAGGAAGAAATCACCGTCGAGCTCTTAGAATCCATGGTTCCCATCCCGATTACGGTTCGTGGGGAACAAGTCAGAATCATTAAACGGAAAGAAGAAGACAAGAAAAAAGAATAAAAAAAGGAGTAAGGAAACATGCCAGAAATCATTAAAGCGCTTGTTGACGGCGGAAAAGCATCTGCAGGTCCACCGCTGGGCCCTGCATTAGGCCCAAAGGGTGTCAACATCATGCAAGTCATCAACACGATTAACGATAAAACGAAACAGTTCCAAGGAATGAAAGTGCCAGTCAAGGTTATTATTGATCCGAAGACCAAGAGCTTTGAAATTGAGGTGGGGACACCCCCCGCAGCGTCATTGATTCTTCGTGAGGTAAAAGCGGAGAAAGGATCAGGGACTCCCTCGAAGACGAAAATCGGGAATCTCACGGTCGACCAAGCAGTAAAGATCACAAAAATGAAATTCGATACCATTCTGGGTAAAGACCTGAAACATAAGACCAAGGAAGTCATCGGCACTTGTACATCGATGGGTGTCACTGTTGAGGGGAAAAAACCCAAGGAAACTCTCAAGGATATCGACGAAGGAAAATACGATTCTAAATTCGTGTAAAACAAAGAAGTCAACGGGGTAAACAGAAAACCGCGTTGTTTTCCTCTTTTTTTTTTTAAACCATCTATTTTCGTAATAATTCTAGCTTTTCAGTGAGATTTTCCCTTTTTTATACAATCTCGTTTCCTTTAAACAGTCCCGACAGGTAAAGTTAATGGTGTATCCGTCTGGCTGTACAAAGATATCACTGCTCGCCCAGTCGAATTC
>JADBLO010000052.1 GCA_014894395.1 Thermoplasmata archaeon
CTTCTTCTCGTTCGCTTTCGCGTCGTTGAAATCGATCCGAGGCCGGGAGTCTCCTTTTTCGCGAGGGGAAACGCCTATTCCATGCTTGACGAGAAGGATTGTCTCCTTGCCCGAAAAATCAATTTCCTATACATGCAAATTCAGATTAGCGATTTCATCTTTTATCTTGAAAATGTAAAGCTTAGCATGATTGGGGTCATGAGTTTTCCTGATTCTCAGCTTATCTTGTCTGATAGCTTCAATAAAGAACCGTGCCTGGTCATAACGAATCACGCTAATAGACTTTAGTGAACTAATGCTTGGCGAAGAAGTAATCAGCATCAGTCTTTGCCAGCTTGCTAGTCTCTGGGTCCGTAGTCACGTTGGATAATGCCTGCAAAGCCCTGGCGGTAGCTAGCTCATCGCCTTTGTGTGCCTTAAGCGCGTTGGCTCGCCTCACTTCAGCCGGTTCGTCCTTGTGCCAGTTCATTTCCACATTATGCTGGTACCACTTTTCACTTTCCGGCGTTTTGCCGGGTTTCCCTTTATCTTTGGTGTAATAGGGGGTACCTTTTACCACGGTGCCGTCTTTGCGAACGTAACTCTTACGGGTTACTTTGATTTGAGCCATCATGTTTCACCTCCTCTCCTGATTGGAAATGACTTTCTTATCATTTTGCTTAGGTCAGCGACAACCGTCAATCCATCGGAATCCAGCCGTAACAGACGACGGTTCAACATAGTAACCACAAGAAACCGACCATCAGGGAACCAGCTAAGTCCTCCAGGTACCTCTAGCAAATTATTCTTCAAGAATAAATGTTATCCTCATCTGAACTCGATATTCGGTTATTTTCCCTTTTTCATCGAGTAGAACTTCCTGATTCTCGATCCATGCTCCTCTAACATTTTTCAGAGTTTTCAGAGCGCGAGCAATTCCTTTTTTCATTGCATCATCGAAGCTAGTTGTAGAAGAAGATTTAATTTCAGTTGTTTTTGAAACAGACATTAGTGCCTCCTTTAATTACCAGAACCGGCGAACTCGATGTTTCTACTTGGTGACTATGACGGAAACCGCTTCGTAAACGCCTTCGGCCGTCGTCTTGTACTCGACGTTGACCTCGTTGCCCTTGACGATCTTGTCCAGACCGATCGTCTCACCCTTGGCGTTGTACAAGGTGGTCGTGGCGACGATCAGGAAGCTCATCCTGACGTTGGCCTTGTTGACCACCACGATCTCGGCCATGGTCACGGAATCGACCGTCCCGATGAAGGTCGTGTCGACGGCCTTCTTAGCCGGGGCCTGAGTTCCCTGGGCCAGGCTGAAGGAGATCAGCCCGAGGACCATGAGGACTCCCACGAGAACGGATAATGATTTTTTCATGTGATTCAACTCCTTTCACAGCCAAGTATAAAGAAAGGAGGGTTAGAAGACGGTTAAAGGAACATTAAGTTCCTCTAATATTTTCGGCGATGGCCTTGGCAATGGGACAGGCCCAGGCCGAAACCCTTTTCCCGGCCGTGCCCCTGGCCCCGGAAGAACCGGCCGAAAGATTATAGACTCCCGCTCCCCGTAATTTCGAAAGCTTATAAATATTCCCCGCTCTCCTCGGCCGCCGCGAGCGCAACCTGCTCGAAGACATAGGGCGGCGGGAGCTTCGCCGCCACGAACGTCAGCTTCAGATGATCGATAATATTCGTCCTCCCCGCATGGGATTTTTTTTAAGTCATTCCAACTCGACCTTGAGCTGCCCGATCTGTCGGAACAGTTCCGCTTCTATCTCGTCCCGCACCCTCTCCTGCTGTGGCCGCGCCGGTTGGAAAATACTTCCGGAAGCATCTCCAGAAGATGTTGATGCCATTGCCGGACCTGATTCGGATGAACGCTATGCCCCGAAGCAATCTGGGCGATCGTCTTCTCTCCTTTGACTTATATTTTGAATAAAAATTCTATACGAGCCCAATTGGATCGGTTGGCGCCTTCAAAATAAAAATTACCGGGTGAAAATTTTTCCCAAAGAATATAAACGGAAATGTTGCTGTTCATCTTATACATCAGCTTAGCTATTATAAGATCTCCGCGTGTATCACCCTTGCCTCCCGGATAAGATACAGCCATAGTTTTCTTAGGTGCAAAAAGATGGTGATAATCAATATTTAAACTCAGATCACTCATCAACATAAATTTCAATTTCCCATAAATTGATGCGAAGTTCGACCAGTAAGCAACTTTGCCACCATATTCATTTATTAATGTATAGATGTAAGATTCACTCCATTTGGGCCATCTACTAAAAACGGGGTCCCAACCTTCTATATCTTTGGTTGCCGGATCATCACCACTTAAATAGATTCCACCAAGTGTTATTACATCTGGCAGATACGCCTTATCTAGCTTTGTTGTATAATCAACATAAACATATCCGCCAAAGGAAGAACGATTTAAATCACCATAATCTCCAAACTGATAAGCACCCTCAGCTGTAAGAGCAAATTGATCTGCAATCGGCATTGCTGCTCTAGCACCAATTGTATGAATATTCGACTTAATAGGGCTTAAATCGGTATCATCTATATACTTATAAATGTAGTAAGGTTGTAGATTGATCTGTCCAAACTGTCCTGTAAAATATAAACCCATTCCTAATTCGGGTTGTTCTAACAGTTGCTGGTCTTGAGCATTTATGATAGGTAGAATATTATCCGATTGAGGAACATATGAAACAAAGCCTGTTACTATTTTCGTTTTATCAATAGCCAAATCAAGCCTAGCAGCATTAAAGTAGCCTGAACGGGAACCATCGAGAGGACCTCCATCCATCACAATAAATCCTTCACCAAGCATTATGTTTTGCCGACCGAGAGTAACTGATCCAAATGTGTCTGTGTATTTTACATAGAGTTGATCGAAGAAAATTTCGTTGAAATTAAAATTTTTGTTTGCTGGTGAGAAGTAATATTTGAACTCATTGCTCAACATCAAAGCTACTTCGAATTGTTCGTTAGGAAACCACTGCCCCATTAAACTTGTCCGGTTCCTATTGTAAGTATTACCAGCATTTGCCGCATTGGAAAGAGTTATTGCATTATCCCACGTCTCAATGCGAAACCTTTCAGAAAAACTAATTTTAAATTTATAAGGCGCATCACTCTTTGTTTGTTCCTGCGCAAAAGTAATCAGAGTAAATAAAAATATAAGGCTGAGTATTAGATAAAGTTGCTTTCTCATTTTAGTTATCTTTGCAATTATCATAATACGGTAATTTAATTTCATCAATAACGATTAAAACGGTGTTTCATATCCCACAAAACAAACAAGTCCTTCTCCCTCAATTATTTTTTTTATCGACAACATATGTTCATTTGAAGGTGGTTTTTGTTCCGCAAATTTATATGTTCTACCTAGCTGTCTGTATTTTGATTCTCCCAGACGATGAAAAGGAAGTATATTAATAACTTCAAGCCCGATCTCTTTAACGAACTTAGCGGTTGCCCTTATATTCTCTTCCGAATCGTTCAAACCGGGAATAATTGTTATTCTTGGAACCATGAATCCATCCCAATCTTGTTTCTCTGCAAGGGTGCGAATGTTTTTAAGTATCAACTTGTTTTCTAAACCGGTAAGTTTTTTATGTTCAACGGCGTCCATGTGTTTTATATCTGTAAAGACCCAGCTGACATAATTCATCACTTCCATATAATAATCGGTATCAAAGCAGGAAGCGGTTTCAACTGCAACATGGATATAAGCTTTTTTACATCTCTTAAGAATCTCTAGAATAAAATCTCTTTGGAATAACGGCTCCCCGCCGCTGAATGTAACTCCTCCTTTGCCTCCCCAAAATTGACGGTCACGCTGGAATATTTTCATCAATTCTTCAACCGTGTAGTACTTGCCGCTTAAAGAAGCAGCTTCATGCAAACATGCATTAATACAGTCTGTAGTTTTGCACACATCACAGAGGTTTCTATCATGAATAAGTTTTTTATCTTCTGAAATTGTTATTGCGCCGTAACGGCAAGCATTTATACACGCACCGCAACAAACACATCTAGATTCCCTAAACACCATAATGGGATGGTGAAATAATCCTTCGGGATTGCAGCACCAAATACAATTCAGTGGACAACCATTCATGAATACAGTGGTTCTTGTTCCGGGTCCATCATGAACAGAATGACCTTGAATATCGAATATTAGCGCCTTTAGTTCACCCTTATTCCAATTTACTTCTTCCTTTTTTTCACCATGCGCATATTCGGAAGTTAACATCAAATCACCTTCTGCAATTAATACTCCTATTTATTTTTTGGAAACAGAAGATCCTCCCAAAGGAGGACCTTCATATAAATTTAAAACGCTTATCTATCATTAGCTGAAGCTCTCTTCAGTTTTTGGTTTTGCAAACAGCGGTAATGTGGTTGCAAGTATTATTGACAATATAAATGAACCCAGAGCATAATAAATTGAATACGTATAGCTGCCGGAAATATCTTTTAATAGACCGCCAATAAATGAACCAAGGAAAGGACCAATACCCATAACCATTAAAGTTGCAAGTCCCCAAATTTTACCTAAAGTTTTTCTTCCGTATACTGCTCCTGTATAACCAACAACACCACCAGGAACAATTGCCCAATAAATAGCAAAGACAAAACATGCAACATATGCCCATGTCATTGAGGCACTTGAAGCTAATAAAAATAGACACGCTATTGCACCAGTAGCAGGACCAACTATTAGCATTATCTTTCTTCCCTTAACTTCATTACCAACTTTTTGTACCACTTTATCCGCAACAATTCCCATGATAGGCATACTGAAAATTCCAATTAATCCAATTATAACGTAAACATTTACTGCAGTATCTCTTGTCCATCCCAAATCAGTCGTCCAATAACTAACCACTTGAGTCCAAATTAAAAATTCACCCATCATAGAAGTTAAAAATGTTATGATTGCAGCCCATATAGCATATTTTGAATAAGCTTCTTTTGTAGACCAGTTGTATTCAGCTTTTGCAGTGCCTCCTTGAGGTGCAGGCAATTCGCCAAAAGCTTTCATGCCATAAGATTCAGGAGCTTTCTTTGCTAAAATTACCGCCATAACTAACGCGATGAACATGATAACTGATAGAAGAACCATTGCTCCTCTCCAGGCATCAGGCTCGCCACCAGATAAAGCATTTTTAGTTACAAATGCTAAAACTAATTGTGCCATTGGAGCTCCGGCAAATGCAATTCCCCACATAGCACCATAAGATTTTCCAACGTACCATTTGCGGACAGATACAGTTGAAGTAACCCATAGCATGCCAGTTGCAACACCTGCTATCAAGCCAAATGTAAATAGATAAGCTAAATGAGAATGCACCATACTAGTAAGCCAAAAACCTAATGCGCCAAAAACAGCAGCAGCAGCATAAACAGGTTTTGTTCCCCATTTATCAAGTATCATTCCTGCAAAGAACGCAGTGACCGCATAAAACACCATCATTAATGAGTAGCCTAAAGTTACTTGCGCTTGCGTCCATCCAAGATCAACACTTAAAGGGCCTTTAAGAATAGCAAATGTTGCACGATAACCGAACAGACAAAACACCGCTAACCAGGAAGCAGCAACAACTGACCATCCATATTTTTTTGCTTTACTGTCATTCATATTCTTTTCTTTATTTAAAAATATTTTTAAACAGATTAATTAAGCAACCACAAAAACGAAGAGTGCAATTATGCACCTCTCGTTGATCTAAACCGATTGTTATTTATTCGCATACATTTCACAGGTAACAGCAACCATGTCGGGATAGGCAAAGAATTTCGGGTCACTCATCGAGCCTTCACAAATTCCCATTTGTTCACCTTCAGCTTTAAAGCTATTGCAGTTTTTACACTTTGGCATAGCTTCATAGTCTTTTGGTGCTTCTTTATCAGCCATTACTGTCTGACCGGTTAAATGATCTATTCCTTTTATAACATCGATAGGAACATAATTACGAGCATCTCTATATAACACTTTTTCCATTTTATTAAACTCCTTCATATTCTGTTCTTGCAATTAATTCGTCCTGTACCGCTTTACCAATTTCCACCCAGTATTGTGTAAATCCGGCGACGCGTACCATTAAGTCTCTATAATTTCGCGGATTCTTTTGAGCATCTTGCAATACTTTTGAATCTACAATATTATACTGAATATGGAATCCACCTTTTCGCATATAGGCTCTAGTGAGATCAAGTAATTTTTTCGAACCTTCGATTCCTCTTGTTGCTGTTGGATGAATCTTTATGTTCAACTGTGAGTTTTGAGATTTTGCTTGGTCCCAAGTTGCTGCTGAGTTCAATAACGCGTAGGGTCCATTTCTGTCTGTTCCGGGGAATGCTGACATTGAAGCATCTGCGAATGTCGTACCGGAAAGTCGTCCATCGGGAGTAGCTAATGTAGCCGAGCCCATTGGACCGTGTGTTGAAACTGAAATTTGGCAAGGATACATTTTGAATCCGTAAAGTGATTCATATTTAGTAGCATCTTCACAGAAGAAGTTTTCCCATGCCAATAGAATGTCATCAACATATTTCTCATCGTTTCCATACTTAGGAGCCTGCAATGCTTTGAAGTGCAGTTTTTCCCATTTATCGGCAGCATCTTCTCTTATTTCCTGATCTGCAAGTGAGAATGAATTGACTTCGCGTGCATCTTTAAATCCGAAGTTGTCCTTAATTGCTTCTTTCATCGTCTTTAGTGATACTTCCTTGTCGTCGTATACTAATTTTTTCAGAGCAGCAAGGGAGTTAACTAGTGTAATAGTTCCGGCACTTTCAACACTGAATGTACCGTTGTATCTGTAACCTAATTCATTGATCAAATGACCTTTATCCAAGCAGTCAGGTTTAAGATAGGAATTAATAACAGCCATGTTATTCTTGCGCCAGATATCATGCTGAATATTATTTGTAAGCGCCAATACCTCACAGGTTTTCTGCCAGTAAAGTTTGAACTGTTCCCAAACTTCTTCGTATGTCCCAAGTTTCTTATTATGGGGTTCATAAACTTTTTCGCCTGTTCTCGGGTCAACGCCGTTAAATAATGTTAATTCCAAAACTTTAGGCATTGAAATGAAGTGAACACCAACACTGGTCGGCTGACCGGCACCACCCGGAATCCAGTATTCTTTTCCATTAAGATGCAGAGGTTTCCATACGCCGGGCGAAGTTTCTAAACATCCGCCTATTGCCCATGCACGTACATCTTCAAGGTTCATGCCTTCAACACCGTATTGTTTCGTCAAGAATTCCTGTGCAGTACGTGAATTCATAAACGCAGGATAACCAGTGCCGCACTTAATTACTTCCATTGCCAGCATCAAGAAATCTTCAGGTAATTTTTCGTCATAAAGCACGGAAAGCGTCGGTTGCGGCATTGCCATGGTTATTCCGGCTTCAAGAATCAAGTATTCAAGTCTGTTAACTGCCGACTGTCCGTCTTTGTCTAATCCGCCTACACACAGGTTATTGAATGTATTGCCAGAAAGCACACCGCCAACAACACCGGTTGAAGCGAAGCAGTCAATTGATGTTTTAGCAACTCTGTCAAGCTCGAGCAGTTCGAGAACTTCGTCTTCAGTAATTCTGCCTGCTTCGATATCCTGTTCGAAATATGGATATAGAACCTGACCCATTCTGCCCGGCGACATTCCGGAGATAGCATCTTCATTAAGTACAGCCAAATGAATTGTTTCGATCATCTGGAATGCTTCGATGAAAGTTCTCGGTGGATTATGTTCAATCCATTCCAATCTTTCTGCTATTCCTTTATACTCTTCTTTTTGTTTCGGATCTTTTGTGATCTTATCTAATCTTCTTGCTTCTTTTGCGTAGTTATTGACCCATTTTTGCAGACCTTGAGTTGCAATAATCACAGCCTCATAGTTGTAAAGTCTGTTCATACCTACCATACCGTCGCCATCAGCTTTACCGGCCACTTTGGCTTTTAGTTCTTCAGCCATTTTGATTATACCGTCGAAACCATATTCGAGCGGATAATAGTAGTTGATAACTTCACGACCCTGCGGAAGAGTATATCCCGAATCGAACATACAAATAATACTTCTCATTATTTGTTCTTTAGTTTTGTATTCGGGAACCATTTTTTCGTACTTATTGCCAAGATCATCAACTGATTTTCCGTACCACATTTTAGCTAATTTAAGCATGGCGGGAATTTCTTCCTGACGCACACCAAATTTTCCGGCTATCGAAACAACTTTACCAAAGCTCTTTGTTACGTTTCCACCGCCCTGTCCAAATTTGGAATGTTCATCAACGGAAGCAGAACCTCTTTTTAGGGCTTCTTGATAAAATTCATCTTCGTGAGCCATGTAAAAACCTTCCGATAACCAAGGCATCGGGAAAGATCCGCGGAAGTAGGATGCTTTACGCATTACTAATAACTCACCCGGATAAATTGCAGGTGTTGAATGTGCAAAAGCAGTTTTTAATGCCTTTGCTCGGCGAATAACTGGAATCTCAGAATCGTGCATCATATACTCACGAGTATACCAGTATGTGAATTCATCATTTGCTGATGACAATGTATCCATATATATGTCTTTCAGCTTTTTTACTCTAGGATGGGGTGCTCGTTTAACCTCGCGATCAACCATCATCTCAGGTGCCTTTCCACCGGACTGTAAGTCCATCGAGATTCCAGCGTCAGCTAGCACCTCTTTTAGTTTTTTGGCCATGTTAGACCTCCAATAGAGAAATGGTTGGGCTTACTTCACGATTTTGACTGAAATCGCCTCGTAAACGCCTTCGGCCGTCGTCTTGTACTCGACGTTGACCTCGTTGCCCTTGA
>JADBLO010000112.1 GCA_014894395.1 Thermoplasmata archaeon
TGATAATACATATCATGTATTTATTTTTTTGTATAAAATGATGTAAAATATAGGTTACCAACCCTTTTTTTCTAACCTTAATTTTCCAACTCTTAACTATACAGAACCGAGGTAAAGAATGATTGAATAGTGTAGAGCCATCTCAGTATTCTATAGTAGAGTGGTTAGCGTCTAGAATTCTCCTATGGAATTGTTAAAAATATCAACGAAAAGTAGCACAGTCTTTACTTATAGGTGAGAATCTCATTATTAACAACGTTTTGATAAGACTGCAGATTTTTCTGTACCCCTCGTCCTATCCAACAATAGAGGCATAATCTTTCCTTTGGCAGCCCGATCGCCTTTACCATATCATCTAGTAACTGATATTGTAATGAGGTTACCCCGAGGTCTTTTGCGATCCATTCCACCATCTTCTTATATTTTTCTGATGCGGGATCGATATACTCAGAGACATCCTCGATATCTTTTCCTTCAAGTGCTCGGATTGCTTTCCGGGCAACCAACTCCTGGATACTTCTCGTTGATAAATTATAAACGCACGGGAACATCAAGGGAGGACATGCTGGTCGCACATGAATTTCTTTCGCACCTGCATGCATCAGCTTTGCAACCGTATAATTCTTCAGCTGCGTCCCCCGAACAATAGAATCCTCACATAACACAATCCTATTTCCGCGTGCAATTGCCTCATTTGCAATCAACTTCATCAACGCAATACGATCTCTCAATTCCTGTGATAGCGGTGTATAGCTACGACCATACCCAGGGGTGTATTTGATTAACACCCTCCGATACGGTACCCCTGATTCGATAGCATATCCGATTGCATGGGCGACCCCTGAATCAGGAATCCCTGATACCAGATCCACCTTCACATGATCCCGCTTGGCTAAAAACCTCCCGCAGCTCTCCCGCACTTTTTCGACATTAATCCCTTCGTACGATGACGCAGGAAAACCAGTATAGACCCATAAGAACGCACAAATCTTACTATGATTCCGTCCTTTCTTTTTTTCTTCAATGCCCTTCTTACTGATAAAGACGATTTCTCCAGCTGCAACATATTTTTTGATACTAAATCCCAGATTTGGAAACGCGCAGGTTTCACTCGCGACTGCGACTTCACCTTCTTTCTGCCCAATCGCCAGGGGTGTTACACCATTGCGATCCCTCGCACAGTAGATCCCTTTCTTTGTCAAGAGCAGCAAAGAAATCGATCCTATGATCTTGTCGTACATCCTTTCGATACCATATGTGATGCTGTTTCCTTGATTGATCAAATGAGCGACAAGTTCGGTTGTGTTGATGTCACCGCGATCTATTTCGCTAAAGGTGATACCTTTTTCGATGAGCTCACGTGCCAGGGTTTCTTTGTTTGCAACAAGACCAGCACAGCATATCGCAAATGCGCCGAATTTACTTTGAAACGTTAATGGTTGAGGGTCTTTATCAGAGATGACTCCTATCCCCAAATGGCTTTTGATTTTGTCGGAACCCTCGTAAAACTTCGATTTAAATTGTGAATTTTTTATGTCATGTATCTTCTTCACAGGCATCCCATTTTTTTCGATAAAAGCGATGCCGCCATATTCCGTTCCCAAATGAGTATGGTAATCGGTTCCATAATACAGACTTGAGATACAGTTGTTCGTGCTTACGACGCCAAATAAACCACTCATAGTCTCCCCTTTGTGAAGTGTGAGAAACGATGAATTATATTTAAGGATATTTAATTTACCATTCCAATGTTGGAAATATCTCTTGCCAGAAGGTTGAACGGGTAGTTTGATACGCATTCAAGCTACATACCTTCATCCGCGGTCTTAGTACACAACCAAAAGAATTAAAATGAAAGAGTGAATTAATAAGCTGCTTTAAACATGTAACCATAACGAGCTCATAAGGAGATATGGGCGGGTAACAAAGGGGATAGCGTTCAAATTTTTTCTATAAAAACGTTGGAAATATCGATGAAAAAATTGACGAAAAATTTAACGATATTTTCCCCGGACTTACTAAAATCCTTCTTTAATTCTATAGGGCAATTTATGAAATGGAGTCAGCAGAGTAACACAGGTTTTTTCCCCCGTTTTTATTTTATGCCAAACATTTAAATCTAAGTATTTTATATATTCTTTATCAATTTGTTTTATTTGGAAGAAGGACGAACATATGGAAAAGAAACTAGTTGGTGTCATATTCTGCATGCTGTTAATCACCGCTGCTATCGTACCGGTCACCGGGAATCTGGATCTAGGGTCTACTGATGAGGGAAGAAACCCTGGAGATACCACGCGAGATTGGATTACACTGCCCGAGCCTCTGCCGGTAGATATGCTGCTTGAACGATCAATAAGTCGCAGGATGTCATTCCATAATGGTTATCCAGCGACGCCGGTGACTGATGAGGAATTATCCACGGTCCTGTGGGCTGCGTATGGAACAACAACCACCGGTGCACGAACAGTCTATTGTCCGAACGGGACGTATTCAACCACGATGTATGTGATACGCAGTGACGCGACGTACATCTATGTTCCTACCAACCATTCGCTGCTCTTGTGGAAAACCGGAAACTATCTGGACCTCGGTCAAAACACGGGTGCGCCGATCAAGTTTGGTCTGGTATGGAACATGAGCATCGCTCCTGATGAAAAAGCAGGGATGGCTGAGATAGGGATGATTGCACAGAACGTGTATTTTGATGCAAATGCCCTGGATTTAGCGACGATTACGACCGGCATGAGTGTCAATGATCTCTACGAGCTTGATCTCCCAGCAAATGAAAAACCAGAGATCATCATGCATCTGGGACATCCGCCTACCCCCTATGATTTCACCTATAACCCGCTTCCTGAGTCGAATTTACCAACAGTGGTTAACAACACGCTGACGTTGGCGGACGTCGTCAATACCCGCCAGATTGTGAACGAGTGGAACACCACGGAATTAACACTCCTTGAGGAATCCCAGATCCTGTGGTGCTCGTACGGGACTTCCTACCTCTATGATAATATCAACCACAAACGGCATCGCACACTCCCCAGCGCGATCGACATCTATCCGTTCAAGATCTACGCGGCCAACCAAAGCGGCGTGTACAAGTACACGCCTGCGACGCACTCGATTTCATTGATCGTCTCTGGTGACAAACGGGAGCTGATCGAGAACGCTGTTGGACATGACAACATCTCGGTTTCCTCGTCGCCATGGATCATCGTCCCGTTCTGGGATAAGAACGTGGGAAGCCAGACCTATCTCGCATGGTGGTGGTACGAGTCCGGTGCCATCGTCCACAACGTCCTCCTCGAGGCCGCTGCACTGAACCTGGGTGGAAATGTGCTGTCCGTCATCACCGATCAAAACGGGTTGCGCTCCGCCTTAGGCCTCTCGGGACAGACCAATCTTGTCGCAATGCATCTGGCCATGGTCGGTCATGCGAACGGAAGTGCTCAGAACAACCCACCACTAGCCCCAAGTATTTCCGGTCCTTCAACCGGGCTGGCTGGAGTCCAATATAATTTTACGATGGTCACGACCGACCCTGATGGTGATCATGTCTATTACTGGGTGGATTGGGATGATGGGACGAACAGCGGATGGGTTGGTCCGTTTCCCTCTGGTGTTGTGGTGTCGTTCAATCACACCTGGTCGCAGCCTGGTACCTATACCATTAAGGTCAAAGCAAAAGACACCTATGGTGCAGAGAGCATCTGGACTCCCTTTGAAATAACGATTGCCGGACCCGGACTTGATATTGAAATAACAGGGGGACTGGGGATCACAGTAACGATAAACAACACTGGCACTATTGATGCCACCAATATCTCCTGGGAGATTGTATTCGAGGGTGGTTTTGTCATCCCTGCTCAAAAAACAGGGACGATTCCGATCATTCCCATGGGTGAACAATCTAAAATACAGATGGTGGTGCTCGGCCTAGGGAAAAAGACAATCACTGTTTCGGTAACGGCAAATGATGGAATCGCTGCGGAAAAAACGGCAAGCGGTTTTCTCGTCCTGTTCTTCGTTATCGGAGTTAAATAAAACCCCTCTCTTTTTTATCTTTTTTTATTATTGATTCACAAAAAACATGATGTTCTAAGGGTATGTTTTTAAGGAAGTATTTGTTTTAAATCATCAATGGGGGAGTGAAAGGCCATGAAAAAACAATTTGTAATGCTCCTGGAGAGTTTAATCGATGAGATGGTCAGGTTGTTAGAAGTTATGCGACCAAAACAGTTAAAACCAAGAACAGAATTCACAGGATACTCTTAAGGGCGCATAACCTTCCAAGAACGAAGTAACCAACGAATCGGGCGGGTAACATAGAGTAGGAAAAGGAGGCCGATTATTTTTTAAGCTATAGTTATACCTTAACATTTTTATCAATACCCATCGCCTATTTGACGATATGAAAATGGAAAGTTGGATCACCAAATACCTTTTGGTCATCGTTATAATAGTAAGTCTTTCCTATCATGGATTCCGCTAGCGTTTTCCCTGAAGTTAAATCAGGAAGAGCATTTACAATGAAATTCTGATATGGTGTCCATGTTCCATTGTAATTTGATCCGGCTGTTTGACTGGGAAAACCAAGGACCATAACCCTCACATATTTGCTCGTAAAAATCCGTGACCCATACCATATCTTACGAATACTTGGGTCTAAACGATTATTCTCTTTATAGTCTGACCACCAGCCATCAACATAACATCCCCCTGCCATAAAAAAGGGTACCTTTAGTATGTCTATATAGCGCGCATAAAATAGTCCTTCTCGCTCTTGAACTTCATCATAGCTAACATCTGTTAAAGAGGGGTTAGAATGACCAAATACGTAATAAATAGAATATGAATTCGATAAAGACATAAGAACCTCGAAATTTGTTGGATCCTCTTTATAGTACAGGTTTCCTAATTTCTTCATGCTTTCACAAACTTCTCTCGTTGATCTCTCAGACGTTGAATCTTCTGAATCTGCAAAAGCGAGTATATCGCCTGAATAAAAAATATCTCTATTTTTACTAAATTTATAAAAAGCTCGTACGATTTGCATTACTTTCAAAGGAAAACTACACTCATGTGTTGGATATAGTAATGATATACAGATATCAATAGAATAATTGCCAGTTCCCCCACTAGAATGGACATCACCGTTTTCATCGAAATAATATCTGCTTTCTCCACCAATAGTCTCCCAGGGGGTTGTACTCGGAGCTTCTAGGTAATCCCAATCGGCACATTTTGCTGTATCAATATCTTCACCTACCATGATGCAAGCTTTTATTGAATATTTATCGTAATAGCTTTCTATGACTTGATCGATTTTTCTGAAATCATTCATTTCAGAAGTAATTTTAATTATTTTTGTATTCCACCCAACATCATTTTTCACTGCATCGATGTATTTATTGACTGCTATGTTTATCAAAAAGTTATTTACATATTGTGGTGATAAACATATCAGCATATCAAAAGATTCCGATGAGTCTACACCCTTGACATTATTTACAGAGCCGAAGCTATTACTACCGCTCAATAATAGTACGCAGATGAAAGAGATTATGAGGATTTTTCTACTTATCATTCCAATAGACACTCCACTGAGTTCTGGGTCATAATGTAACATCAACTTCCACTATTTATTATTTCAGCGTTTTGTGTTTTGTCAACAATACTAGGCGACGAATGATTTTCATATGTAATAGCATTATCGATGGTAAGTTCTATCAGATATAGTCCTAACAACAGTACACCTATTTTTTTTATCCATATTTTGCTCTCTTTATTTTATATATACCGTGTATATATTTATTGTTTGCGTTACTAACTATATACTCCCGGTAAGATTTCAAATTAGGAGATTGGCAAGTTGCTAAAAGTTATTCGACCAAAACCATTAAAACCAAGTACAGAATTCACAGGATACTCTTAAGGACGCGTAACCACAAAACGGACGCGTAACTAACCGAAAGGGCGGGTAACAAAGTGGCTACTTCCAAAAATTCTGCTGTAATATCGCTGGAAATATCGTCGAGAATCTTTGAAAACTTTTCCTCTCTTTTTTTCTTTTTTTATCTTGCAGATTAACATCCGTTATCTTTGTTGTCATATGCTCTGTAAAATCTGCGGCGGCAAATAAACCGATAACCCTGACGGAATATGTGATGATTGCAAGTTTTGTATTATAGATGATAAGGATATTACACCAAACTTCTAAAGGTTTTTAAAGAAAGAAAAGTTTAGTATATTGTTCGTATAGGATGGGAAAATGAACGAAGATAGAAAGTGTCCAAATTGTGGCAGACCAATACCTTTTGATGCAAATTTATGTCCATATTGCGGTAAAAAATTTATTGAAAGTGGGATTAAGACAGAACGAACTCATACTAGTTTTGGAATAGCATCCCTAGTTTTTGGTGTAATAGCTTTCTGCCTTCTCTTTATACCTCGTGGATTTATTCCTTATTCTTTAATGTCACTTTATTGTGCCCTGAACTTATTGATAGGAGCTCTAGCAATGATTTTTGGAGGTTTTTCCTATTGGATAAAAAAGCCTAAAGATGCCTATGGTAAAATTGGGTTCATACTTGGCATATTAACAGTAGTAATTGGATTTTTACAATTTATAATATACTCTTCGATCAATTATTAGGATAAAGTTGTTTTTTTGATAACCCAGATGGGATATGTGATAATTGTAAGTTTTGTGTTATTGATGATAAGGATATTACACCGAATCTTTAAGATATATTGAAATGAAATCAGGGTAAAAACCTCTCTTTTTTGGTAAGAATTGTCAAACAACCTTTATAAACGATTAAGTAGAAAATAGAGGGTAAACTATAGAAATATATAGATAGTGTAAAAATTAGATGGTATAAAACCTTATAATAATCCAATGTGTTTCCGTGACTATGCGAATTGTGCATATCTCCGATATTCATTGTACACACGGAACAGATTACAATGAAAAGGTGTATGAAAAAGCAGTAAAAATTGTTAACTCTCTGGACGCTGATTTTGTGTTTGTTTCCGGTGATTTGACAACAGATGGGTTGCTGTCAGAGTATGAGTTGGCTCAGAAAAAAACCAAGGAGATTTCTAGTGAAATGTTTGTTGTTCCTGGAAATCATGATGAACGCAATCTTGGTTTTAAATTGTTTCCTGAATATTTTGGAGACACGGATTTCATTCATTCTTTAAAGAATGTGACATTGATTGGTCTTGCTTCAAGTGAACCTGATAAGGATGACGGGCGGCTTGGACGCGGGCGATATCAGAAAATAGTCGACTGTATAGTGCCACATAAATTGACGATTGTCGGTTTTCATCATCATCTTATTCCCGTTCCTGGCTCTGGAAGAGAGACAAATATTATTGAGGATGCAGGGGAAACATTAGATCTCATTCTGCGGAAGGAAGTACCACTGGTTTTAATGGGCCATCGGCATGTCCCTTGGGCAGTGAAAATCCATAAAACCTTATTGGTAAATGCGGGGACGTTTTCTTGTAATAGAACTAGGGCTCATTACGGGTACACATTTAACGTGATTGATATTGAAGATAAGATTATCACCGTAAGCATCGTTGATATTAAAAAGGAACAGACGAAGAAAATGGTTGAGTTTAATCTCGTGGATGGGTGCTGTACGAATCGTTACTATGATCTTAATAATAAATAACAGTTTTTTTGATTTTTTAATGTAATTGTTGAAATGAAATCAGGGTAAAAAATTATGCAGGGGAAGAGATTTGAACACACGTTTACTAGTAAAAAATTTGGTTTTATATCTGTTGAGCTGTTTTTTTCTTTTTTTATTTTGGAAATCGTGGTTGTAAATTATTTACAAAGATTTGAGTCCTATTGGTTGCGACCTCATCAAAATCGTCTATATGCTCTTTTATTAACTGGAAGTTAAACATTATTTTCATAGTGCATCCAAAAAGTCAATTGTAAATTTAGATAAAAAGATTTTGTGCATCTGGTAATGCAGATAAGCATCCGTTATCTTTGTTGTTATATGCTCTGTAAAATCTGTGGCAGCGAAGAAACAGATAACCCCGATGGGATTTGTGATGATTGGAAGTTTTGTATTGTTGATGATAAGGATATTACGCCGAATTTTTAAGTACCATTCTAAGTACTCCTGTTGTGACAGGAAAAATGTTCTAAAAATCTGGTTTAATTTTGACATTTTGACACGGTAATTTAATATATGACTAGTGACAAAGAGTAACACGTTCCATGGCAAAAGGAGAGGATTCAATGAATGTAGGTGGAAAAAGGACATATGTATTTGATTCTAACTCTGAAAGAAAAGTTGCCATATACTTGCACGAATTAAATATTTTTTGGAGACCACAGCCGCATGTCTTAATAATTGATAGTTATGGCAAAGAAAGAATTGTTCACCCTGATCTATTTTTACCAGATTTCGGCATATATGTAGAAGTCTGTGGCAGCGAGAAAAAAGAATATTACGAGAAAAAAAAGAAAATGTATAGTAAAAATCATATTCCCATAATTTTTGTTGAAACATATAAAGGCGAAAAAAAGTGGAAGGGATATATTGTAATCAAACTCAGGGAAATTCAAATACAAAGACAGGAACTGTTATCTAGAGTTGCAGAACTGCAAGGATATAAACAAGAAATATTGGCTGCTAGTTAATATTCTTTAAATTATTATTTTTTGTACTTCCCCGTATAGACTCTGATTATAGCCTGACTTTCGCAGCTGATTGTTCTTTTCTTGATTAGAACACATTTCGCACTTCA
>JADBLO010000008.1 GCA_014894395.1 Thermoplasmata archaeon
TGTCTCTGAGGATGATGTCGACTCGTATCCAGTCACATTCTTTGAGTATTTTCTTGAGTTGTTTGTGGTCAGATGAAGTCCCTTTGGTTACCAGACAACGGATGATTTTCTTTGAAGTGAGATCGACAAAGATGTGGATTTTCTTGAAATCTTTCCTCTTCTGATATTTATGGAACCTTATCTGGATCCATGCTCCTTTCTGGCGGGTTTTCATTCCACTGGAATCGATGCCTCCCTGCACGATTCTGTCTGGGAGGAACAGGCGGTTAATCTGAGAGAGGAACCATTCATCGAGATACGCCATAGTGTTTTGAATGGTCTTGTAATATGACGCTCGTTTCATCCCGAGCGCCTGGTATATTCTCAGATCATTTGTTGCACTCGCAATACCACGATACGATACACCGAACAAGATTTTTCACAGGAGAAGAATGGTGAGATGAGAGAGTTTGAATTCTTTCCGCTGAACTGGTTTGTCCAGTTCATGAAACACATTGCTTAGGTCTAAAATTCGTTTACATTCACTGAGTCTGCTTTCATCGTAGTGTTTTAGGTTGATGCTAACCTTTTTTTGCCTCTCACACATTTTGTTCTTTTGACTAGTCCTGTGCATCTTACATCTCTGTTAGATGCATTGGACTATGTCTTTATAAGATAATTACACAAAGCACTTCCTCGCATTATCTTCTTGCTACGGAGATAGCAGGATGCTATTTATGGGAATCGTGACGTGGATTCACGCTGATTCACCATCATTCCATTCAGATACAACTGGGTTTTTAGAGTTGTCGAGACCAACGAAGGCACATCGACAGAAAGTTCCACCACGCGCTTCTCACCTGCAGCAATTGAGGGAACACTCATAGTCTCTTGATTGTAGACACGACTTGTGTTATCGTAGAACGCCCCTCGAACCTCAATATCGGATGATGCTGCCGTCCCGAGATTTTCAAAAATCATTGTTACGCTCACATAATCAGCCCCGGTGCTCATTGTAAATCGCGTCGCGTTTTTCCAATTATGAATCAGGAGCGGCCGTGAAGAAATCGGGTATACGGTTACGTTCGAAAGACCTTGATATTCAGGAGGGACTTTTCCAAGCGGCATAGAAAGTGTTGTGGTTTCTAAGAAATAATATTGGTCGATGTAATACGAATACACAGAGATCGTTTCATTCAGATGGACACCGACCGCCATATGTTGGGGGAGTCGAATCAGTGAAACATTGTATCCAAGGCTCTCAAGCAATGCCGCGGTCAGAATAGCTTTATCCTCACAATCTCCACGTTTTTCCTTTAACGTCTCCAGGGGATACCGTGGGTATTCATAGGTCTCATTCTCCGGGTCATCTTTTTTATATTCAATGCCTTGTACAAATGAGGCGATAAAATTGATTTTCTCTACCTTGGTTTTCAGGTTTTTGAGTAACAGGAGTTGATCCGCGAGAAACTCGATATAGAGGTCATCGTATCGATCAAACACATACGCTGCGTAATCGATGATATCAAATCGTTTCACACTTTTATAATAATCGTAGAACCAATCTACCTCAGGGATTTTCAGCGTTTGAGAACCAAGGTAATGCCATTGATATATCCATGAATCAATAGGATTTTTTTGAACCAGGGTAAGCGTTTTTTGTAACAGAACCGCTCCGGTGCTATCAAACAGAGAAATATTCAGTTGATTTCCTCCAGAAGGCATGTTGGTGGGGAGCATAAAACACGTCATTTGTGTGGTATGGGATGGAAGAACCGCAGTTGGTATAAGATACGCACCAACTGAATTCTTTCCTTGAGAAACAGTGATATTGAATGGGTATACTGGGAGATCACCAGAATTCTTGACACTGAGATGAAACGTTACAGCTGAAGAACCGGTGCTGCCATTCCACCAGTCTTCATAAACAGAAATAAGAGAAAGATTATGACCGTTAAACTGTAGTTCGTTCTCAAAAATCGTGTTTTTCGACGAATCAACAGCCTTCAAGCTGTACGTCCCAGCAACAACAGTCGTTCGATATCCAGCAAGGTAGATGCTTTCGTTGTGAATTCCAGAGTAATACGTATCAGAGAACAAAATGTTTTGTTGAGGACCGGTGAGCATGAGTGTCGATGTATCAGTGGTGTTGAATTGCACATACATGCGAGGGAATCCATTATCATCATCAACCGTAAGGGAAAGGAGCGTAAATCTCGTCTGCCGAAGCAAGGTACAGCCTGAAAAAGAACTTATCAAGAGGATAACGGTGATGAGGATGGTTTTGCCTAACGGCATAACGCCTTCATTTTGCGTTCTATCACCATACCAAGCCGCTTCATACCCGTCTCTAGTTGCTCGTTTGTGGAGTATGAAAAATTCAGTCGCATGGAGCTGCCACCGCTACCGTCCACACAGAATGCTTTGCCATGAACATACGCGACTTTTTCTTTGAACGCATCAAGGAACATCGCTTCTGTGTCGATTTCCTCAGGGAGGGTGACCCAGGCGAACATCCCACCTTTTGGCCTGTTGCAAATATATCCTTCTGGGAAATATTTCTTCATGGAATCCATCATGATGTCGCGCTTTGGTTTGTACATCTCACAAATCTTCATGATATGTAGATCAAGCGAACCGTTTTTTATGAACTCATAGGCAACATATTGAGAAAACGGGGCTGTGCAAAGATCTTGTGCTTGTTTGCATAACGCTAGTTTCCGCATGATATCCTCCGCTGCGACGATCCAGGCAAGTCTGAAGCCTGGTGCGAGGATCTTTGAAAATGTTGACATATAGATGACTCGGCCTTCATCGTCAAATGCCTTGATTGGTTTGACAGCGGAGATATCGTACCGTAACTTCCCATACGGATCGTCTTCGACAATGACCAAATTATACTCATGCGCTATTTCCACTAGTTTCTTGCGTCGTGACTCCGGCATGACCGTACCTGCAGGGTTCTGAAACGTAGGGACCGTGTAGATGAACTTCACGGACATGTCCTGTTTGATGAGTTCTTTTATTTTCTCTTCAAGGAGGTCCACGCGCATCCCTTCTTTATCTAAAGGGATTCCAACAAGGTTTGCCTCGTAACTGCGAAACGCATTAATCCCGCCAAGATACGATGGAAGACCAACCATTGCGATGTCCCCAGGGTTTAGAAAAATCTTTCCGACCGCGTCTAAGGCTTGCTGGGATCCGCTGGTGATCATGATGTTTTCCGGGGTGACACCACCTTTCATCCCTTCTCTGATGGATCGTTCAGCGATCACTTCTCGAAGTTCATTGATTCCTTGCGTCGCCCCATACTGAAGCGCGACTTTCCCATGTTGGTCTAACACGGTTTGAACGATTCCTTTTAAATCTTGAATCGGAAACGATTGAGGGCTCGGCAACCCGCCAGCAAAGGAGATGATCTCGGGATCCTGTGTCACTTTGAGTAATTCACGGATTTCCGATTTCCGCATTTTTCCTGCTCTGTCTGAATATAACTGGTCGAAGTTTACCATGAAATCCACTCAGCCCCAAAATCAACCTATGTCTTATATGTATTTCGTTAAAAGATAGATATATAAAATGACCGATAACCACAGCATTATTTGTCTGTTTTTTCTCGGCGGAATAACTCCTTGCAGTGTTCTTCAAATGCAGGCATGGTTTCGACCGTGTCCCAATCAAGATTAAATCGATGCATGAACAACATAAGCTCTTCATTTGATGTTATTACTTTTTTGGTCGTAAGAGCCATGCAGCTGACTTCTTCGGGGTCAGTTATCTCGTCGTTCATACGTCCTCACGCGTCATTGAACACGGCTCGTACTTATAAACCTTTCTTTCAACAAAAAAAAAGAAAAAAAGAAGAACCAAGGACCTTACTTCTTTTTCAAGTATGGTAGACTGGTTCTCTTATTGACACCAACAGCGTACCCATTTGGTAAATCGCAGGGAGTTCCACTTTTTGGTGATCGTTTACTGAAGAAATAGATCGTTTGTTGGCGTCCACCTTTCAAGTTGACGCTGCGGGTGTATAACGTCCATCCTTCATACGTATATACCATAAAACACCTCCTATTGCACATGGTATCCTATTTTATGATTTAAATCTTCTCCTTTATGTCCTCTTATCTTTTTTTTGTTTCACTTAAAAATTCAACAGAGAGGTTTTCGATAAAAAAGATTATGAATAGTGAATTTATGTCTACCACAAGCCAGACAAACAAATGATTACGTCAGACTACAGAATGCGGATGTGATCTAGTGGTTATGATTGAGGCCCTCCAAGCCTCTTGCCCGGGTTCGAATCCCGGCGTCCGCACTTCTTTATTTCACCAATTGTCTGCAGGGGTAGCCAAGCATGGCCAACGGCGCAGGACTTAAGATCAAAACACAAGAAAGGTTCGTGTGATGAGATATCCTGTCTCGCAGGAGTCCGAGGGTTCAAATCCCTTCCCCTGCACTAATTTATACTGATTTCATTTCCATAATGCCCTTTTTAACCCTTCTTTTGTGCTAATCATTATCAGACTTTTTTTCTTTTATAAAATGTCTTCCAAGGAATACAATTAATCCCCCTATAAGATTTGTTGGAATAAAGACTGTTATTATGAGACCAAATGTTATCACAGCATAAATATACAAATATCCAATAATAGATTCGTCTAATGTTTGTTTCATAATATACTCAAAGCCAATAAAATATATAAGTAAGAATAAGACACCTTGGTAAAGACCAATACATATCCAAGCTATAAAAGAATAAAAAAATTTCCTAGATTTACTTATGATTTCTCCAATAATTCCGCCAAGAAATAGAATTATTATAAGACGTAGATCATCTGCATATTGTCGTTCCCATATTTTAAATATAAAAACATAAATGAAGGCACCAATATAAATAAGAAAAAAAATGGTTCCGATTAACAACCACCATTTATATGACCAAATTTTTGATTTTATGCTCAAACGTTCACTCTCTTTCAATATCGAATGATATAATAGTATAGTAATGTTTTTGTAATCTTTTTACAATTTTGAATCAACAGGAGAAACAGTCCACCGTCAATTGTTGTCATGCCGGTAAATTGGGGTTCAAATCCCTTCCCCTGCACTTTTTTATACTCCTCGGTGTAGCTGAGAAGATGATACCGCTCTTTTTTATTGGGAAACAACAGAAAGCTTATATATAAAGAACTATATAGTAATTATAGGTGATATATAATGGCTGATATGACCACCATACAATTAGATAAATCTGTGGTAAACTCTCTTAAGAAAATAAGGGAAAATCCAAGACAAACCTATAATGAATTGATCTCACATATGATAAAAATTTTTATCAATGTAAAAAAAAGAAATCAATACGATGAATTTATCCATAAAATTCAGCAAGAAAAAATGAAGGAACTGTGGCACAATAAAGAAGACGAGGCATGGGAAGATGCTTAGATCAGGCGACATAATTATTGCCCAAATACAGTTTACAGATACATATGAAATTAAAAAACGACCTGCGCTGGTACTCTTTGAAGAATTCGACAATGTCGTCGTCGCAGGAATAACAAGTAACCTAGAAATGAAAGGAATTCCGCTCACAAAAGAAGAAGGAGCGATAAAAGACAGTGTGATTAAGTTGAACTATATATTTACGATATCAAAGACCATGATCTCAAAGACGTTGTTCCACATAACTAAAGAAAAGAAACACATGGTTTTTGATGAATTAACCAAACGATTAAATGCCTTGAATAAATAATTGAGTACACTGAATAACGCTCTTATATTTGGCTTTTGATGTTTTCTGCTGTGAACACAGCCTGGAATTACCGTTTTCTCTAATTTTTTACTGTAAATTTGCGCTCAACCTTGACAGGAACCGGTCTAAAAAATTTCAATCATATAATCAATTATCTGTCCTCAGTCATTATCAGTCAATCATCAACAGGAGAAAACGCATATTTTCACCGGTAAACTGGTGTTCAAATCCCGTTAAATAGGGGTTCTAATATAATATGAATAAGGTGACAGTGTTAGGCGAAATGCTCGTAAAACAAGGAGGTAAAAAATGGTCGACATTAATGAAGCAAAGAAATTGATTGGGTATTGCGGTACATACTGTGGTGCATGTGGAATGTACAGAGGAAGAATTTATGCAAAGATTGCTCAAGAATTCTTGGAAGTTATAAAAGCTGCAGGTTATCCGGATGAGCTGACTATAAATCCGAAGTTCGTTAAACCAGATTTTGACTTCAACGAATTCTTAAAAGGAGTAGAATATTTCAGCAAAGAAGATAGCGGAGCCTATTGTCAAGAACCTTGTAAACAAGGCGGGGGAGTGCCATGCAAAAATCGGCCATGCGCTAGAGAAAGAGGATTAGAGATTTGCTATGAATGTAAGGACTTCCCTTGCGAGCACTTTTCAGGGACTTTAGAGAAATATCCCGAAAAACTAAAGGATTATGAGCGTTTCAAGAAACTTGGGTTTGAAGGATGGATACGATTCTATGCAGAGAGAGCTGAGAAAGGATATGCCAATGCTACACGGAAATATTATGCCCAAGCCAAAAAGGAAAAATAAGACGACAACTTGCTCGCACTATCGCCTAACAGAGAGTATCTGGAGTTTCGAGCGAAGCGAGGAATTTGGGCGGAGGTGCGAAGCACTGAAGCCAGATACGCTCAGCCGTTATATGTCGGCGGTCATTCATCAATCACCAATCATTATTTGTCAATCATCAACAGGAGAAAACGCATATTTTCACCGGTAATCTTGTGTTCAAATCCCTTCCCCTGAACTAAATTAAACATTTTTACAGGAGGAAAATACAATTGTTATGAAAAATGATGGGGGAAAGGATAACTACCAACATGTGAGATGTTGTAGGGTTTCCGAATTGGATGCCGATCGAAATTTACCCAAGGAAGCTCTCTTATACCAATAGATCCTCTCACCATTCTTGGACGGAAATGTAACCAATCATCCCAGTAATTACTTTTCCATTTAGTGAAAAAAGCATTGAAAAAAAAGGCCTGTATGGAGTTATTAATAAAATTGTTACTGCTAATAACATTTTTATTTGATTCGGTCAGCTTGAGACCAATAGTGTTGTTTCGAATCGTGTTCTTTCCATTGATCCTATTTTCGTTTGATGCACCTCTCAGATAAATACCGCAATCTCCATTATTACTGATGATATTTCCCGTGATATTCGAACGTTTACAGTGTTCCATCTCAATACCATTTTCATAATTCATGGTGATCCTGTTACCTGTTATTTGATTGCTATTTGCCCAATGCGCATAAATTCCCTTCGTATTATTTTGGATACTATTATTTTGAACAATATTCCAAGATTGCTCATAGGCGTAATTCAGGTAAATTCCAATCGCATTGTTTTGAATAATGGTATTTTCAATGGTCACATTTGAATTTAAAGAAAGCGTTTTTAAACCAGCATTATAGGTCTGTGTCCCACTATTTTGTATGGTCATTCCAGAAATTTTTACGTCAGGAACAGAAACAGTCACCACATCATCGATTCCTCCTCCATCAATTATAGTCGTGTTCTTATTCTCTCCGTCTAAATTTATGGTTTTATTGATAATCACATGTTCATCATATGTTCCATTCCTGACATAAATAGTATATCCGTTGTAAACATGATTCACGGCTTCTTGAATAGTATGAAAGGGATACTCCTTGGTTCCATCCCAAGGGCCATTGGTATTGTTATCATCAACATAGTTGATGGGAAATCTCCCATAAACACCAGTCAAATAAAATGATTTTTTTCCGATTCCACATTCTCCATATTTAATTTTCACCCATCCATCATCCTGATAGTTTGTCCCCCAACTGTTTTTGACAATCCAATATCCTGGATCGTCATTATAACCGACAATCGCCATATAATGAGCCCCCCTCGCCTTACCCCATCTGTGTTGATAGATTCCATTCTTATGATAGAGAAAATCCTGATACACGAGAAAGTAGCTTGGCACTGGTCCATTCGTCACTAACGCGGTTTTAATTGCTACAGGATCATCAGGAAGATAGCACCAATCTGAGATTTTTACCGTTCTGTTTTTCCAGTCGGGAGATGTTGTGTTTAAAGGATATTGATATTTATCCTGTGGATACGGCCAACAGGCTTCATCAGGAACACCATATTCTTTCAGAAAACGGGTATCATTTTCAGGGTAGGAACCCCAATCAATATTACCTCCGCTATAGAAAAATAGATGAGCTTCAGAAAGGTCGCATCCAAATGGATAACCGACGTTATACTGAACCATCGTTTCAACGGCAGCAACAAGTGCAAATGTTTCACAGCTGGGATAAGGGTTTTGATTTCGTATTGGTGTGGTAAAATCCGTTCCATTAATATCACGCCAACTAAACGATGAGGGAAGAACCAGGGTTTCCAGAGAATTACGTTTTTCCTGTTTAAGAGGTAATACAAATGTTTCTGAATCATTTTGTAATCCTTGTACTAGAGGAAACATACTGTTTCCAATGAATAAGATTGTACAAAAAACGAGAATCATGGTGTTCGTTTTCATTAGTACCGCTCTCTACTTCATTATTATTTATATTGAATGGTATATATATACTTAAAGTTTTTATTTAAATAGAGCTTGTCTGAGAATTATTTCCAGAAATTTTAGGTAAATTATTTGAAGAAAAC
>JADBLO010000123.1 GCA_014894395.1 Thermoplasmata archaeon
TGGACTTTTAAACTGTTTGGATACCCCGCAGCTTGCTGCGTGGGAGCTTCATTTTTCAGATTTTTCTTTTTCTTCTAGTTCTTTCTTTTTCGGTTTTTGTTTTTTCTTCTTCCAAGACTGTAGTGTTTCCTCAACCTCTGGAATTGATACCATTTCCATGATAACATATCAAATATTCATGGTATAAAAAGATATTGGAAAAACAGGATATTTTGCGGAAGGGAAAACAAAGCAAAAAAAATTGATGAAGATCATGGCGGGCATTTCGCACAGATCGACCTGAATAACGTTGTACTCAAGTAGCGGTCTCCTCGGTCAGGTAGAATTACAACGATTGTACCAAATTTTATCTTCTTCGCTATTTGTAAAACTCCTGCTACCGCAGCACCACTGGACATACCAACAAAGATCCCCTCCCATGTAGCAAGTAGTCTTGTTGTTTCAAAAGCCTCTTCATCTTCGATGGTGATCTTCTCATCTACAACCTCTGGGTGATATATCTTTGGAACAATGGATTCTTCCATATTTTTAAGCCCTTGAATGGCATGGCCTTTTGCAGGTTCAATGCCGACAATTCTAATACCAGGTTTTTGTTCTTTAAGATACCTTCCTACACCCATCAATGTTCCAGTCGTCCCCATACCCGCAACAAAAACATCTATCTTGCCATTGGTTTGAGCGAAAATCTCAGGTCCTGTTGTCTCGTAATGTGCCAGAACATTATGTTCATTATCAAATTGATTAGGCATAAAATACTCTTTAGGTTTCATCTCCAGTAATTCATGTGCTTTTCGAATCGCACCATCAGTGCCATCACATCCTGGAGTAAGTACGACCTCTGAGCCAAAGGCTTCCAAAATACGTCGTCTTTCAACGCTAACACAATCTGGCATGATCAACTTAACCTTGTATCCCTTCGCTGCTCCTATCATCGCAAGGGCAATCCCAGTATTGCCAGATGTCGCCTCAAGTATTATCTTACCATGAACTAACTCCCCTGATTCCTCTGCTTTCTTTATCATATAATAGGCGGGCCTATCTTTAACAGAGCCGCTTGGGTTTGCACCTTCTAGTTTACCAAAAATTTTTACTTTTGAGCCGCAATTCAAATTAGTAAATTCTACAAGCGGAGTGTTTCCTACGGCAGATAGTATACTTACAACAGATCACCTCCTCGACCCATAATTTCCTTCAGAAATAGTACCCTCAAAATCTGCGTACTCGAGAGAGTGATCCTCGGTTTGAGCCGCCAAACGTTTTATCCCTTTCTCTACTGGCGGCATTTTCGGGGGAGCCCAACTCTTCAAAACACTATTCATCTCTAATCGCAAATCGTAATGCATGTGCATCGCATCATGTTTCTGTATCAAGTACCTATTGCTTTTACCTTTCATCTCCTCACCATCTCATATTGAACCCACTCCCCGGTGGAAAAATCCTCAAGAAGGAGGTCACTAGCGCGAGAGATCTCACCATCGGTTCTCGCTACCAAGATCCCACCATTTCCCATCTCCTTATACCTACGAGATGAAAAGATGGTGAGGCATCTATCTCCATAGATAGAAATACCCGATGTACTGTAGTCATGCCCTCGAATGAATACCTTAGCTTGTATCCTCTCGAGAAATTGGGTGAGATCCTCTTCAGTAAACGGATCGCCAGCTCCTCGAAAAACCGGCGAAATGACCGGGTCGCTCCACACAACCGATTCGAGAGCTACCGGATCATTTTTCCCTATGTTCCTCAAACACTCCAAATCAGCTCCTTTCAAAATCCCCCCATGTGCTGCAAAAACATTTTTTACGAGAGCCGCCAACGGCATTGAAGAGAAGACTTCAACGTATTTTGTATGCAACCTAGGTGAACCGAATCTTCTGATGATCTCTCCTTCAAATTCATAGGGGAAACATGGGATAGCATAGTTGCATTCATGATTTCCTTTGAGGAGTATGATTTTTTCAGGAAAGCGACATTTAAGCAGGAGCAAGTAGGTGAGATTGTATATGGATCCCCATAGACTTGGCTCCCGATCGATGTAATCGCCTAAGAACACAAGATGATCCGCATCAAAAAATCTCTCTACCACAGCCTTCGTCGTCTCAAAATCTCCATGGGTATCTCCCAAAAATACCACATCGCCATCCAATTCTACCAGTGCCTTTTCTCCCTCCAAAATTGAGACGGCACGCTCCAAACATTCCTCTATCTCACTCCCATCTAAACTCATTACTTCGTCAGCATCATTGATTACACTGTCTACGATCTCGTCTCCATTACTCATGGTACTTCTTCCTTAACCGAATTAAACCAGCTTCTATCCTTACAAACGTTACACTTTTCCCCCTATAATTGTCTAAGTGTATCCCAAATCGTCTAGCACATTTTTTAACGATAGGCAAAACCTTTGGATCAGCCTTATCCCAGAACGGCCTTAGTTCCCTCAAAAAGATATTTACAGTTACAGGACCTATACCTTTAAACTCCAATAGTCTTTGTTCTAAATCTTTAGCGTCTTTCGCTTGTTCATGTACGTTAATCAAAGAACCGTATTTCTCCACCAAGATTTCACAAATACCCAATAATTTGTCTGCAGTTGAGAAATCATACCTCACGTAGCCCCCCTCATCGAGTATCCTTACCAACTCGTCCCATCCAGCATCTAAAATTTTTTTTTGCCGTTACCACATTGTACCGTTCAAAAGTTCGATATGTGTATTTTGCGATGGTTTCTGATATTCTTGCTCCAAATAAAATACTGGCTAAAAACCATTTAAAAATCTCCTCATCACTTTTTTCGTTGAGTTTAATTCCTAACTCTTCTGAATATAATCTACTTCTCTTTAGCTTATTTATATTTGTTTTTTTCATTTCTCCCTACAGTATTATAAATAACCTCTTTCTTTAAAAAACCAACCCTCCATTTGAAAAAGTGAAACCGCTAGTATAAAAAAGGTGTTGAAAAACATGTTATGTAGCCAGCATACGTTGAGAGAACTATTTTAATAGACATACTTGTTCTTTGTTTTGCCACTTAAAAACTGTGACACTGCGCTATTTAATGGAAAGTGATACTAAATGATAGAAATAAAAGTACAAAATATTGTAGCATCTACATCTTTTGCAGATAAGTTAGATCTTGATGTGATAGCACAATCATTGGAAGAAGCTGAATATGAGCCAGAGCAGTTTCCTGGGCTCGTGTATCGGTTGAGTAGTCCGAAAACCGCTACCCTTCTATTTAGAAGTGGGAAGGCGAACTGTACTGGTGCAAAGAATATTGAAGACGTCAGAACCACGATTAATATCATTGCGGAAAAACTGAAGAAGCTGGGTGTTGAGGTCTATAAAGACCTTGCGATCGTCATCCAGAATATGGTTGCCACAGCTGATCTGCACGGAGAACTTAATCTGAGCGAAGTTGCAATATCTCTTGGTTTAGAAAATGTGGAATATGAACCTGAGCAGTTCCCCGGACTTGTGTATCGTATCAAAGAACCCAAAGTGGCTATGCTCTTGTTTGGCTCCGGAAAAATAGTCTGTGCAGGTGCAAGAAAGATAGAGGATGTGTCGTTAGCAGTAGATAAATTATCAAAGGAGCTTACGTTATTAGGTCTTCTTCGTAAGTAAAACTCCTACGTGTGACTATTTATATAACTCAACTGATAAGTTAAACAATATCGGGGATTTGATTTGTTTTGGTTAAAAAAGAAAAGCAGAAAATAGAGGAGATCGTTCAATGTCCTGAATGTGGGAGTAAACATCTCAGTAAAGATTACTCTCGGGCAGAATTGGTTTGTAGAAATTGCGGACTTGTTCTTGATGAGGATATCATTGATCATGGACCTGAATGGCGAGCGTTTGATAGTGAACAACGTGAAAAACGAGCTCGAACTGGGGCACCAATGACGTACACCATTCATGATAAAGGACTCAGTACGGTGATAGGATGGAAAAACAGAGATTCCTATGGGAAGGCAATCCCAACGAGAAATAGAGCACAAATCTATCGTTTGAGAAAATGGGAACGGCGCATTCGGATTAGCAATGCAACAGAAAGAAACCTTGCTATTGCGCTTTCTGAGCTTGACAGAATGGCATCAGGCATGGGCCTCCCAAGAACGGTGAGAGAAACCGCTGCTATGATTTATAGAAAAGCAGCATTGAAGAAATTGGTCCGTGGTAGAAGCATAGAAGGTGTTGCCACCGCAGCATTGTATGCAGCATGCCGGCAGTGCCATGTGCCACGTACACTTGATGAAATAAGTAACATAGCACATATATCGAGGAAAGAGATCGGAAGGACCTACAGATATGTCTCTCGTGAATTAAGATTAAAATTGTTGCCGACTTCACCAGAGGATTATATTTCAAGGTTCTGCAGTGAACTGAAACTTAGTGGTGACGTGCGAACGAAGACCGTGGAGATATTACGAGAAGCTGCACACCGAGAACTTACTAGTGGACGTGGCCCAACTGGTATGGCAGCAGCATCTCTTTATATTGCATCTGTACTTTGTGGTGAACGGAGAACGCAACGCGAGGTAGCAGATGTCGCAGGCGTCACCGAGGTTACTATTCGAAATCGTTACAAGGAACTCACAAAAAAACTAGATATAGGCATTGCCCTGTAAGTTTACCGTTCTCCCTATTTACTCTTCTTTTTAGTTGTTAAAATTATTTCCATTGAAGACACATTGGAGGTTCTTCCGTCCTCATTGGTAAGGCTCTCCGTGCTAATTTTTATCTCTTTTAGCTTTGCATCAGGTATAAATCTGTTTCTCACGATTTCTGCTGTATCGACTGCTGTGCTTATCGCCCTGCCTCTCGCTTTAATAACAACCTCATCCGAACCACTAACGTTAAACTGTGTCACTACTGCAAGCACATAGCTCATCGGAGGTTTGTGTCCGACATAAATTACGTTTTCATCGTTTCTTCTTTTTTCAGCTGTTCCCGCTTCTGTTGTTTCTTCGTTCATAGTTTTTTCCCTCGTTCAAACTACAATCGTATACCATCTAGTTCTTTAAAAACCAATCACACGTATGGGTCATGGTGGAGGATGAAAAAGGGATTCAAACATTTAAGAGATGATTATTCATGTTTTCTTCTTCTTTTTCTCTTTATCTCTATATCTCCAACCATATCCTGGGTATCTCATTGCTTTAAAACCTTTTACAAATTCGTCAAACTCTTTTGGACTACGGAAATAGATTGTTCTTACTACGCCCCCTGTTTTTTCATCAAATAACTCGATTACTTCTTTATTCTTCGTTCTAATCCGACCCATTTTCCTCCAATATCTACCATTTCATATCCGCCTTTTCAACTATCAAGAGATGTTTATTTATTTTTCATCTTTTTTCGGCTTTATTTCATTGATATTTTTCCACGCCTTTTTAACACGTTGTCCAAAAGTTGTCATTCCTTTATCCCCTCTCTTACAGTTGCATAAACATCAATCGCTTTATAAAACCAATCCTTATAACCCTACTTTTCTGCCTGAATATAGGGAGTATACATCTTAAAAAACGTTATTTAGATATTTTTACGTATTTATTACCAAAATTGAGAGGGAGCTTTTAACCCTGACTAATAGAGCCCCGTGCAGGATTGCATTTTTGAGGCCACCCAACAGCAGAAAAAAAGGTTCAGGAAGCCGCTGGAGGGCTTCTTACAAAAGATACAAATCCCCAGCAGAAAAACAGATTAAACTGTGATTTTACACGTCATAATTTTCTTCATGCCTGTCGGGAAGGGAGCTTGAATTTGCCAGTAAAAAATTATGATTTTCTTCTTTTATCTTCAAATTCTTTTTGGCTTCCAAAGAAAGACTAATGCTATTGCACACACTACCAGTATTATTTCAAAACCAGGAGTTGATACCGGATCGTGAGGGTCTTGTGATGTATTCTTTTTTGCATCTGATGCGAGTGGCATGAAGGTTGTGTTGGAGGTATACCAGGTTTCGTTGCAAGCGATCTGCAGATGATATTTAATTTGTGTCGCCTCCTCTTGGAGTAGTGCACATTGCGCTTGGTATGTGTCGTTGGTTATCTTCTCCATTGATATGTTAAAACTATGGACAAAACATAAATCCTCTCTACATTCTTGAACAAGTAACCGTACCTCATCTATAGTCTCGTTGCAGAGGATAGTTGCATTGAAGGTGATCGTTGAAAGCGGTAGAGGTTTTGTAGGATCGATAGTTACCTGTACAACAGTCGGATCTGCGAGAACCGCGGGAATAAATACCGAAACGATCAGAAATATGAAAGTAATAAGCAAAACGCTTTTTACCAGAATTTAATCCCCCAGAATCTGATAGCCATGATCACTCCGATAGCAATGATAATGATGCCAAAGATTCTCTGCATCCATTTACCTGCAGTTACATACCTGTTCCCGAGTTTTCCACGAATACTGCTGGTGACGGTACATAACGGGATAATCGGTACCCCGTGACCTAAACCAAAGACAAACAACAATAGTCCACCCATGAGGATAGAGATTTTCTGTGTGAGCGTGAGGATAAAGACTGGCATCATCAACGACAGGGCACATGGTGCCCATCCAATTGAGAAAAGAATTCCTAAAAAGAATGCACCAAGATAAATCGATTTTTTACTTATTTTAAAAAATATCCCTTGTCCCTTTTCTACAAACTTTGAACCTATTTTTCCTTCAGATTTCTTCTTAAGAAGTTCGCTAAATGGCTTGAAAATGTTGATACCCAGGATAACGAGAATAACTCCGGCGATAAGGAAAAACACGGTTGATGCTTCAATAAAGACACCGATGTACGAGAGTATCATCCCGAATACAAAAAATACGAGAGACATGCCAAGCGTGAAGATAACTCCTATCCATAACCCCTGGAGCGAATATTTCTTCAACTTTTTCTCAGAATCCTTCTGCAAAGAACCAACATATGAGATCATTGCAATCAAGAGTGCAAGCGAACAAGGGGTTACTGAAGTAAGAATGCCCAAGAGGAAAATTCCGACAAAGGTTATCCCTTCATCCTCCAAATTTGTATCTGGTTCGTTCCATGTTCCATCAGCAATAGCTTTAGCATCTTGTGCGAGTGATTCAGCGGTTTGAATCCCATCAAGCGGCCCCTTTCCCATACAATACACGTGGTAAACCCAGACAATACTTTGATTTGTATCGATTAGGACAAGGGACGGATTGGAAAAAGCTCCATCGACAGTCCAATACTTTTGATACAACCCTGCTATAGGATACGGGCTGAAATCCTCCACCCAATGCCATGAAATATTCGCCCCAAAATCATTGACCGCCATTTCGTGTCCACTGATTGAATAAGAGTTTTTTCTGATATTAACCGTGATAATGCTTACGTTATCAGATGAATTGGCAAGTTTTTCAAGCTCATGGATCTGCCCTTCCATTTCTTCAAGACATTCGATGCAGAGAGGAGATTCTACCCCAGTGAAATGCAGGATGACCACTTTGCCTTGATAATCATGTAATGAAAATTCTGCACCATTTTCATCAGTTGCAGTGAAATCAGGTGCTTTTATCTCATCGTTGGCGCCTGCAGTTGATAACAAAGTTGGAAATAAAAAGACAAGGATGAGAAGGACAAATACTAAACGTTTCATTATTAATCCTCACTGTTTATATGGTAATAATATACAGCATCCTTGATCCAGTTTTCCATATCGGCATCAGCGACATTACCCTCCCAGCTATGCCAACCAATTTTTGCTTCTCCGCCATCATTTATGAGGGTAAAAACACCAGTGAATGCTATAACCTGCGATCCTCCATTTGGATCATAATAGAACGCTTCATAAAATTTATTTAAAATATCTTCTTCAGCAGTTCCATAACCCTCAAACGGGTAGTCAAGGTCGTAAAATACTGCATCTTCTCCATATGGTTCTCTAAGAGCTTTAACACGGTCTGCCTGTGGTGTACATGGTCCGCACCCTGTTCTATGGCATACAAAAACTACAGGTTTTTCTTCTAAGTCTTCTGTAATCCATGTTAGATGATCAACACTTTGACCAACAGAAGGGCTACCAACAGGAAAATTAATCCAGAAATTGTCAGATCCTGTTCCAGCTGAATACAATGGTGTGTAATCATCAACCCATCCAAGGTTATTTGAATTACCACCATCATTTGAACCATCTGGTAACTCTGATAAAATAAAAAATGCAACTCCGCCAATAGCTACCAATATTATTAAAATAGCAGCAATAATCCCAATAGAAAGACCCGTCGATTTTTTTTGTTTTAGTTTTTTTTCAGGTAAAACCTTAATCGAGGATTCATCAAAATCTTCTATTTTTTTATCATGAACATGCTTCATATGAGTCGCAATATGCTCTTTTTTAAGCTTTGTTCTACATTCAGGGCAAATAACCCATATATCCTCATTTTCTTTACTCATTTTTTCAATTTCTCCTTAACCGCATTTTCAACCTTAGCTATGTCTTTGTTATCAAGATGAAAATCTGATGTTTTCCGAATACCTAACTCAGTAACAACAACGT
>JADBLO010000117.1 GCA_014894395.1 Thermoplasmata archaeon
GTGCGAAATAGGTCCTAATCAAGAAATTAACTATCAGCTGCGAAAGTCAGGTTATTAGGCGTATCAATTGTTGCTGCGGCACCTGGAATGAGACAACAGACAACACAAACGGTGGCATTAGACCCAACAGGTACATTCGATGGGGTTGTCAGCCCTCAAAGAGGACCAAATGCAACAATTGTTGGCACAATATCGGGAAACTATACACTGCGAAACCGCGGTGGAAGATTTACCGGCGATTGGGCTACGGAAAACAGAACCGGAACCTTTAGAGGTGTATTCGGAAGACACATCATCATCGGAAGGATCAGTATAATGGTGAATGGCACTGAAAGAATGCTACCCATTGTAGGATTCATCCGAGCTCAAGACGGTCAGTTCAATGATAGATTCATGGCACCCATCGGTCCAGCACTGTACTCCCGGGGAAATTACACCTAAATAAAACCTTTTCTTTTTTCTTTTTTTTTAATCCAACCTTTTTCTTGAATAGAAAACATTAAATTTCTACACAAGATTTGAATATGTGAAGGTGCCAAGAATCCTAAAAAAACAGGTACGTTGCCCGACATGCAACACAATTCTGACATGTTCAGGCGATCCTGGAGAAATCGTGAACGTAACTTGTCCTTGCTGTGGTGAGCGTGGAAAGGTCACATTTGAACGTTCTTTTGATACAACCACAACAGTCATCGAGATTCAAAAACTCACCAAAACATTCAGGAAATTCACCGCAGTAGATAGTCTTGACCTTACCATATATAAAGGAGAAATCTACGGATTATTGGGACCAAACGGTTCTGGAAAGACCACCATTATTAAAATGCTCACCGGGTTGCTCCAACCTACCGCAGGAACTACGAAACTTTTTGGGCACACACTTCCTTGTAAATCTATCATGAACGATGTCGGCTACATGCCACAGGACACCGCGATCTACATTGATAACACCGTCCATGAAAACCTCTTTTTCTTTGGCAGTATTTACGGAATATCCAAGCAGCGCCTGGAGAAGCGAGAGCGAGAGATGCTCCAATTTGTTGATCTGCAGAATTGGCGTGACAGTCTTGTCTCAACACTGAGCGGTGGCATGAAACACCGGGTGAGCCTCGCATGCGCATTGATACATGAACCAAAACTTGTTTTCCTTGATGAGCCAACCGGTGGAATCGACCCTGAACTTCGAGCAACATTCTGGGAATACTTTGGGTCAATGGTAAAAAAAGGAATCACCGTTATCATCACCACCCATTACATGGATGAAGCAAATCGTTGTTCCCGCGTCGGTCTCCTAAGGCAGGGAAAACTCATCGCAGACGGCCGACCATCTGACCTAAAAAACAACACCAGAACCAACTCACTAGAAGACACATTTCTCGCACTAGCCGGGAGGAAAAAACCATGAAACTCAGACGAACCCTGGGGTTTTCCCGGCGAGCACTCCTTCAGTTCAGACATGATCGTCGTACGTTTGCCTTCGTCCTTATTATGCCACTGCTTATGATCCTTATTTTTGGGTACACCTTTGGCGGTGATGTCAAAAACATCGCTGTTGAGATTGTCAACCAAGATACTGGTCTACCCCCAGGAACATCAACTCTGTTACCCCAAGGGCTCTTCCTTGCAAAAAACATAACAAAAAACTTTGATAGAAACACTCTTTCTCTTCACGAGAATACGAATATCGATGATGCTCGACAAAAGGTCCATGACGGAAAGGCATGGGCCGCTATCATATTCCCTGCTAATTTCACGCAAAACTTCCTTACGACTCTTACTACACAACCCGGGACTGCCCATCCCAAAGTTGAAATCTATCTTGATGCGTCAAACCCGACGATATCTGCCGCAGTCATCAAAACCATTTCACACACAATTCAGATTACCCTGAAAGAACTGACAACAACACTCAATAAAACACAAATCGAAATGCCAATAACCATAGAACAAACCTATGCGTATGGTGGTAGCGATACCAGATTCATCGATTACTTCGCGCCAGGGGTTATCTCCTTTGCAATCATGATGGTGACAACGATGATAACCATCATTTTATTTGTCAATGAGCGACGCAACGGGACGCTCCAGCGATTATTAGTGTCTCCTGCAAGCGAGAGTGAAATCGTTGCTGGGTACGCACTTGCGTTCGCGGTCATCGGCGTTTTCCAAAGCATCGTCGTCCTTGTGGCAGCAATACTTCTCTTTAATATTACGATTATTGGGAATATCTTCCTTGCCTTGGTTGTCATTCTCCTGCTCGCATTCGGACATCAAGGTCTCGGAATCCTTCTCTCTGCAGCAGCAAAAAACGAGATGCAAGCAGTCCAATTCATCCCCTTGATCCTCTTCCCGTCAATTCTTCTCGCTGGCTTATTCTGGCCTATCGAATCGATTCCTAGTTATCTTCAACCACTTTCTTACATTATTCCTCTTCGCTATGGAATTGATGCAGAACGATCCATTATGCTGCGCGGATGGGGCATAGGTGAAATCTGGGTTGACATTCTCGTGCTTATCCTGTTTGCATTGTTCACGCTCTCAGCTAGTGTTCTTTTGTTGAAACGGAAAAACTAAATCGTATTTTTTGTCTACGAATGTATGATATATCGGAACCGAACCGTTCAGTTCCGAAACATTTATAAATTGGTCTTTAATTACCCGGCCTCATGTCCAACATCCTGAATTTTGAAACTCACAACGGACAACAGAAAGGAATACTCACCATGTACCTCTTGTATTCCCTGCAAAAGAAACCTAAATCTGGATATGAGATCATCTCAGAAATCAAAGAAAAAACAGAGGGAACCTGGGTGCCAAGCAAAGGAACCATCTATCCTCTTTTAAGGCAATTGGAAAAAGGAGGACTGATTAAGGTAAAAACCACAGAGAAACGCTCAAAAAATATATTTAAGATAACCCCGAAAGGGAAAAAAATCATTCTCAACACAAAGAAACAAGGAGAAAGCATGATGAAAAAATTCATGAAATTTAGAAATTTAATTATCGACATGATTGAAGAAGATAGCGAGGTACTCTCAACAATGATGCAGATACAAAACTCTGTGTTTATGTCCTATAAAGGAAAAAAGAACGAAGTAATAAAAATACTCAGACGTTGCTCGTCTGAATTACAAAAGGAGGTAAATTAATATGAAAAAAATAATGACAACAACCATCATATCAACACTGATTTTCAGTGCATTAATATCCCTATATATCCCAACCGTACAGGCAAGTCCAGCTGTCATGATCTCACAATACCAATTATCCCCAGAAATCCTCATGCCTGGTGATACCGCGGTGTTAACACTTCAGGTGAAAAACGCAGAAACCGTCGCGACACAGACGTCAACCTCAACCTCAGGTGGAGATACAACCACCACCGTGCGTACCCTTGGGGTGGCTATCGAAAATATCTGGATCACCGCTGCCCAATCGGGTGGTAAACAAATCCGCGCGACAGCAAATTACGATGATATCGGGTATCTTGCCGCAGGAGCAACCATCGAGGTAAACTTCAAGCTTGTTGTCGATAAAAACATGAGTGAGGGAATATATTTTCCCGTTGTAAATGTTGATGTCAGCGGTGGCACCGATGTCATCTATCCTCTTTTAGTCAAAGTAAGTAATGCCTCAGTAGATCTCCTCCCAACCAGTGTCCCTTCGAAAATCTCCAAAGGCGGAACAACAGAGCTTACCGTTACTGCGGTGAATAAAAGAGAAAACACAGTAAAAGAAGTCATTATCACTCCGCATGGAGACGGTGTCGAGTTCGTCCCACAGAGTTATTTCATAGGGTCACTTGCTGCAGAAACATCAGAAGACGTTGTTTTTTCAGCCAAACCAATTGAAACTGGGGGCAGTAATATTTCCTTTTCCTTGAGCTATAAGAACGGGGATAATCTGCATACAAACTCATTAATCGCTCCACTCTCCGTTATTGAGGCGTTAGATGTAGCACCGATAATTACCAATTTTCCCCTCAGCATCACGAAAGGAGGCTCCTCAAGAATAAGCATTGAGGTATATAACGCAAAAACAGAGAAGATCACCGGTGTTCTCGTAACCCCTATCTGTAATGCAACGGTGATTCCCTCGCAGTATTTTATCGGCTCTATGGATCCTGATGATGTGTTCTCCGCATCGTTTGACATCTATGCTGACACGGTTGGATACGGGACCCAGATCATTGGCTTTAAAGTCTCCTTCAAACAGGGAAATGACTATTATGAGACCCCAGTGGTCAGTAAATCGTTTAGCATTGTCTCCGGGCCAGGTCAGAGTTATCAATCCTCTAGTAGCTCAACAAGTACGTCCGGGTCAAATGGTATGCCTCAGACTCCCTCGTTAGTGACGTGTTTAACACCGATTATTCTCATCATCGTCGTTATCGTTGTGGTCATACTGCTGTATATGCGGTGGAAAAAACGAAGGAAGGCGTAATGAGTAAGGACGTCATAGTCACCCAGAATATTTCAAAAACCTATGGCAAACCCCCCCTGCAGGTCTTCGCGCTGCGAGAGACCAATCTCCATATTAAACAGGGGGATTACATCGCCATCATTGGACCGTCAGGCTCAGGGAAATCAACGTTGATGAACCTGCTGGGGTGTCTTGATAAACCAACATCAGGCAAAATCTTCATCGATGGGAGTGATGTCTCAACATTAAATGAAAATGAGCTTGCCAGGATTCGACGGGAAAAGATCGGTTTTATCTTTCAGAAATACAATCTGATACCAACATTAAATGCATTGGAGAACATTGAGCTTTCAATGGGGTTTGCTGGGGTTGATTCTCAGACGCGGACGACAAAAGCAAAGCAGCTTCTTGAGATGGTTGAGCTTTCAAAACGGTTGACTCATAAACCATCGGAGATGAGTGGTGGGGAACAACAACGGGTGGCAATTGCTCGTTCTCTTGCGAATAATCCTTCGATTATTCTTGCGGATGAACCAACAGGGAATGTTGATTCAAAATCAGGCGAAAACATTATGAACATTTTAGAAGAAGTCAACCGAAAAGGTGAAACAATCATCGTCGTGACCCATAATATGGCGATCGCGCAGCGTGCCAAACGGGTGCTTCGGATTCAAGATGGGGAGGTACGGGAGGAGCATGTTTAGAGACCATGTGAAGCTCGCGATAAAAAATCTTCGACATCGCATGTCTCGATCATTGTTAACGTTGCTGGGTATTGCGATTGGTATCATGGCGATTATCTCTCTGATGGCTCTTGGTGAGGGTATGCAGCAGGCGATCACCGGGGAACTCTCTTCGTTATCTGATGTCATCATTGTGTCTACCGGCGGAAATATGTTTTCCTCGTTTGGTGGTGGAGGATCAACATCAACCGGTGAATATTTCACGCAACGGGATATAGCGGGTATCGAACGTCTCCAGGGAATCAAAGAGGTGAGCACCCAGTTGTCTGGTTCTGGTCTTGCAGAATACAATGGGAAAACAACGGTTCTATCTCTGACCGGCATGGAAGTTAGCGTCATGAAGCTTCAATACGCAAGTCAGAATTTAGAAGCAGGTGGATTTCTCAACGAAGGTGAGCAGAATAAGATCATGATTGGATATAGTATCGCGCATGATACCTTTGATGCCGATATTTCTGTTGGTGGGAGGATCAAGATTAACGGTGAGAAGTTTTTTGTCAGCGGTATTTTCGGAAAACAGGGCATGGGTGGTGTGTCCTCAGACAGTATGGTGTTGATGAGTTCCCGTGATTTTAAGAAATTGACCGGTCAAAGTAATATTAGTTCAATTTATTTACGGGTGAATAACGTCAATGACGCGGAATCCATTGCGACCACCATTCAGAATGCCATCAACGAAAATCATGGAAAGAAGGATTTTGCGACTGCGACAACGATGACTTCTATTCTTAAGACGGTGCAAAATATTATTGGTATTCTTCAGTTAGTGCTTGTAGGGATTGCGTCGATTGCTCTTGTTGTTGCTTCTATTGGGATTATGAATACGATGCTTACCTCAGTGATGGAGCGGACTCGTGAGATTGGAATTATGAAGGCGATAGGTGCAACAACTCAGGATATCATGAGTATCTTCATCATCGAAGGCGTGTTGATGAGTGGTGTTGGCGGGATCATTGGTATTATTCTTGGTGTATTTGGCTCGCAGGCGCTGACACTGATTCTTGGGAGTTTTATGTCGATGGGAGGAGGTTCATTTCAACTTGTTCCGATTATTACGATTACATCTGTAGTTCTTGCTGTGGCAGTATCACTCATTGTTGGTGTGCTTTCCAGTCTGTATCCTGCTTGGAGGGCTGCCCGGATGAGCCCCATTGAGGCAGTGCGATACGAATAAGCATCTTTTCAGACAGCAAGATACATTAATATCCACTGTTTGACGCCTTCACGTATGAAATCCTCCCTCTTCATCAAAATACTCCGAGAAAAAAAGTTACTCCTACCGCCGTTAAGCGGATATACCGATTATCCATTTCGGGTTATTCTTGCTGATTTTAAACCACCTTTCATAATAACGGAGATGGCGAATGCACGCGCAATAGTACAAAGGAATCGGCGAACTATGCAGATTCTGAAGATCGCTGAGGGGAAACAGTACAACGGCGTTCAACTCGTAGGAAGCATTCCTGAGTATATGAGTAGAGCAGCAAAAATCGTCGAGGACCTTGGGTTTGATTATATTGATATCAATATGGGTTGTACAGCACGGAAAGTCGCGTGTAGGGGTGAAGGAATAAGTCTGATGAAACATGAGGTGCGCGCCTGCGAGATTGTTGCCGCGGTCACCGACGCAGTCGATGTTCCCGTTACGTGTAAACTGCGTCTAGGGCCATCGAAACAATCGATGAATGTTGTTGCTCTTTCCGAAAAACTCGTTGATTCTGGTGCGGTAGCCCTCACAATCCATGGACGTAGCGGTGAAAAAAAATTCGGATTACCAGTTGATCTTCGAATAATGCATGAAGCTGCAACTGTTCTTACGATTCCAATAATTGCGAACGGTGGCATTTACACAGGAAGCGATGCGCAACAGATGATTCAGGCTACCGGTGCTGCTGCCGTCATGCCTGGACGAGGACTCATTGGAAACCCTTGGATTATTCCAGAGATCCTCTCGACAATATCCAAGACCTCGTTTACACCACCGACTCTTCAGAAGAAAAAAGAAATTTGCAGAAAGCATCTGGATTTGCTTGTGGATTTTTATGGTGAACGAAAAGCTGTATTAAAAATGCGAAGTATCCTGCCTCAATATTTTTCCTCTTGTTTTTTTCTTAAAGATTTGAAACTGGATGTACAACAAGCATCGAATGTGAGCGATATACCAATGTTGTTGGAACGACTCGATGATACTAAGGGATACACTATCTATGATAAAAATAAAAAATGAAGTAATTATAAATTATGCATCACAATCAAATAATGATAATGAAATTATACGCTCCTGTCGGGATTGAGGACTCACTGGCATAAAGCACCCTTTTTTATTTTTACCGAAGAATACTACATTTTTGTGAATTTTCTACAGAAGAAAAAATGAAAAAGGTGCTCCTGTCGGGAAGCATGATTTGCCCCTCCTGTTGAAAGGTTTGACAAACACCTGTTTTGGCGGGCTCTCGGTTTTTCAACATTACTCACTAAACCCCTTCTTTTCTTTTTTTGTTTCCTATATTGATTCTGTCTTTTTCAAACGTCGTAGGAGGTGCTCCATTGCTTATGAATGGTAGTGATGGAACGGACGACGAACTCAGGGATTTCTTCAAGGTGAAAGTAAACTATGCTATCGTTATCAACGGTGACCTTGAGGCTATTGAACAACTGAAGCGTTTTTTGGTGGATGAAGGGTTTAGAGTTATATATCAAAGGAAATCGCTCGGAAAACTTATCGTGAAGGAGGAAAATGATGGCTAGATTCTCTAGCGGAGAGAAAGAGCAACACAACGTCTCCCGAGACCGATGTTTTGGGCTCGTTCTCGGAGGATTTCCAGTCGAAACTTTTGAGGTAAAAGGTCGTTTCGGATTTTTGTCCAACTCTCTCTTTTTTTCTTTTTTTGATATTTTTATTCTTTTAGTTAATATAGAAGTTAATAATCATAAGGTGGTTATTTCTAATTGGACGGTGGTGTAGCATGGACGTGGATGACTTACCCACGAAATATAAGATTTATTCCTATGCTATTCAAGGATATTCTCAAGACACCATCGCACGATTTGTGCACGTCACACCGCCTTATGTATGTAAAATTATTAAAGCATTTATTAAGGACAGATATCTTAAAGAAGTGTTTAACAAAACTGACATTAATGGAGTTATAGTCAATAAAAAAACTAAACCTAAAATGTATGCTCCTACAGATAAAATCTATACCATATATGATAAATTAACCAAATCAACGTCTGGGACGTCAACTCCCTATGGAAAGGTAATTGATGACCCCCGATTGAATTTAATTTGTGTCCAGTATGAAATTATCGAACTACCTAAAGAAGAAGTGCCTGGGCACCGATGGACAAATAACAATACTACTTATCTTGATTACAAAAAAGAATTCGACATTGGAACAGTGACATTTAGAATTATCAATGACATTAAATTGGTCCTATGGCTTCCTGAAAAAGTTATCGATAAAAAGCATATTCGAGGCTGTTCAACTAAAATATATGCAGAGGCACAAGATTACGCCAATTGGTTTCAAAAACATTTTCGCTGCAAATTAGGATTACCCGAGACATATCAGGATTATCATATTGCTTTTCAAGAAAACGACCCACTGCTATGCGATTATGTTGCAAAACACGGCATTATCAAACTGATAGATAGTAAAGGAAGAGTTCTTACTTGGTGGGACCAATCGAAAGGTTATTCTGAATTTGAGACACGTGATGAACGGATAGCAGAGATACGGGCTTTTGCACATTTGAAAATTATGTGGCTAGAAGACAAAATACCCGTTCTTGAAAACAAAATAGATGCTTTAGAATCTTCTCTTACGAATAAAGTTATGAATACTCTCGAGGAAAAAATAGGTTCTATCATAGAGAATAAAGTAGGTCCCATTATCGAAAAACAATTATCTCGTTTCTTTGAAAAACCAAAACAACCAGACAGTTTTAAAGATGTTACATAATAGTTGTGTTAGATATATCTATGGAGTGAAAGCATAGAATGAAAACGATGTTTCAGACCCATTTATTGGGTGTGGAGGAAAAATGAAACCTGACAAGACATCCATCATAGAGACAATCATGCGAGAAACAACTGCTATAAATGGAACGTTAAAAACGAAGTGAAGAGGCGAAAAATGGGTTTTCATAAAGCGGGTCTGGTGTCTATCGGTGCTTTTGTAGAAAATGAGTTATGCAATTATCTTGACAAGTTGGCTGAAGAACGTGGTTTTTTGACCAGGTCAGACACTATACGAGTGATAATTCGTGAACATATGGCCGTATTTTCCAAGAGGATTGACGGAAGTAAGGCGTTAACGCCCTTGAATGACATGGTCAATGATAATCCTCATTGCGGTAGAAAAAGAGTGTGAAAAACATGCACGAAGAGGAAAAATAATGAAGGATGAAGAAACTTGTAAAAAAGAAATAGAAGATTATGCAAAGATATTTGATAATCGATGTGATTGTTGCTGTCGACATATTGATGAACTGAAACCTTTTGGAGGACCAGGTGACCCATTGGCCGGGGATTTTACGGGACTGCCGCTAGTTAAAGTATATCGTTATGACTTTCCCAAGTCTGAAATTCCATCTGAATATTCTGATTGTCTAAAAAAAGATGGAGAAATCGATGAACAAAGGTTTATTGAGAAATATGGTCGAGAAATGTTTGATGAAATCACTGAATTTATGTCTAGTTTTGATATTGTAAGTTCGTATCGGCTTTGCCGAGATTGTATTTTATTGGACAGAGAGCAGTTTTGTAAAAAATCACACGAATCTTTTATGGAGTTTATGAACACAAAAGGGATAATAGCAAAATGGTTAATACTTCAAAAAGAGATATTAAGTAAATGAGCAAACTCGTGTAGGATAATAGGATGATTGAGATTGAAAAACAAGACGAAAATCGAAGAGTTAAGTTACTCGACCGAGGGATGACATATGAAGAGGTTCAGGCACTTCTCGCTGCATCGATAGGAAATCGTGAACAGGCGTTCTCTTTCGTCTCATCTATGATACATTTTGCTGTCCCCTCCTTATTAATCAAAAGGAGGTGAGACGTGGACATTGTAACTTGTCAGAGAAAAGGTTGCGATGGTATTGTTATCTGGGATGATGACAGGCGAATTTTTCTTTGTGACGAATGCGGTGCCTTATATGAATGAGAGCAGTAAAATGAAAGTCGCATTGTATGCACGGGTTTCTAAACAAGAACAGAACCCTGATATGCAGAAAAATTCGTTGATTGTGAAAGCGGAAAGGGAAGGATGGGACTTGATGAATAAAACTAGATATACGCAGGTGTAATATTTGTGGCTAATCCCGGAATCAGGAGATAGACCCCGTTTGCTGGGATTGCCTAACATTGGAATGTTTATATGGTAGCTTTATATAACAATATCCAAAAAATCTATTAGTATATGTAGATTTTTGTAACTAGCATATCGAGGGAAGAATATGCTGCTTAATGAGGAATTCGAAAATAAATCTCAATTTCTATCATACTTAGAAGAAGCATACAAAAACAAGGAGGTATCCTCGCTTCATTGTTCAATTATAATTCCCAAGGCAGGATTTTCGATTGAAGAATTAGAGAGAGCGTCATATACCAGAGGATTGAAATGCAGAATAGAAAAGAAGGATAGTGATTTCTACAAGGTTGAGTTTGAAATAAGAACCAGGGGGCTTCTTGGTTACTTAATTGATTTCAAGAATTGTTGGCTGTTCTTCAATGGGGGTTCACGACAGAATCTTAGTGTAGTAGAATCATTTGTTAATCATTTGTTTCCATTGATATCTTATTCTTGCCTTCCTTCAAAAATGATGATGCAGCTAATTGAGGAAAACAAAGACAGGTATGAAAATATCATTGTTAATGAGGGAATCCTTTGTAAGAAAGGCGAAACAATCAGAGATTGGAAAATAGACCCAATTAACTATTCAATCAGTATCTTGGAAAGAGAAGCGAAGAAACAGGACGCAAAATGGACAGGCCTTTCGTTAACCTATATGCTAAACGGGAAGGAACATATTAAGGCAAGGGTGTACGAGAAAGGATTGCTTACCTTCTATTCAGGAAGCTTCCTAGATTTCTACGAAAGTATGATTCTTACTTATTCAAACAAGAGTATTGAGTATGGAGAATTCTTCAAAGACAAAGAACGAAAGAGCGTCAACGGAGAAATAAGAATTAACCCAATTAAATACAAATTCAAGAAAGAAATACCTCTTGATGAACTCAACAAAATAAAAAACAAGATTCTCAAGAGATATATAGGAGGAGTAACAAGTTTTGGCAATCCTTTGCTGATGATGCAATTCAGCGATGTCAATGATGGGTCATCATATGATTTGTATGCTTATCACGATACCATTGAAGTTGTACCCTTAGATAAAGCCTCATCAGCCTCATTTTCAAAACTTGCTTCGTTTATCTCTGATAACCTGCCATTAGCTGAGATGGTGGGGGGGCTAAACATTGGACACACCTGAAGATGCTGTAGTTGAAGAATGTCTGAACTATATCGAGACGGTTCAGGTCTTTTCTTTCCTTGATAAAAAACTTGATGATTCACAAATAGAACACGAAATCGAAAAAGACTTAGAGCTTAAACCTCCAAAAACCAAATGTAATCCTGATTTCATCATCCATAGAGATGAATTGACAGATATCCTGGAACATAAGGCATCATTACCAAATAATGAGGAATATGTCCTTGAAGAAATAACCGATTGCTACAACAAATACAACACAGTGATGTTTAACAAGGTCGAGTGCCAACCCAATCTTATCTTTCTTTATCCCAAGAAAAAAGAGTATCTCATTAAAAAGATACAGAATCAAATCCCGAAAGGAATCCAACTGTGTTATTTCAACTTAGGGGACCAGGAAATTGATTTTCAAAAGGATGTGAAAGTAGTTCATCCCGAGTTGGCTAACGTTCTAAAATATTCTCCGTATCCTTATGCAAGACACAATTATTCAAAACATAAATTCATCAAAGCAGAACCTCATCAAGTGTATACTGCCTTCCAAGTTAATCTAATACTACGTTCTTTCCAAGACATTAGTACGGTTAATCAACCGAGCTATATAGTCAAGAAGGATGATGTGTTATCAGTCATGAATACCTATTATCCTCCTTGGATAAATGAAAACTTGATGCAAATCAATAGTGGTAGATTGAATCATGCACTTGAGTTCCTGGATAAAATAGAAGCAATCGAATGGGATAGAGAAAAAGGAGAGATTACTGTCTTCAAAGAGAAGGGGAGAAAATCAGGCGATATTCTCAAGAATTATGCAAAGAAATGGTGCAAAATCCAAGCAAAGAAAAAACAAAGTAAATCTCGTAAAAAAATAGAGCACGTAGAGCCTTCTCAGAAGAATGTTCAGACGAGCCTATCAGATATTTTTAAATAGCATACAGGATGATTTTAGACCCCAGACCGTCAGCATATATCCTCTCAATGTGAATCTGAAGTTATAAGAGGTTATGTGAATGACTTTAGGCCGCCCTGAGAAATGACTGTTAGACGTTCTAGGTGTAGGCCGTAAGCCTCTTTACAACAGGAGAAAAAGACAAATTTTTAAGAAAATCTAGGACAGAAGAAACAACGATTAAATATCTTTAAATGACTACTGAGTATTAGAATCAGTGAATTAGATGGACATAATTAATTGGATAGTTGAAAATCCAACTATAATTACAGCTTTAGGAACAATAGCCGTGGCGATAGCTACCATATATTACGCTTATACAAATCATAAATTGTGGCTTCATACTGAAAAAGAGACGATAAAACCTAATAAGATTGATGAAATGTGTTTCATTATCAAACCATTTATTGAGCATTGTGAGAAGGGTATCTCCAGTTTAAAGTCAAAAGAATCTTTGTGGGATACTGGTGAAAATAAGTTATATATTGATAAATTTTCATATCATCCAAGTGTGGAAATTGTATATTCTAATTTTATAAAAGGAAGATTACTCCTAAAAAAAGATTTAGAATTTCATGACGTTAAGATTGAATCTTTAAATGAAAAATATAAACAAATGGTTGAGGAAATCAAATCACATAATTTTCAGGATTCCATTGAGAAATCGTATAATGAATTTGAGACTACTATAGAATCTAAAAATAGACAGCAACTTGTTTTGAAAGAATTACCAAGAATAATTATGTATCATATCTTTAATGGAACAGATTCAGAAAAAAATCAATTAGGCGAAGTATTTAAGACGTATTGGAAAAGATATGGTAAAGAATTCTTAGAAATGAAGAATAATGTTAAAGCTAATACTATACAAAAAGAAATTAATAATATAAAGCTAGAACTCAATAAAATTTTAAATGATATAAAAAATAAACTTGAAGATATCTTATCTGATTACATCAATACTTATGGTATCTCTCTTGAAGATATAGAATCAAAAGATATGCCTAAAGATGAAAAGAAAAAATATATCTGGAGAACTTAGTCATAGGTAAAAAGCATGAGATATAATAAGATGAAAAGAGGAAACGAAAAAATAGTCAGGATGTGCTGGGTATAGGCTGTAAGCATCTTTACAACAGGCGAAAAACACAAATTTTCATGAAAATAGAAGACAGAAGAAACATGGCAAAATCTATTTGTGTGATGAAGTCGAAAGTTTTAAAAATCCAATATTGTCTAATTCTTTATCATTTAAGGGAGAAATTGAATCAAGGATGGATATGGATGATATTAGAGATAAATTAACATTAATCATTATTGTAATTATTATTGTTGCAATAGTAGGGACTTATCTTGGAATATCCTCAGGTACTATTAATCAAATTAATGGATGGTTGATTAGTATATTTATTGGGTTCATCCTATCAACCATTTCAGGAAGTCTCGTTGAAGCGGTTAGTGGAGATATTTTAAAAACGATTTTTCTCAATATTCCTATATATGGTGATTTTAGTATTTCTATTTCTGTATTTGCTATTGCTACTTTTATTGTTAAAGTCTCATTGTTTGGTTTATGATTCTAAACAATACGTTGAAATATTCTTGATTGATTAACAAATACGAGGGTAGAAATTATGAATATATTATCCAGTTGGTCTGGAAATCAGAGTAGACACATTTCCAGTCTCTTAAAGGTATGGATACCAAGAATAATTCAAAATGTTGAAATATGGCATTCTGAAGAGGATATCCCAAAAGGTAAATTATGGTTTGAGACACTTAGAAAACAATTAGAACAAGTAGATTATGGTATAATATGTCTAACAAAAGAAAACCTTGATTCTAAATGGATATATTTTGAAGCGGGAGCATTACAAAAGAAATTAGACGAAAGTGCAATTTTTACATTATTATATGATTTAAAACCCACAGATATAGAATATCCTTTAGCAGGTTTTCAACACACTATATTAAATGATAAAAGAGATTTTAGAAGACTTATTGATAGTATTAATAACATCGAAGAAATAAATATTGATACAAGTACCCTTGATTATACTTATAATAGGGTGTGGGATGAATTCAGTAAAGAATTTTCATCTATTCCAACAATAAAAAAAGATGAATCTAAAACAGTTAAACGAAATGATAGAGAACTATTAGAAGAATTATTGAATACTGTTAGAAATTTAGATAGAAGCAATAGTGATAAATTATCTGTATCAAATATTTTATCTACTCAAGATGGATTGAGTAAACCATCAAGAAGAATCCTAAGAATTTTAGATGATGCACCAAAAACAACAGAAGAAATAAGACATGAAATTAAAGAAAAATATAATGAAGATTATCCTGTTGTCTTGCTACATACCAGATTAATGTCTCTCTTAAAAAGGGGGTTCATTAAAGAAATATTTCAAGATGGACAAAAAAAATATCTATCTTTGTAATGAATCTTAAAGAAAGATAAAGAAAAATAAAAATATATTATAAAGAGAGAGTCGTATTCCAAAAATACTTAACTGTTCGTGGTTCTCTCTTACTTAAAATCTTGGTGTTAATTATCCGTTCTATTTTCTTTAGTAACTCTAACGAAGGATTGTCATTAGTGGAAAAAGAAAAATGAATGGGGCTTACTGGATTTGTGCTGGGTGTAGGCCGTAAGATATATCTGTGACATAGCCCCAAAGTTCGTCTTTTAGACGAGTTCCATAGAAACGTCCTTGATGGTGAAAGAAGAAACGGGAGAGGTTATAAGGCCCCTCTTCCTTTTTTCTTGTGTCGAAAATAAGGGAGGGGAAAATCAACGAAAGTAGCATTATACGTGCGTGTTTCTACACAGGAACAAAACCCAGAGATGCAGCGGAAAGCATTGATTGAGAAAGCGGAAAGGGATGGATGGGACTATAAATTCTTCGTGGAAAAGGAATCTTCACGGAAGACGAGACCTATAAAATATGACCTTTACCAGCGACTTCTCAGGAAAGAGTTCGATGCCGTCGTCGTGTGGAAAATAGACCGGTGGGCACGGAGCACTCAGGAATTGAGCAGGGAGGTCACCACGTTGTTCAATAAAGGGGTGAAGTTTATCTCATTGACTGATAATATCGACTTGTCCAGTGCCTCTGGCACCCTTCAGTTCAATATAATCTCAGCTTTTGCTCAGTTTGAGAGAGATATCATCTCAGAACGCACCAAAGAGGGGCTTAAAGGCAAGAAGAACGTAGGTAAAAGAGGGAAAGATAAGAAACGACGGAGAAAGTCTGGATATTACCAAAGATGGATTAATAAAAAATCAGGGGAAGGGATTTGAACCCCTAATTACCGGTTAAATTCTGAGTGAGGGATAATAATTACTCCTATAAAAGAACAATTTCATATGTTCTCTTTTCATCTCACTTTGATTAATGTTTGTGAATGAAAAAAAATAATAATAAAATACCATTGATTTTCTGTGTAAATATCAGTGCATTATCAGCCCATACAGAATTATTCATACGAATATACCCAAAGCCGAAAAAGAAAATTGGTAGTGTAATAGCGATTTCTTCACCTGGTAATAGTGGTCTTGTTACGCCAACAATTTCCCTTGTACAAAAAAGAAATCCACCTTTTAATGTTAACAAACTTTGAACATTTAATGCAGTGGTTGAACCTACGTTCTTGATAGAAATTAAGAATTTAAATGTTCCTGGGACAAGATTAATAGTGAGATTAGTCATGCCATAGGGCAGCATTAAGGGATAATGGTCTTGATTAGTTCCACCTGAGATATTATAGGGGCTGTCTCCGATACCATCCTGTGTTACATCGGTTCCATTATAGTCACTCCAATAATTCCCTCCTGATGGGTAACCATTGTCCCACTGATTCAATGAAACATCTTCAACTTGCTTTGTATTATTAAAAAAATTATTATGATAAAAATGATTATTTTTAGTATTAGTGGTAGTTCTGATTCCAAATGAATTATTGAAAATATCATTATTTATGAAAGAATTATTCTCACCGAACCAGATATCTATACCATGATAAACTTGTTGATTTGAAATAGTATTTTCTTCAATAATATTAAATTGTGCTTTATAATCAAATAGAATCCCATTATAGAAGTTTGCTGAAATGATATTATTAATGATGGAATTATTATTTCCGCTCATACGAATTCCGGCATCTCTATTGGAACTAATATGATTAGAAATAAGTGTATTATGCCCAGCTGTTGCTAATTGTATACCACTCCCATTATTATTTAAAATAAAATTATCTTTTATAGTTGTATTAGTGCCAAATAATATATAAACTCCCGTATCTCCATTATCCGAAATAATGTTGTTTTGGATGGAATCATTATTCGAAGATACTACTAGGCCTCCAGAATTAATACCACTTCCACTATGGATAATTTTAAATCCGTTAATGGAAATGCTATCAGACCGGAGATTAACTACGTAGCCCGTGCCGTTTCCATCTATGATTGTTGTATTCCGGTCTTCACCAATGAGTTGTATTTTTTTATTAACGACGATATTTTCAAAATATGGTGATGAATCATCATAAACAAACACGGTATCACCATCACTTGCGTCATCTATCGCATCCTGAATCTTCGTATAGTTCCCTGGACCACTCCCACCAACATACAACCAATTCCCTCTTGCTGCTGGTTGAGATGATTTCCCTATATCTTGTGCAATAGATGGAATGATACCTGTCGCAACGAACAAGAGAATAACAGAAACAGTTAAACCTTTCCCAATCAGAGGATATTTCTTCATCTGTTTCCTGCCCCTATAGATAAGAACAATCCCTCGTTATTTAAATCTTTGTCAAGTGGAAAAAAGTGCAGGGGAAGGGATTTGAACCCCTGGACGTATACGTAAAAAAGGGTCCCATTAAAATGAGGCTTTGAAGGAGTGTTAACTTACCCCAGATTAAGCCAACAGATAGCAATATAGGTCGAAATCAGGGGTTTTAACCAAGACTTCTAAGTTAATAGAAATAGAAGAAAAATAAAGAGTATACGGTAATGAAAAGGGGGGAATAAGAAATACTTTTATCTAAGTTAGTCATTTAGAAGTCAAAATGAAGTCCATTCGTACATTCATCCTTTGCTTAGCAATAATATTATTAATTCAATCATCAGTATCCTCGAAAGAAATACACTTTTGGGATTTAGAAAACACTACAGATTTAAAAATTATTGTGTTTAATGAGAGTAAAGCGATATTCCAAGAAAAGATGGAAATTAGTAACAATTTGAATGAGTCCGTTGAAATTAATGCATGGTTTCCATTGACATGGCCCTACGATGTCAATGTTACCGAATATAGTGTATATCCATATCAAGAATGGAAAAAAATTCCTGAGAACATAATTGAGTATGTTAATGCGAGTATAGTTGAGGAACAATATCAAATGATGGGCATTGTGCTTCCTCAAAATTATTTAACATCGATTAAATCATATCCATTAATACCTGGAATTCTTTTTGAAGGAAAACTTGAAATCGGTGAAAAAACTGGATTGGGGACGAGGACAAGCAATCCTACAGGACTAATATCGAAAATAAATGGAACGTATTCACTATATACAGAAGCGGTTACCGAAGGTAGAGTGAATTCTATTACCATTAAAATACCTCGAAAAGTAAATCAATTTTGGTTTTTTTCTGCTGACTTAAAGACACAGAATATAAGTCCATTATTTTCAGAGGAGCCCTTCGACCCAGAATACAAAATATATAGTTGGGACAAAGATTTTTTAATGAAACATTTTGAGGATTTAAACAGAAATCTTACTGCGAATAAAATGGTAATAAATTATTCATATGTTATATCGCCTTATGAGATATCCATTGCTACAGTATTATTTATAGGTCAAGGAATACTGTGGATTTTAGTAGGAATTTTTATTCAGAGAACTATTGATAGAAAATTCCCTGCAAAGGAAAAAAACAAGAGTAATAACAAAAGAAATAAAAAAAAATAAGATGAAAACGATGTTTCAGACCTTTTTGTTGGGGGCGGAGGAAAACTAATGAAGAAAGTAGAATTGCGATTGAAAAAGGTGCAATACCCTGGTAGTACTTCTTTGTCGAATACTTCAGAAATAGAAATCGGAAAAGTATACCAATACAGCCGTTGGTATGAACGTGGCAGAGTTGTTTGGGGAAAGAAAGTCCCTGACACCCTCTGTCGATGCTGTAATAGAATATTTAATCTTGGAGGGAGTAGCAAATGGAGTTTGTGTGAAGACTGCTTGTTTAAGTTTCATTTTTGGTATCTAAGGGAAAAAGGGCATTTTCATGGGGAAAAGGGACCAAATGGGGCAACTTTTACGAAATTCACAAAAACGAATATTGAACTTTTTCTTCTTATGATGAAAAGGTGAGATAAAAGATGATGGTAGCATTATACGTGCGTGTTTCTACTCAGGAACAAAACCCAGACATGCAGAAGAAGGCATTGCTTGAGAAAGCGGAAAGGGAAGGATAGGACTATGAACTCTTCATGGAGAAGGAATCCTCACGGAGGACGAGACCCATAAAATATGACCTTTACCAGCGGCTTCTTCGGAAAGAGTTCGATGCTGTGGTCGTGTGGAAAATAGACCGATGGGCACGGAGCACCCAGGAATTGAGCCGGGAGGTCACCACGCCGTTCAATAAAGGCGTGAAGTCTCAGCTCATTGACCGATAATATCGACCTGTCCAGTGCCTCTGGCACGCTTCAATTCAACATTATATCAGCGTTCGCCCGGTTTGAGCGTGGTATCATCTCAGAAAGAACGAAAGAGGGCTTAAAGGGTAAGAAAAATGTGGGTAAACGAGGAAAAGACAAGGGTCGTAGAAAGCGGTCTGGTTACTATTTGAGGTGGGGTAAAAAAGAAAAACAAATGATGTAAACATCGGCTGCTGCTGACCTTAAATTATTTTACGTTTCCAGAACAAGACTGCTGCTATTGAACATACCACCAGGATTAATTCAAAACCAGGGGTTTTATTTTCTGCACCGTTATCCTTTTCTGGTTTCGATGATGTATCGTTGGTATTTGTGTTTTTGGTTTGCTCACCTGGATATGTAATGTTGGTGAAGGATAGTTCCCCCGTGGTTTTCATATATATCTCCTGATTGTTCAATGTATTTTGGGAATGTTTGTTATCGCTCCAGAGTAAAAATAGTTCATTGTTGTACTGGTATAATTTTGGTTGTTTAGACTCCGAACCATCCAAATCCGATAATCTGCTGAATGCAGGGCCTGTGCTACTGTCTCCATAGTATTTAATTTCGTATAACTCAAGGATTTGATTTTCAAAACTGCTTTCTACGATGACATGGAAAGTCCCGTCTTTGATTTTTGAACCGCATATTTGCGTCGTAATCCACTGGTGTCCTTCAGCATAAAATGTAGTCCCCGTCTTAGAATATATCTTGTTGAGATTTGCATCGAGGATGTAATAATCATAGAAGTCTCTATAACTCGGGATACCTTCAGGGTTTGTATCGGTTTTTCCACAGCCGATGAAATAGATTTTTCCATCCGCTCCAATGTCAAGCATCGCAGTTGGGGGAACCAGTAAGTTGTTGTAATCCATCATTTTCTTCTGAGCGGAGAACGTGCCGTCGGATAGAATTTTTATCAAATAAGAATCAATGTACTCCCCTGTCGATGTTTTGTTCATCCAAAAAAAGAACAGGTTGTGATTGCTATCGAAAACATACGAGACGATAGACGGTGGATTCATACTTTCTTCATCGTTTAGGGAAATAACCTTTTTGGGAGGCGACAAGAGCGTCCCGCCCCTGGTCAACTTTGCATAACATAGGGATTTCTCGCTCCATCTTGCTTCTCGGTCAGAGCCTTTCGAGTCAATCCAAAAGCATATGATATTCCCTTCGTCATTGAAGTCAACCATTGGATACAAAGAATAGCGGGCGTCGTCATCTGAAATGAATGAGAGATTCCTCGTAATGTTGCCAGAATAATCAAGCCCTAACTAGCAGACTTCCGTTGACGAAGGTTCGGCTTTTTTAAAACTCCCAAAACAATAGGTGGTTTGTTCGTCGTGCAAAAACGAATAGAAACTGCCATCGTAGATACTGAATATCGGTCCTGGCACATCCGTTGGCCATCTGAGAAACGCTTTTCCATCTATAATGGTGTAACCTGTTTGGTTTATCATCGTATATTTCTCCTGGTCTCTTCCTCCATCCCAGAAAATTATACAATAATTGCCTGAGGTATTGGTGTAAAAATCCCTGATTGTAAAACCTGCTCCGGCACTGCTGTAAGTCAGGCGTACATCGTCAGACCAGCCATTCGGATATGCAGCAACAAAGTTAGATGCCAATAATGTAAAAGCAATAAAGATTAGGAATATATTTCTCATACAGTCCTCCACATGCTTGCGAATAAAGGATGATGCAATTTATATTTTTCCCAACCAGAATCAATGTGTAACGCCCAGGAGTGAACTTCAATATAAACAAATGGATGTTTATTTACTAAACGAGGGTTTGGCAACAGTGTTAACTTACCCCAGATAAAACCAACAGGAGAAAAGCATAGGTCGAAATCAGGGGTTTTAACACTATGTTAATAGTTATAATTGTGAAAAATGTAAACTGGCAAGTATGAATTATCCTACCAACGTTTTGAAATCATCATTATTCCATAACCATTTGAAATCTTCATCTATTTTTGCTTTTTCTTTGTTCATTTTATCAAGTTCGATTGCTTTTGACAAACATTTCAAAGCATTTTCCTTTTCATTTTTATAGGAATGAACAATTGCTTTGTGATACCACGCTTTGGCATATTTTGGATTTATCTTCAATGCCGTATCGTAGCATTCCAAAGCCTCTTCATACGTACCCACCTCTTGTAACAATATTCCTTTGTTATACATTGCCTTGGAATTGGTTGGATTTATCTTCAATGCCTCATTAAGATATACCAAAGCCTCTTCATACTTACCCATCTCCAGTAAGATTATTCCTTTGTTATCTAATGCATTGTCATTTACGGGGTTTATTTTTAATGCATCATTCAGACATGCCAAGGCTTCTTCATACTGTCTAAGACCACATAACAATAATCCCTTACTACTCAATGCTTTATCATTTTCTGGATTAATCTCCAATGCTTTATCATAGCATTCCAAAGCCTCTTTATATTTACCCATCTCTTCCAAATAGCAACCTTTGTTATGCATTGCTATATCATCGTTTGGGTTAATCTTCAGTATTTTATCAAGCCATTTTAAAGCCTCTTTATACTTACCTGTTTCTCCCAAAGCAATTCCTTTATTGAACCATGCTAAGGAATCATCTGGCTTAATCTTCAAGGCTTTTTCAAGGCATTCCATGGCATCAACATATTTGCTCATTTTATTAAGTGCTATCCCCTTATTTATTAATGCAAGGGCATCATCCGGTTTTATCTCAAGTGCCTTATCGAAGCATTCTACGGCTTCTGTATGTTGACCTATATTTGAAAGGGAGGTCCCTTTATTGACCCAGATGCCAAAATCTTCTGGATTGATTCCAATACATATATCGAATGATTTAATGGCGTACTGATAGAATTTCTTCATTTTTATCTTGCAACCAGAGAAAGTTAGATAATGACCAAAATCTAAAAAAAATTCATAATATTTTTTTCGTTCCTCAGTTTTCTTTTCATTGATTTTTTCGAATATTTTATTTATCTCTTCAAACCTATCTGCCGTAGTTCGTTCGAGGATTTTTTCAGATAAAAAAGGATGAATTGAAGATAACGTGAATTCTCTAACAACGACAATATTTTTATTTTTCAATCCATCAATTATGAAAGGAATTTCAGGAGAATCATAAATCTCATTGAATAATCCAAGAGGATAATCTAAACCTACAGATGATAACACAAAAATCGGATATGAAACAGATTGTTCTTCCGGACTTAAAACATCCCATACATCACGGTATAAACACTCAAGACTTTCTACCCCCTCAGTAACTAAATACGTTAAGATGGGGAAAATATTATTACTAATTTCTAACAACCTTTTATTTCCACCGAATTTATCGAGATAATCAATTCCTTCCCTCTCACTTAATTCCAATTTCAATTCGTTGAAATTATATCCCTTTACACTCCTATTCTTATTCACCCAGACAATATCTTGTTCAGCCATGATAATTCTAATATCACTCCTCAAGTTTCCTATCAAATCAAAATATTTATCATGCTTGGCGGCTTCATCAATTACAACAAGTTTTTTCCCCTCGGTTCTTCCAAAGAGCTCTCTTGATTTTTGGCTGTCGATATCTTCTTTGGTAAAGAAAATCTTCCACCCCTCTAAATATAACCTATAACATAACCTCATTAAAAGGACAGATTTTCCTGAAGCACTCATACCTAGAATCAGAACATTTTTTCCATTGTCAATAGTTTTAATTACTTCGTTTTCTAAAGTTCGCTCTATTGTTCCTTGGTTTTTTATTACGCAAACTAATTCCTCAGGTGTTAACTTTATGGTCCTTCTAAAATTCTTAAATACTGATTTAAAATCGATTTTTTGAGATTCCGTCAATATCTCATAGAAGCTTCTAATTCCGCACTTTCTTACTTCGTCTAAGATTTCCTTATGTTGTGCCTCCATATCTTTTTTAATTTCCTCAGTAAGAACTTGACCAAGCAACTCTTTGAAATCATCAGATTCAATAGAGTTTTTCACAATATCAATGAGGAACAATTTGATTTCCGGGTCATCCTTGAACTTATTGCAGACAGCGGTAGCGATAGCATTAAGTTCATCTGGAGCTATTTTCAAAATATAATCAGCAGCCTCCTTGTCAGTGATGTCTTTTTTCCCTGTCGATTTCATTATGTGTTTTTTGATTTCATCCCAGACGGTGCCGAAAATCGCTTCATTCGCAAGTCCTATACCACCCCAAGATGCTATTGACAATGCCAATGCGGGTCCACCTATTGCTAATGCTGCTATTGTTCCTGCCCCAATAGATAAAATTAAACCAGTTGTTAATGCAAGACCATTCTTTCGTTCCTTTAATAATTCTTTAAGATTATTTGATTGAATCCAATCCCTGAGTCTTTTAATACTACAATTTAATTCATTAGATGCAGGTTGGTTGTTCTTAGAGTCACATCCCATAATAAATCATGTTTGTAACAGATATTAGTCTAATAATTGTTTCCATAAAGATTAAAGTCGTAACGAGTTATAATGAAAGGTTCCCAAGCGTAAATTCCAGTTCTACATGTTCTTTGTGATGGCGGAGTTCGAACGGTCTTTGATATCAGAAAGAACCCGAGAAGGGTTGAAACATGCAAAAAATGTAGGAAAGTGGGGCCATGATAAAGGAAGACGGAGGCGGTCTGGGTACTATCAGAAATTGGTAATCAAATCATATGTAAATTTGTAAATTATCTTCCTTTTGTTAATCTCCATTTTTAATTTATCAATATTTTCTCCAATACTCTTTTTGAGATAAATAAAATCGAGTTTTCCGTTTGGTTTTTCCATTGATTCGCTAAGATAATTCCATCTTGGTTTAGCAAAACAATTTTATAAGAAAATTCAGTTATAGTATATTGATGGAACTATGAAAAAAATCAATCGCCTTGATAAGAGGTTTTTAGAGCAGTTTCTATCAACACCGCTCGTTAGAGACAAGTTATTAAAAATACAGGAAGAGATTGGGATAGAAACGTTGAGCAGAGCATGTGCATGGTGTAAAAAAACGGTGGCAGAAGATGAACCTGTGTATATGCTACCTCTGTCCAGTAAAATAGATTTATCAAATTTGCATGGGTTGTACATCCCATTGACTTTATTCTCTGGTGAAATTTTAATTGCTCTTGTTCCTACAAAAGATTCTGATGCATGGAAGAATGGAAAGCATTTAATGTTGATGGCATGCTGCGAAGAATGTTTAGAACAGATGGAAACTGCACTTAAAAACGACATTCAAACATTTGCCTATATGGATGAGGCAAGTAAAAGATAGAATGGAATATGGATGACTCTCTGAAGTGAACCTTCTTAATAAAATGACTAACGTTTTTCATTAGAACTACCATAATTTTATAAGATTGTTATTAATTTCAATAGTGTGGAACCATTTCCTGAATATAAGAAGAAATTGCCAGATACCATCGAAAACCTGTTATCCCAACTTGCATCTGAATGGTATTATAGTGAAATGCGTCCTCGAATTTCTGAAAAATCATTAGAGCATTGGGATAAGTTAATTACTGATTGGAGTGAGAATCAGGAATTACCTTTGTTAATCCGCAAACCTAAAGAGGGGCGTGGACAAAGCCTTGTTCATATCGCCACCCGCCGAGAATTAATACCAACTGATAACAGTCCAGCAAATTGGAGTTTTTTTCATGCATATCAAAAAATCGAATTCGATTTAAAAGATATTAGAAAATTATTCGATGATGGTGAAATCCCTATCGCGTTTCTGTTATCAAAATATGAAGGGCAGAACGCGGTTTATAAGAAGAATATGCAACGTTCTGAAACAAATATTAATCGGTCTGGATGGACGGTGTGTCATATAAACCCTGTAGGGCTTAATAAAAATAAGAAAATTATCGAAATGTCTATCGAAGAACTCAAACAACATTTTAAAGATTTTTTATCACCTTCAAATATGTTTCTTATCCCAAGTGATTTAGAAGGGTTTGGAGAACTACCTCACCTAATTCAAGAAATGAAAAATAAAAAAAATATTTCCTAATTCATCCTCTTATTACAAGACATGGGTCAAACAAACCGATGTTTTTTTATGACAATATTCCAAGTGTTGCTCTGGTTAGTATCATGTTGGAATTTTCATCCCGAGTGGACTAACATAAATTGGCAACTTCTTTTTTGTAATTTTTTATTGTATAGAAAGTATAGGAATCATGTCTGGATGTTAGTGGATGATAAATGTAATTCGTGTTGTTGGATGAATTGTGACGTCTGGATGATGCAGAGAAGTTTACTAAAAAGTTGTGGCCACAACCAACTATAAATATGATAAAATGATACCTTTGAATCATGGTTTTTCTTCCTGTTAATAAGAGTCAACTTAGACTTGTTAAAGAGGGTAGGATTTCACGTCATGAAACAACGTCAAAAGGTAAGAGATATGCCCGTGGTAAGATATATCTGAAGGATAACAACGATATTGGTTCAAGATATCAACTTTATGAAGTGGAAAATCTGCATTTAATTGGTAGAGATAAACAACACAAAAAGGGTAAGGGTTTCGTAGTATTCATACCGAAATGAGATTACGACTATTTTAGATAATGAAGTGGTTTAGATTTCCCCGAAGGGGCTTTCTTGACACATATTATTATCTAAAAAGGATATGAAGAACAAGAAATAGAAATCCTCCAGTTACAAAATTGCTTATAAAGTGACTTATGATTGGTGCGATTATACTTTTTGATTTAAGATAAACAGTACAAGCAACTACTCCAAAGAAGAAAATGTTTAAAGTAAAAGTTCCATGAGCTGTGGTAAAAAAATATGCATTCAATCCGACGATTAGTACATAAAATTCAAAAATAATCCACTTCTTGTTTGACTCTGTAAACTTGATATTTAATTTTGGAAGATTAAGTAAATTTTTTACTAAGAGTGTGATAAATATTACCTCAAACAACGTCAGTGTTATAACTCTAAAAAAGAATTCTTCCCAGAGAGGAGCAGCAATACATTTTTCAAAGAAATTTGGTAGTATTTGATTATTTTCTAAGATAAAATAATTCATGGTAAAATAATCATAAAATCCAATAATTAGTCCTCCAAGAATACCTAGTAGCAATGTAAATCTCAGACTTTTTTCTCCAGTAGAGAAGCCAAGATTTTTCCAAGTAATGTAATTATTTCTTATGAATAAAAAATACATAATTAGGATAACAAGTGGAAGAACAATAAGAAGTTGGATTGTTTGAAATACTGGAAATATCATTTCTCCTATCTGAAAGTAGGAAAATGGTAATATTTCCGTTATCAAACTCAGACTCATAGAAAGAATAAAAATCACTGAAAACGAAAGTAAAATTTTAACTTCAGGGTCTCGAGCAACTAACATTCTTAGTAAAATTCAATGGGAATTTCTTTATAAATATAACGTAAAAAGGGGAGTGCCACTATCGACTGAAGAATATGATGAGCGATAGTAAAAGGACGTTTTTTTACTACAGAACATCATTAATTTTTTTCGTGATGAACTATTAAAAATTCTGAATAGTCCTTCCTCTGAAGAATAAGATTAGCATCATTCAATTCAGTTAACGCTTTTTGGAGGGCAAAATCCCCTCAAGAGCAAATTTATATCAACCGAATTCATATCGAAGAACATAACATGAAAAAATCCGAGGAAGCTTTATATTTGATACAGCAAGGAAAATTCGTAGAAGCAAAAAAAATACTCGAGGATATATTATTGGTCAATCCGAATGATATAGAAGTTCTATATAATCTCGGGATGTGTCTTACAGACCTTGGGCAACCTGATAAGGCGGTCGTCACACTTGAACAGTGCATTAAATTAAAACCAGACTACTCCAATGCTTACGTTGCCTTGGGGATGGCGTATTTTAAAACAGGGGATTTGGAATATGCTGAACGATTTTTTTTCGATGCATTGAAACTCGATTCAAATAATTCTTATGCATTAAGCAATCTTGGAGGGCTCTTCGGAAAAATGGAGGATATCGAGAAATCCCTTTATTATCTTGAAAAAGCATATAGAATAAATCCTTCAAACCCTAATACGGTCTATGGTTTGGGGTATGCATATGAACAGATACAGGATTATGAGAAAGCCGATAAGTATTACAAAGAACTTTTAGAAATGGATGCTCCAGCGCAATTAAAAAATCTGACAAAAGAGGGTTTACGAAAGATTGCCGTGAGCAGTTTCAAATCCAAGGGGTTTCGAATGGATGCTGTGTTTTATTTGATAGGTGCCTTCCAATTATTTAATCGTATGAATGAGAACAAAATCAAATACATCACTTTCGAAATCGCAATGAAGGGATGGAGCGGGTTCGACTTGAACAATCCTGATAAAAAATACACGTTAAAGACCTTGAACGGCGAATTTACTGGGTTACAGTTAGTTTGTTATATGTATGCTGGGTTTAAAAGAATCGAGCAAACCTTGGATGTCGGCATCGATTTGTCAGATGAATACAAGATGGCTTTGAAGTTGTTCCATTCAGGGATGGTCTTATGACGGATTTACATTTGATTCCCACGACTCAACAAATACTACATCAGGTAGAAGAGCTGACACAAAAGAAGTTCAAATTCGTTGAAAAAAATGATTTACCTTATCTTGCCAAGGTCAAACCCGCCAGAAGGAATCTTTCACATCATATAATCCTCTATAAGAAATCTGATGATAGGATTATGAATCATATAATCGCCCATGAATGCGGTCACATCATTCGGATTTTTTCAACTCCAGAACCAAAACGTGTCGTCCCATTCACGGACCCCGAACATTTTAAGATTGCCATGGCTGAAACAAAAGAAGAAACGAAAAAACTCCCTTCATTCATACAGAGACTACAAACAGAGCAGATATTGAAAATTTGGATTGACGGTTTGATATCGCAGCTTACGAACGCCCCTCCAGATTTAATGATAGAAAAATGGATATATGAGACCTATCCAGAGCTACGAGAATATCAATCCGAATCAATCAAAAAACAATGGAAAGAGGCAACTCTTGGGATGAACAAAGAAATAAAAAACATGACGCCCCCAAAGATTTACAACTCGTCCCATATCATGAATTGCGCTTTCTATCAGATAATCGATGGCTTCTTGAAACATGATTTTTCACGAGCGTACAAATCGACTCCATTCATAGAGAAAGGGACGAGGTTAGCTGAAATTACCAGAAAAAACCATCAGGACAATCTGGAGGGAGATGTTGAGAAAATAAACGAATGGGCTAATTTCCTAAACCTTACGAAATGGTTCTGTTGGACCGATTTCGAAAACATACCTTCTAATTATGAGGAGCTTGTGTAAAAGACATGATGACGCACTGCACTACTTGGAACGAGCACCTTGGTTGCTTCTGGAGAATCTCGTCGGTAATAATTCGTAGATTTTCAAATACGATGAAAACGGGATAACATGATATGTAGAATCTGCGGTACGGAAGAGACAGACAACCCTGATAGTATCTGTGATGATTGCAAATTTTGCATTATTGATAATAAGGATATCCCACCAAATCTGTGATTTCGGATAGTTTTTAATAACAAATAGTCACTACCTGTTCGTAGTTACGGGAGAGGCAAATCGACGAGTATTCATCCCAAATAGCAGAATGACTCATATCGTTGCAAATTGAATGAATGAAGGAAAGGAATAATGAATACACTTGAAGAAATAAAACCAGGTAGTTTGATAAAAGGTATTTCCTCTGAAGGTCCAGTTTCTATTATCAGTGTCGAGTGGCATGGGAGTAACCTTGTTACAATAACGTATAAAGATGTAAATGGTCGTCCTAATCAGCAGATAATGGGGAGGGAATCCGAGTCAAAATTAGAGATTTTACAGCCTGGTATTTCATGGACGTTTGATGCTGACCCTGAGTTGTTTCGATTGGCAAGTGAGGCAAAGCGGATAAAACTTGCGTATTTGTTTGACCCATTGCTTGCTGTTCATACTTCAAGAATCACGCCGTTACCCCATCAGATAACTGGTGTGTATGATACGATGCTTCAGAGGCAGCCCTTGCGATTCCTTCTTGCCGATGACCCTGGAGCAGGTAAAACCATCATGGCAGGGCTTCTTATCAAAGAACTTATTGTACGGGGGGATGTAAAACGTTGTTTGATTGTTGCTCCTGGGGGTTTAGTAGAGCAATGGCAAGATGAATTATTCGAGAAGTTTCAGTTAGAGTTCGAGCTTATCACCAGGGACAGGATAGATACGTCACGGACAGGTAATCCTTTCACTGAGCTTGACATGGTGATTGCACGACTTGACCAGTTAAGTAGAGATGAAGAGTTACAATTGAAGATTGTCGTAGAAGATTGGGATTTGGTAGTTGTTGATGAAGCACACAAGATGGCAGCTCATTTCTTTGGAACGAAAATCAATGAGACGAAGCGATACAAACTCGGCAAGATTTTACGGGACCATACACGACATTTATTGCTCATGACTGCAACACCGCATAATGGTATTGAAGAAGATTATCAACTGTTTCTTGCTATTCTGGACAAAGACCGCTTTGAAGGGAAGTTCAGAAGCGGTGTCCATACGGTTGATGTCTCTGATATTATGAGACGGATGGTAAAAGAAGACATGCTCAAGTTTGATGAGACAAAGTTATTCCCGGAACGTCGTGCGTTCACCAAGGAGTTTAAGTTGTCATCTGATGAAGATAAACTCTATCGAGATGTCACAAACTACGTGAAAGAAGAATTCAACAAGGCAGAGAGTAAAGGTGAGAAAAAGAAGAATGTTGTTGGATTTGCGTTAACGATTTTACAGCGAAGACTTGCTTCAAGTCCTGAGGCGATTTATCAATCGTTGAAACGTAGGAAAGAACGATTGGAGAAACGTTTACAGGAATTGTATCTTATTAAAGAAGGGAAGTTTGAGGATAAAAAAGACCCTTTTTATGAATACTCTGAAGAGGACTTCTCTGATTATGAGGATAACCCAAATAGTGAATCTGAGCAGTTTGAGGAAAAGATTGTTGACCAAGCAACGGTATCAGAAACAATTCCTGAGTATGAAAAGGAAATTTCGACGTTGGAGTCTTTAGAAAAAGAAGCGTTAAAGCTGCGGAATAGCGAGAAGGATTCCAAGTGGGAGGCGTTGCGTGAACTATTGGATAAAAATAAGGAGATGTTTGATGCGAAGGGGTATCGTCGTAAGCTTATCATTTTCACAGAACATCGTGATACTTTGGTTTATTTAGAAAATAGGATAAAGCGGTTAATAGGAAAACCTGAGGCTGTTGTTACTATCCATGGTGGTGTGAAGCGAGAGCATAGAAAAATTGTGCAAGACCGTTTCATGCAGGATAAAACTGTTTCTATTCTTGTCGCAACCGATGCTGCTGGGGAGGGTATCAATCTTCAGCGAGCGAACCTGATGATTAACTATGATATTCCCTGGAATCCTAATCGTATTGAGCAGCGGTTTGGTAGAATCCATCGTATTGGTCAGACTGAGGTGTGTTTCTTATGGAATCTTATCGCTCCTGAAACCAGGGAAGGAGATGTGTTTTTAGTGTTGTTTAACAAGCTTGAGGAGCAACGGCGGGCGTTAGATGGTCGAGTTTTTGATGTTCTTGGGAAGGTGTTCCGTGAGAAAAGTTTGAAGCAGCTGTTGATTGAGGCGATACGCTATGGTGAAGACCCACAGCGGAAAATCGAATTGCAGCAGCAGGTGAAAGGTGTTCTTGATTTAGACCATATTAATGAGGTTCTCAAGCAGCATGCTGTTGGTGAGATGTCACTTTCAAGAACTGATGTGCAGGAGATTCGTGAGGAGCTGGAGCGTGCGAATGCTCGGAAGCTGCAACCTCATTTCATCGCTGCGTTCTTTGTAGAAGCGTTTCAGCGATTAGGTGGAACTATCACAGAACGGGAGAAAGACCGATATGAAGTCAGGTATGTTCCAGCGGTTCTCCGACAGCATAACCCGTTAACTGCGAAAAAGATTCTGACGAAATATGAGCGGGTGTGTTTTGATAAGGAGCTTATCAATATTGAAGGGAAACCCCCTGCTGAATTTTTAAGTCCTGGGAATCCTTTCTTTGATGCGGTATTGAGCATTGTTCTGGATAGGTATCTTCCTCTTTTGCGACAAGGTTCTGTTCTTGTTGATACATCGGGGAAGCTTCAGGAGCCTGCGTTGCTCTATTATTTGGAGCATCAGATTGAGGATGAGCGAAGGACCAGTGATGGGACTAATCAGGTTGTTTCTCGACAGTTGAATTTCGTGTATCTCACGAAATCTGGGAAAATCATCTCTGCTGGGTATGCTCCGCATCTTGATTGTCGTGTGCCAAAGGAAGGTGAAATCGACAAACGTTTGTTGAGTGAACCTTGGATTCGAGGGGATGCTGAGAAGAAGATTATTGATTACACTCTCCACAATATCATCCTTGATGAATATCACAAGGTAGAGTTACGGCGGATGGAGTTTGTTGATAAGACGATGAGGGCAGTTAAGGAGCGGTTGACGAAGGAGATTATTTATTGGGATAAGCGTGCGAATGAGTTGAAACAGAAGGAGTTGTCAGGGGCTGTTCGTGGTGGTTTGAGTTCTGGGACTGCTCGGAAGATGGCTGATGAGCTTGAATCCAGGATGAAGAAGCGGATGGATGATTTAGAGAAACAAAAGCATCTCATAAATAAGCAGCCGTTTATCATGGGTGGTGCCTTGGTTTTTCCTGAGCGGATGGTTGCTACTGAGAAGGTCCCTGATTTTGCTGCTGATGATGCAACAAGAAAAGAAACCGAGAAAATTGCTATGGATGCTGTTATGGATACAGAGAGGAAACTAGGTAGAGAACCAGATGATGAAGTTGCTAAATGTAATTTTGGATGGGATATCGAGAGTAGAGACCCAAAAACAAAAGAAAAATATTATATTGAAGTAAAAGGTAGACAAAAAGATGCTGATGTTATAACCGTTCATAAAAATGAGATAATTTCCGGAAAAAATATATCTGAGGAAACACCGGAACGATATATACTTGCAATTGTTGAAGTAAGTAATAAAAAAGCATTACCACCAAGATATGTTCGTAAACCTTTTGATAATACTGAGGTAAGTTTTGTAGTCACGAGTGTCAATTTTGATATTAAGAAACTACTGGCGAAATCGGAGGAACCACGGTGACTGAATCACTAAAATATAAAAAGAAATTGATTGAAGTTGCTATGCCTTTAAATATAATATCAAAGGCTGCTTCTGAAGAAAAAACTATACGGCAAGGACATCCATCAACTCTGCATATCTGGTGGTCCAGAAAACCGTTATCTTCATCAAAAGCAGTAATTCTTGCATCTCTTATAGACGACCCTTCTACCAACACAAAGCTAAACGAGAAAGAAATCAAAAATGAGAGGAAAAATTTATTTAAGTATATAGAAGAAGTAACTAAATGGGATGCTCATTATAAGAATTCTCCTAAAATTCGAAATCTCTCAGAACAGATTTTTAAAAAATTTTGTAATAATGTTGTTATAGTCGACCCTTTTTGCGGTGGCGGCAGTATTCCTTTAGCTGCCCAAATGTTGGGTTTAAATGCTAAGGGATTAGATGTTAATCCCGTTGCTGCCCTTATAAGTAAAGCATTGGTCGAATTTCCTGCTGAACTATATGGATGCCCTTCGCTAACGGTAACAGATTCAGGATTAGGAAAACAGTGGGATTCGCTAAATGGTTTTTTAATTGATTTGAAATACTGGGCACAAAAGATTGAACAAAAAACAAAAAATGAGATTTCTTTTTTATATCCAGTTATTAATGGCGAATCCCCAATAGCATATATTTGGACGAGGGCTATTAAGTGTCCAAATCCTGCTTGCCAGAAAGAAACACCCCTTTTGAATTCAAAAATCCTAAGTAAAAAAAATTCAAAAGCAATAAAATTAATTACCACAAGTGATAGTTTCACTGCAGAAGTTGTAGATTTGTCTCAAATTGACTCAACTGATGGGACTATCGGAAGAAACGGAGCTACTTGCATACATTGTCAGTCACACATTGACTTAAAATATATTCGGAAGTATGCTTTAAGTAATGGATTCGGAGTGAAAGCATTAGCAATGGTTACAGCTGGTAAAAGAACTAAAAATTATAGGACTGTAAAAGAGGACAAATTAATTAATATCGACCGAGAGAAAATAGATTGGATGCCTGATTTTGAATTACCAATACTAAATAAAAGAGATTTTAAAACACCTAATTATGGTCTAAAGAAATATTCAGATTTATTTACAAACCGCCAACTATTTACTTTAGTAAAACTCGCTGAAAATATAAGAGAAATGCACAAGGAAATTTTAGTTTTCGCTCAGAAGAAAATTGAGCATAATCCCGATATTAAAGAAATAATTAATGCAGAATTATACTCAAAATTAATTTGTACGTATTTAGCTCTTGCATTTGATAAAGTTTTAGACTACAATTCTTCATTATGTTCCTGGAACATCCAAAGAGATGGCATAAGAAACACCTTCGGTAAACAAGCTTTACCGATGATTTGGACTTTTGCAGAAACATATCCATTCAATGGTTCTACAGGCGATTGGCTTGGGGCTGTTAATTGGATATCTAAAGTTTTAAGAAATTTGCCAATAACCCCAAAAGGTTGTATCCAAAATCTCGATTCTTCGGTAACTTTAGGGGATAATTCAGAAATTATTGTCTCAACAGACCCCCCTTATTATGATAATATATGCTATGGAGATTTGTCCGATTTTTTTTATATTTGGCTTAGACGAATATTGGGACCTCTTTATCCTGATTTATTTGGGACACTTCTTACTCCTAAAAATGAAGAAATCACAGCCATGAGTTACAGATTTAATGGAGATAAACAAAAGGCAAGAGAAAATTTCACTATAAAACTTGAAAAGTCATTTAAAATAATAAAGGAACAATTATCAAATGATTATCCTATGACAATATATTATGCGTTTAAACAGCAGGAAATTCAAGATAATGAAGATTCTGAAATAACAATTTCTTCTACTGGATGGGAATCTATACTACAGAGTTTAATAAATGCAGGTTATATTATTTCTGGCACATGGCCAATTAGAACAGAAATGGTAAGTAGACAATTGAGTATTGGTAGCAATGCTTTAACCTCATCCATACTGATTGTTTGCAGGGTTAGGTCAGAACTTGCTTCATTATCCACAAGAAGAGATTTTATAAAAGAACTAAAAAAAGAGTTTCCTCCAGCCTTAAAAAATCTGCAAGATGCAGGTATTGCACCTGTTGATATGGCTCAATCTGCTATAGGACCTGGCATGGCCGTTTTTTCCAGTTTTTCAAAGATATTAGAAGCAGATGGAAATCCAATGACTATTAAAACTGCTTTGCAAATAATTAACCAAGAATTAGATTCCTACTTAGTCGAACAAGAGTCTGAAATGGATTCGTTAACCCGATTTTGTATTGCTTGGTTTGAACAATTTGGGTGGAATGAAGGTTCATTCGGAGATGCAAACACACTTGCAACAGCCAAAGGCACAGCAGTTAATGCTTTAGAACAAGCTGGGATTGTTTTTGCAAAAGCTGGAAAAGTTAGGCTTCTAAAAAGAAATGAATTGCAACAAGAATGGGACCCAATAACTGACAAAAGATTAACAGTATGGGAATGCGTTCAGTATCTAATTAGAAAATTAGAAATTGAAGGAGAGGCAGGGGCTGCGAATATCTTAAAAAAAATAGGTGGTCTTTCTGAACCAGTGAAGGACCTTGCTTACAGATTGTATTCTCTTTGTGAGAAAAAAGGATGGGCAGAAGATGCATTAGCTTACAACTCTTTGATTTCTTCTTGGCAATCAGTTGCTGATAAAGCACAATTTGCTGCTGGTATAGATGAAGCAACAAAGAAAAGATTAAAAGATAAATCCCAAAGAACTTTAGGCGAACAATGGAGTGAATAAGTATGTCATTAAAACCTTGGAGGGAAGTAATTATCCCGCATAAAGACGTTAGCAGTGGAAAATACCAACAAGCTGAATTCGCAGCAGACCTGGCTCAAGTATTATCAGGTAAAGCAGAGCCAGAATACCAGGATGCGAGCGAATTCTTCAGCAGAACCTATTTGACCGAAGGGATGAAGCTTTTACTTGCCTCTGCTCTACGCAGAGCCTGTAACATCAATGGTGAGCCTGTCATTCAGCTGAAAACCGCATTTGGTGGTGGAAAAACACATACGATGCTTGCAATCTATCATCTATTTAATGATAAAACAATCGCTAACCATGATGTCGTGAAATCGGTTCTAAAATTCACAGGTATTAAAGAAATCCCTGAAGTAAAAATAGCTGTGCTTGTCGGGACCGCTATCGACCCTGCAAAACCAAGAACAATCCCTGGTTTTAAACATAAAATCAACACCCTTTGGGGATACATGGCGTATCAACTCGGTAAAGAAGACGCCTATGAATTGGTAAAAGAAGCAGACCAAAGAAGCGTCGCACCAGGTGGAGACACCTTAGTAGAACTCTTTGACACCTATGGTCCCTGTATCATTCTCATTGACGAATTAGTTGCCTACACACGAAACATCTACAACAAGGAGGGTTTACCCAGCGGGTCGTTTGAATCCATCATGACCTTCACTCAGAACATTACAGAAGCAACAAGACGAAGTAAAAACAGCATGGTCATCGCAGCAATACCTGAATCAAACATAGAAATCGGCGGAGAAGGCGGAAAAGCAGCGTTAGAACGCATAGAAAACACCTTTGGAAGACTCGAAGCAATCTGGGCACCAGTCAAAGCACACGAAAGCTTTGAAATCGTCAGACGAAGACTCTTTGAGCCAGTCGATGACGAAAAAGCCAAAGAGAAAGTCTGCCAAGCCTTCAGCGCATTATACACGAAAAACAGTAATGATTTTCCCAGCGAATGCAAAGAACTATCCTACCTCGAACGACTACGAGAAGCCTACCCCATCCACCCAGAAGTCTTTGACCGATTATACACAGACTGGTCCACGTTAGAGAGATTCCAACGAACTCGTGGTGTGCTCCGTCTCATGGCAGCCACCATCCATCAACTCTGGATTCAAGGCGACAAATCACTGATGATAATGCCTGGTCACATACCACTCGATGCACCAAAAGTCCGAGATGAACTCACACACTACCTCTCAGACGAATGGAACGGCATTGTTGACAACGATGTTGACGGAGAACGCTCAGAAACAAAGAAACTCGATGAAACAAACAAACGATTCGGTATAAACTCAGCAGCAAGACGGGTCTCACGAACAATCTTCTTTGGCAGTGCACCATCATCAAAAGAACAAAAAAACAGAGGCATCGAAGATTTACGAATCATGCTTGGCGTCGTCCAACCCGAAGAACCCATTGCAACCTTCAGAGATGCACTCGCTACGCTCACACAAAAATTAACCTACCTCTATTTCCAAAATAACAGGTATTGGTATGATTCACATCCCAACCTACGAAAAACCGTTGAAGACCGAGCGACAAAACTTGATGAGGAAGAAGTATTCGCAGAGATAAACAAACGACTCCACACAATTCGAGAGAAAGGGGATTTCGCAGGCATCCACATCTCAGCAGAAAGCGAAGATATTCCCGATGAGGGTGAAGTTCGACTTGTTATTATATCACCAAAACAGCCCTACAGAAAAGATACAAAACTATCAGAAGCAAACTTCAAAGCAAAAGAAATCCTGGATAAACGAGGAAACATCCCACGCCAAGACAGAAACATGCTCATCTTCCTCGCAGCAGACGCAGAGATAATCACAGTATTAAACAGCGATGTGCGAAGATACCTTGCATGGCAATCAGTCATCGCAGACCAAGATGCGTTAAACCTCGATGCACACCAACGACGACAAGCAGACGCAAGCGTCTCCACCATGAACCAAACTGTAAGCATACGATTAAACGAGGCGTACATCTGGCTCCTGGTGCCAACACAAGAAGGAACCAAGCCAATCACCATTGAATCAAAACGAGTAACCAAAGGCGAAGGAAGCTTCATCACCCGAGCCTCCAAACAAGTCAGAAACGAAGAACTCCTCATAGTCCGATGGTCCCCAGCATTACTCAAAAACGAACTGGACAAATGGCTCTGGAAAGACAAAACACATCTGGGATTAAAACAACTATGGGAATACTTCGCCTCTTACCCCTATCTCCCACGATTGAAAGACGCATCAGTATTAACCGAATGCATTAAAGAAGGCGTGCGAAGCAGGGATTTCTTCGCATACGCATCAAGCATTGAAGACACTGGAAAATACCTTGGTCTTGAATTCGGAAACCCTGGAGCATTCATCACAATCGACCCTGTAAGTGTTTTAGTAAAAAAAGAGATAGCACTAAAACAGATTATTGAAGAAGAAAAACAACTGAAACCAACATCAAGTGCCCCCCTAAAAATCGGTGAAAAACCTGCAAAAACACCAGAACAAATATTAGAATCAAAGAAATTATTGAAACGGTTTTGTGGTCGAGTCGATTTAGACTCAACAAGAGTATCCAGAGATATCGACCAGATTGCCAGCGAAGTCATCCAACATCTCTCCTCGCTTCCTTCGGCAGAGGTGAATATCTCATTAGAAATAACAGCGAATGTTCCCTCAGGGATACCAGAAAAAACAGTGAGAATATTATTGGAAAACTGTAAAACATTGAAGTTTAAGTTAAATGATTTTGAAGAATAACTACGCATTATTACCGCTGGGTGTGAAAGCCGATATATTATTATTTTTATAATGTAATTGGGCTATTCATGAACTAAGTTCGGAATGTGGGTAATAAGTTTCATTGTTTTAAATGTTCATTGATTTCAGAATTTGAGGTTGAAAGTATGAAAAAAGATAAAATAATGTAAAACTAAAAAAAAAGTTTAGATTATTTCTGAGAGGGTGACTAATGAACCCCTGTCAATGTTTTGCTCCCAAAAAACGGCTAATTTTTCGCTGAGTTCTTTATCAGAACTCGAAGTATTCCAATGGAAACAAGGGATTTGATTTGGGTCAAAGGGGCATACTGTCCCTTTTTTGGCAGTAAGAATGACTTTCCTATTCAATCCAAAAGCATAACCCATTTCCATAAAACAATTTAACCTTAAACCAGTCATATCTGCGATGATTATTGAAGATTTATTTATCTCCTTGAAAATTTCAACATTCAGAAACCCTTCTTTGATTTTAGATTTACCCATGTCTTTAATTCCATATCCTTTATCTAACACAAAAGGAGTAACTATATTTTTAAAGAAATTTTCTACCGCAGGATATTCTCCACATTCTTCATTTAACAATCTTACAAAAAACACTTGAGGTATAACAACCTCTGTTAAAAAATCAGTAAGTTCTTTTGCATATTCTTCTGGTTTGTTTTTCCACTTATCATAGAGAAACATTGTAGATTTTGTTCTTGTTTTCTCGTTAATATTGGGAATGAACTTTTCAGGATGGGAAAAAAATGATTGAAAAAGATAACTTGCTCCGCCTCGTCCATCTCTGCAACTTGAACCAACCGGTATATCAAGAGGTAATATTGTTTTTCCATGTGAAGAGTATAAATAAGACAAATGCTCAACTCCTTCTCCACCGCCAATAATCACAAGAGCGTCTGAAAACGGTTCTTGTATTTGTCTTCTAATCGCCCCAGAATTCCATCCAAATGGAACAGTATAAACTGTAATAATATTATTTGAACATAATGCATCCCAAATTTTTTGTTTATCTGGCGGTATTTCTGTTGTTATCTGTTTCAAGGATTTACTGGTTGAAATGACTTTAGCGATATTTTTAGTATCTTTAGAAAAAGAATATGCTTTAGCATATTCATAAATCTCTTCGAGCACATCCCAATAAAAGATAATTGCAGGTCCACATTTATTTTTCTTATTTGCAACCGCGAATTTATCAACGGTTGTTACGAGGTTTACTCCCTCGGATAATAGCATTTTTGTGAGATTTCTCACCAAGGAATGAGCATATTCGATAATCTCTGGATTTCCATCTTTAGAACAACTCCCAGCGATTTGAATTGCTTTATTTAATAATCTTTTTACCATAGTCAGTATCATCCACCTGAACGTCATTAGAGTTTGTAAAATTTACTGAAGAAAGAACATCTAAATAGTCTCGATGGAGATTTGCAAATCTCCAGAAGACAATATCTACAACGGGAATGCTATCACCACTTAACATTGAAACATTTCTACAAAATTCTTGAACATCGTCATATCCTTCAGTATCTGCAATTCTCACAAGGTGGCGGTCAGGTTTTGCTATACAAATACCGATATTTTTCGCTAAATGATATGCTGTTACGTCCCCAATGTATGGAAAAGATTGTAGAGTTTCAATGGGCTTCTCTTTTATTAATTTTTTAAGTTCATCAAAACCAACCTCGTTTATTTTTTGAGCAGATTGTATTATCGCAGAAATTTTTCTCCCATTATTAAAGATTTTAATCGCATTATGGTAGCATTTTTGTTTATTATCGACAATCATTTGGATAGATTCCCAGTTAAAAAAACAGAATGCGAGTTTTTCAAATATCTTTCTAATTACTTGTTCTTTCATCCCAGATGATAAAACAACCCAAGCCAACTCCTTTAAAAAATCACTTTCTTCCAATGAATCAAAATTTACCTTCGACTGCCACGATATCTCAGGTCCATATCCCTCATCACAAACAATTTGTTTAACCAGTAAATATTTTGATGAAAGATGCTCATGCATCATTCTTCACCAAGAATCTCGTTCCATTCTTCAGTAGAACGTAATTCATCTGCATTTTTCATTTTTCTTGAGATTCTATCCAACGTATAACTAACTCGGATACGTTCAGGTGAATTTTCCTGACCTAAATAGTCATCAACATGTATTGATTGATTTGTTTTATCTTTTATAGGGGATTTGACGACCTCTCTTGCATGTTCAAAAAAATATCGAAGCATTGCCTTCGATGTCATCGGTTCTGATTCTGGGTATGATTTAAACACCTCTATTGCAATTGATTCAACGTGGTAACCAGATAATCGTTGGTCCTCCGGAAGTTGCGATATTATACCCTTAACCAGTTTTATAACAGGAACGACTTTTCCATTGCAATTTTGATTAACTTCAGTGAGTTTTGAAGCAAATTTATCCGGTCTGACCACATTTGACCAACCGCCCTTTCCATCAGATATTTTGAACCCTTCGCTTCGTCGAATCGTAGGTAACATTTGTATCTCTTCCCCATCTGAGAATAGGACTGTAACTGCAAGGTCACCTACTCGAACTTCCCTTACATCGGTTAAATTTGCATCATCAATTCTTTTCTTAATATAATTCAAAAGTTCCTGGGGAGAATCATCCGCTAAATCAGTTTTATCAATACATACAAAAACATCCACATCGCTTAATCCATCTACATAGGTATGCTTTTTTACAGAACCACCAAAACGCATATCCACAGTGCCAATTCCTTCTTCTTCAATGACCCCTTGAAGTTCGTCTAAATGTTCGTTTGTGGCTTCAGGATTTCTATTATATCCTGCTAAACGTTCGTTTATCATTTCATTTACATTCGTTTCATATTGTGCATCCTGCGTTCCTTGATGTGAATCCCGTATAATCTTCTTATAATCATCAGGAGTATAACTTCCTCCAAAATGACCTCCACCACTACCTATATTAATCACCCCCTTGCTCTCTTAATAATCTGTCATAAGCATTTCTAAAAAAATCAGCACTCGAGCCAAATACACTAAAGTCTTCATCAGAACAAAGTTTTTCTAATGTGAGTTTTAATTGTCTCAAGTATTTGTAATTACTATCAACAGTTTTTATCCACATTTCATCAATCTTCTCATCAATTCCATAACATTTCGGACCATAACTATCCAGATACAATGTATTATCGTTAATGAAGATATAACGTAACCACGATAGCCCATCAAAAATATCCGCACCAGATAAATAATATAACGGGGTTGTTACTGTATCAAGGCTTCCAAAAATATGTATTGGTATCTCTATATGCCTTTCAGCCATTGCCATTCTGATTTTTGCGATGCAAATCATTCTACTAAAAACAGATTTACCTAATTCCTTTTCTGTAAATCCTATTATATTAAACGAGCAAAACGACTCGAGATTCTCAATGATTCTTTCGGGCTGTATCTCTGTCGAATTTTTTGTTTCAGGTTTAATTAGAATTTCTTTTAGGAAATTATTTTTTTCTTTAAATATCTGGTTTGCTTTTTCCACTTGTTTACTGATAGGTAATCGAATTGAAGGATGGTCATAACTGATAAGAACAGTGGGAATTTTACTTGACCATTTCCGAATAACCTTTTGGTAGGTCCTTTTTTTCCATTTTTTATGCTTGGGCTTATACAATCCAATATCTGATATTTCCTGGTCCTTGTTACATTCGTACCCACCACTATCAAGAAAAATCAAATCAGGAAAAGATATTGGCGGTATATTTGAATGATAAAAATCGTATGCACTGATTAAAAGAGGACCATCAACGATAATGCTAATTGTTTCTAATGTTTTTGCCACATCCAAATTAATTTTACTTGAAACCGAAGGTAATAGCATAGGTGTTGTTCCAACTTCTAAGTTATTTAATTTTAATTTTAATTTTCTACATAACATCTAAAGCACTCCTATCCTTACAAGATAGGCATTTTCCACAAGGCGGAATTGACCCGTTCTCACAACTATACGTTAAGTGAATCGGTACATTATTATTTTTACAGTATTCAAATATCATTTTTTTATTCCACTTGAGAAAAGGCGTATCTATCAGTACCCGCCCGTCGGTATATCCGTTCAATAATTCGTTGATGGTTTTGGTAAATGATTCTGAACAATCATAATATGGTGTACCTGAATGAATTCCAAGGGAAATAATGCCATAAAAATCCTGATTACACATAATTGCTGATACTACGAAGAAAGCATTTCTTCCAGTTATCTCTCCAGAAGAAAACTTTTTTGGGGAAGTAAAAACAATTTTTTTGAGTTCAACCTTATAATATTTAGCAATTTTTTTTGCACTCGACAGTTCTTGTATTCGCGCTTTTTGACCATAATCTATAAAGACGGCTTGAACATGAAATTTTTCATGAAGATAATAATGCACACATGCAGTAGAATCTATACCTCCACTTAAAAGAATCATTGCATATTTGCGATTTTTACCCATTCTCCTCAAAAGTTTGTAACAACTATTCATTTATTATTCTTTACTCCGAGGTTTTATTGCTACAACCGCTTGGATGCTCAAACAAGCCTCGCCATCACATGTCTCGACCATGAGGAAACCACCATCAAGGTCGACCTCAGTCACCCTCCCAGTCACTATTCGTGTCCGCTCGTCGCCTGGCTCCTTTGTGACGATTTTCACGTATTTCCCTATCAACCGCTCCAGGCTCTTACGTTCCATCGAATAAAACCTCTTCTTTTATCGCTCTATGATACATCGGGGTTGAACACAGCATAAACAAGATAGTGGTCACTCTGACGCTCATCGACATCATCCATGATACCACACCAGATGTAGTTGTTCTCCGTAGTCTGATTAACGATGATACGGTCATAAGCATTACTGCTCGCTGCGACCGTAGTATCCATCTCGCTTGTAATCACCCAGTTCCAATCAAGGAAATGACTGATGACCCCGTGGTTATAGTAGTCTCCATCGGCGTTCAAATCACCGATGATAATCGTATCCCTCGTTGGTGTCCCCACCAGGTTTTCGAGGTTAGTGAGTTCATTCGGGACATCGGAGGGTTTTGTATGGATGGTAACGAGCGTAAACGTCCAACTGTTTACCGTAAATGTGACTTCGAACGGCGGTCGCTCGAACTCGTCTTGTTTTTCATCAGCCCAGTCAGTAATATTAAACAAAAGGACACGGTTGTTATAGAAAACAGCATACTGTTCCTTACTGGTGGTTCGCCCCGCCCGCTCGCTGATAACATATTGGTAATCAGGTAATTTCGCAGCCAACGCCTCAATAGCGGTCCCTGATACATCCCGTATCTCCTGGACAACAAACAGGTCGTAGTCATCCAATTTATCAGCATAGTAATCCAGAAGCGTCTCATTGGATGCCTTGGTTGGACCGAACACCTCCAGGTTCCACGAAGCGATAGAAAAATCCCCGCCAACAAACAATACAACAGCTACCTGCTCGCTTCGGGTATCACTCGCTTTACCATCACGAGTGGTCAATGAAACTATATACGTTCCGCTCCTGCTAAACGTGTGAGATGGATTTTCATCATTTGAGGTCGTGCCATCACCAAAACTCCATAAACAGGTCAACATGTCGTCATCCGCATCGTAGGAAACATCAGTAAAATCAACCCGCAGATTGTCTACAGCATAAGTGAAATCAGCAACAGGCGGATGATTATCCTGAGGACGACATTGCCATAAGCCGATGCCCTCATCCATTGTTTGATTCTGCAACTTCACATAGTAAGGTTCCCTCGTGCAGTAACCCTCTGTGTACACCCGGGCGTATCCTCGTTTGAGTAACACCTCGTTGAAATCGGTTCCATTTGGGAGAAACACGTATGCGAGCCATCGTCCATAGTATTCTTTGAGTACAGCAATCTCATCAAATTGAATGACGACGCTTTTCCCAGCAAGCCACAATTGAGCGAACTCTTGCGCCTCAACACCATAGAGAGCAAGACACTCCAAATCTGTGATATCGCCGTATTCGTTTTCCTTATTCTTGTTTGCCTCGGTCTCCGGAACATCAACACCGAGCAACCGCACCCGCTCGATAGCTCCTGAGGGAAAAACTACATCAAAGGTATCACCATCAATCACACGATTTACATTCACTGTGTAATTAACCCCAAATTCTGGCTGCCATTCGTTTTGCTGCCGGTCCGATGTTTGATTCGTTGATATGAAATAAACGCCTGATACTATCAAGACAATACTAAAGGGAAATCCTACGATGACTATGAGCTTCGTCCTTCTGGTCAACCTTTCACACCTAAGACATTACAAATGAACAGATTTCTTAAAAACCTATTTGTAAAAAGATATTTCTCGAAAAGCATATTCTAATTTTTTTCATATAACTACTCAGAAGAATCGACTATATCCCAGAATTCTGATTAATTCTTAAACACGATAACATTCATCAGGAGTCGAAGAGGAACAACTAATCTTAAATATTTTAAACATCATCCTTACAAAATATGGTAAACGAAATATCAGAGATAACAAGACGAAATATCTGGGAGGGAATTAATATCAATGGAATAGACCCTTTCGGACGACTGGAGGTACCTGCTTTTCTTGGAAGAATCTTTAACCTTGCTGCTCTCCCCTCCACAGATGGAAGATACAAAGATGCATATAGAGATATTTACCAGCATACAGTTTTAAATCCTGGCGACTGGGACGATTATTGGCTATTGTCCGATAAGAGAATCAATCTACTTTTTTGCGATGATTTGATTTTTTTACAAGTTCTATGTGAAACTCTCCATCCTGTAGTCAGAGCCGACCCAACGGAGACGACAAAGCTTCTTCAACTTTATAACGAATATCTGGCTGTGGATGGGTATCAAATAATCGAGAAGGCAAGAATCTCAGATAGGCCAATTTTTGCAGGGATAAAGAGAGGAGTACCAGATATCATAAAAAAGAAAGATGAAGAAATTAAAAAAAGACTCACCGCTGAATATGTAACGCAGCAAATCACATTGATGGAAAGCACCATTGAAATATCACCTCATGTAGCAATAGGGACAGCTAAAGAATTGATAGAGACCTGCTGTAAATCAATTTTTGATGAACGTGGTGTGCGGTATGAAAAAGATTGGGAGTTGCCAAAACTTGTTAAAGAAACCATCAAATTATTGAAACTTGCACCAGAAGATATACCAGATAAAACAAAGGCATCAAATTCCATAAAACAAATATTAGTCAATCTATCTGCTGTGGTGCAAGGAATCTGCGAATTAAGAAATGAATACGGGAGCGGACACGGGAAAGGTAGCAGTTTTATGGGACTGGACTCAAGACATGCCAAATTAGCTGTTGGTTCGGCTTCGATACTGGCAATTTTCCTACTGGAAACACATGAAATACAATAACCTAAAGACCATTTAAAGTGTATATTAATGCACTTGGTCTTTTTGTGCGTAGCAATGCGCCTCACTGGTAGTCGGAGGTCCTACGAATAAATTACCTTCATTTCGGAGAGGGTCTAACAATTCGTTGATTCTGTGCCAGATGTACTTGCAAACTCCCTTTTCTGAGCCTGAGTGAAGTTTCGATAGAACCGCAGAATTATCGTTCGTAATGATGACCGGCAAATCTGATGGGATATCGGCATTTTCTAGCCATTCTAACCCTTTAACAATTGCATAGCCTTCGGCAGGCGTTATTGCGCCGCATTCGTCCGTAAATCCATTAGCTCGAAAGATTTCTTTTTTACCGAGAAAAACAACGAACGCCCAGCGTTGCCCAAAAGAACCTGATGCATCAGTTTCAATCATGATAAAATTACCTTTCTCTAACTTTTTTGTATATTCATCTCTTTTTTTCTGCCATTTTTTATATAGGCTTTCCTTGTAATGTTTAATGCAGGCATTTTTTTCCCATCCTGTTGAGCGTTCAAGGAATTTTATGTATTTTTCACCTGTTGTGATACTCTGACCGCAGATTTTGCAGGTATGGTCAGACCGTGCATTAACGAATCGAATTTTTTCCGAAAGCTGAAAATACAAATTATTTTTTCTTTCTTTTTTATCTTTTAATTGTTTAATCATCTTCAAGGTCTCCTGTTGTACTTTGACGAAAAGTAAATTAAAAAAATTTGGGCTTCATGAAAGTTTGGGTTTCAGCGTGTTTTATATAATGGATTGCCTATTTAAATTTTTCTATTACATATTTTAAGTGTCTTTTCCCGAAATTACTTTCTCCTGGTAAATAAAATAGATGATTCAGCATC
>JADBLO010000134.1 GCA_014894395.1 Thermoplasmata archaeon
TGAATCAAGTAAGAGTATATTCATCAAACAGGAACACAAGTGGTTTTGTACCAGACAAGAAAGGTATTTCCGGGGCAATTACTCAGGGAGCTGGTTTTGTTGACTTCGAAGGACACGGGTATGCGCTCGGGTGGAACACGATCTGGTTTGATGGATCTTACGAGAACGGTGACTGGGTTGGTGGTATCGGACTAGATAACTTCTGGCGGATAAGAAACGGGGAAAAACAACCTGTGGTCATCGTCGGTGGCTGTCATAATGCTTTGTACAATGTTTCCCTACTCCCAGCCATGATCGACAAAGATGGATCCGAATACTTCTGCCATGGACTTCCTGGGCCAGTCTGCTTCAGCTGGGGGCTTGTCATAAAACCCTTTGGTGGTGCGATTGCTTCAACCGGCTGCACAGGATACGGAATGGGATACGAAGGGAACCCGGTCAGTCTCAGCGGAGAGCTTGAGTCAAACTTCTTTTATCAAATAGGTCAAGGTTCGACAAACCTTGCACAGGCTCACAGTCGTGCGATTCAGAAGTTCATTGCTGAAGAAGAAATCGGTCAGATTGAGGCGTTCTGTATTACCAACTGGGCGCTTCTCGGTGACCCAAGTTTGATGCTTGGTGGATATTCCTCATAATTGAGGACTTTTTCCCCTCTTTTTTTTTTAAAAAAAAACAAGGACAGCGTTTATACACCATTTTATTTTAAGGATTCCGAGGGAGAAATCCATGACTTTTAAGTCAGGGATGAATCGCCCGGAAAGTTATTGGTTAAATGCCGCTAGGCATTTTCTTCCCCTTGGAGGAGAAAGCCACATCATTTATGATGTGGAAGGGGTGACAAATATTTATATCATGAAAGAAAGTATTTATATAAGAAGGTGTTATAGATGTTAGAGGGAAAATATGAAGAAATTCATACCAATCATAATAGTAGGTATTTTAGTCCTGAGTGGACTAGGGGCAGCTGCGTTCACCACGAACGTCTCTATTAAACAAGCAACGATTGTAAAAAATGAATCGACATCAGTTCTCTTCTCGTCACAACCAACACAACTTGAAAAAGATGGATTTGTTGAAATAGAAATGAATGGTGCGACGACACAGTTATTGGAACCAAATAAACCAGTATTACCTATCTATGTAAAGACCTATCAGATACCTTTTGGGTCCACGAATATCCAGGTGATCTGTAGTCCTAAGGATATTATCGGCACAATGACTCTTACAAAAGAGGTTATCCCTGCTCGTATCGCTCCGTTATCGAAAATGAGCGAGAGTACAGAGTATGTGAAAGATTCTTCAGTCTACGGAAGTGCTGCGTTCTATCCCAGCAACTGGTACAGTTATGATCTTGGTGCAGGTCGTAATGAGAACGATCAGCAGATGACCTTTGTGAAAGTGGTGTGTTATCCTGTTCGATATTCACCGGTACATAACCAGGTTGAGTACGCTGATGGTTTTGATATTATAGTAAAATATATTGAACCGAACACACAACCCAAGCCTCTCGATACCTCCTATGACATGGTGATTATCGCTCCTGCTGCGTTTGAAACAAAACTTCAACCTCTTATTGACTTTAAGAATGGTAAAGGTATGGCGACCACCTTTAAATCAATGGAAGCTATCCTTACTGAATATACAGGAGCAGACCAGCCAGAGCAAGTGAAATATTTCATTAAAGACGCGTATGATACTTGGAACATTACCTACGTGTTACTGGTCGGTGGTTTGAAATCCCATATTACTGCAAAAGATAAGGATACACGATCCGCTGGTTGGAAAGCATGGTGGGTCCCAGTGCGATATGTGAGTATCCCTCAGGACGCAGATGAAGGATGTTTATCTGACCTCTATTATGGATGTTTGTACAACGCAACAGGTGATTTTGACAGTTGGGATTCGAACGGTGACGGTGTTTATGCCGCCTGGGGTGCACCGGGTGCTGCGACAGATACATTCGATATGAACCCTGAGGTCTATGTTGCTCGATTACCAGTCGCAAATAAGATAGAAGTCAGCCATATAGTCAAAAAGATAATAACCTACGAAAGCACTGGTCCAGCTGCGAAACCCTGGTATAAGAACTTCATTGGTGTCGGTGGGAAAACATTTGATTATTTCGAAGGGAAACCTGATGGTGAATACCTCTGTGACCTTGCTTATAACTATACAAAACTTGCAATCCCTGATTTGAATCAAGTAAGAGTATATTCATCAAACAGGAACACAAGTGGTTTTGTACCAGAAGCGAAAGACATTGCCGCGGCAATTACTCAGGGAGCTGGTTTTGTTGACTTCGAAGGACATGGAAGCCCGCTCAGCTGGGCCACGCACTGGAATGATGGATCCTGGAATAGTGGTATCGTAATAACAGAATTCTGGCGGATAAGAAACGGGGAAAAACAACCTGTAGTCGTCATCGGTGGGTGTCACAACGCAATGTACAATATCTCTATACTCCCAGCCATGAAAGACAAATCAGGAGCAACCTACTTCACCTACGGACTTCCTGGGCCAGTCTGCTTCAGCTGGTGGCTTGTCATAAAACCCTATGGTGGTGCAATTGCTTCAACAGGCTGCACAGGATACGGAATGGGATACGAAGGGAACCCGGTCAGTCTCAGCGGAG
>JADBLO010000004.1 GCA_014894395.1 Thermoplasmata archaeon
ATCAGTATATGATTCTGACAATTCATATCTTACTTTCCCATCAAGCAATGCTGACAAAATTGCCTCCATCATTTTTGTATTTGCTTCAACTTGTTCTTTTAAATTCTCTAAAGATTCTTCATCCATTTTTCAATTCCCTAACAACTATCAAGTTTTTTCAGCCAGATTTTATCACGCATCACTTTTTTTTCAGTTCTTGGAAGGCGTAAGTCCCACATATAATGCTCTTGGTCAACCAGAGCATCTACAACTTTTTGCTTGCCGTGTTTTCTACACAGTGAAAGTATCTTATCACGTCTAACAGAGATTGGTATCCCTGAAGTATAATCTATGTGTTCATCAAATATCTCTACCATTTAAATCACGTCAATGTTCTTCGCCTTCTTCAGTATGTTTCAGGCTTAAACATTTCCCCAGTCATAATTTATCATAGAATGAAACGCATCAATTCTTATAAATTTATGCTGGTCTAAGTGGGAAACAAAACATTATTTCTTTTTCTTTCGCCTTTTCAAAATAATTATCAAAAATATAAAGCCCACCAACAGGACAATGAATATCCAAATAAGACATGGCAATCCTAAGAACTCACCTAAATGCTTATTCGGAGTGCTGTTTGCATCCAACGGGTCTGAACCTGCAATATATTCTTCATAGTCTGTATATCCATCAAAATCAGTATCCGGTAGATGAATATCGGTGCCTATGATTTCTTCCATCTCGTCAGTAAGCCCATCTCCATCCGTATCTCTTGACGATGGAATGGTTCCTGGCTCTTCAGGCACAGTCGAATTGCGTCCCCACTGGATGGTCCAACTGTTATCGTCTGAAGTTCCTTCATCGGTAGAAACATTCACTTCCCCCGTGAGTGGTCTATATTCTGATGAATTATCACATGATTGGAAACGAACTATATACCAAAACTCGTGCGATGCCCCGCCAGCTAGTGAGTTATTGCCCGTATCATTTATCATGAAGTGGCATGGCACAAAGAAAAAATCCGTCATATCTATATTCGTATCGATAAGAATTGCATTCCAACCGCTACAGCTACAATTCCACCAAGTTCCATTAATCAAGATATCTGTAATTGCCCCGTCTCCAGTATTTGTAACATTCACTGTAAAATTGATGTCGTGATATTCATCCCATCCTGATGATACTCTGGTTGTATCAGTTTCTATTGTAATGTTCACTCCATATGAATCTGGTGGCAGTGGCGGGTCTCCGGCGATTCCCCCTCCACCCCAATTGCCAAGTGCAGTCGTATTGATTGTCAGGTCCAATGGCTCATCTTCCCCTTCATCATAGATGTCTGTACTGTTTAGATAGGTACTAAAAACGTCTATACTGCTTTCATCGACAAAGCTATCGCATGCCGTCTCATTCCAGTTCTCCCAGACGCAGATATTGTTGTCGTCAGTGCTCGATGTCTGGATATGCAACCCAAAAGTGTCACCAATGTCGAGATTCTTACCAGTCTTGCCGTTCACAAGCCAATCCAATGGAATCATCAACCAATAGTTCAAATGGTCAGCATATCGATGTATGTATGGAAATGAATCGCTCCATTCGCCCCTGCCAGTACCAAAACCAATGAACTCGCTGTAAGGGTCTTCATCCGGCTCAGTCCCAGTCCATGATGCCTGGACAACCTCATCAATGTAAAATGCACGGTCTGTTTCATCCCAGATACCGTCATCTTCCGTATCTATCGAAGCAAAGATATAATCGAAACCAGCAAAATCCTCCTCTCCATCTGGGCAGTTCTGAACATAAAGCCACAACACATTATTTGGAATCCACGATGCATCCTCTGGCTCTGGAAAGAAATCGTCCCCCCAATTATCTATGATATATTGCCTCAGATTCGTCAATGTCGCACTATAATAATATACAGTGTCGTTCTGTGAATAAGCACCTGCTGAATTTGGATGATACATCCTGCTTTCAAGATTCATGAGGTCTGTTATATTTGACCTCAAGAAAGTTGCAACATCGTCATCAGTAATGTTTCCTCCGCCCATAAAATACGAAAGCAAGAACCAGACAAAATTATCCCCGATGCCAGGCTCTGACATATTGATAATCGGAAACTGCATAAACGGTCTCTCGTCTGATGGGGCAAATGTAGCATCATAGACTGTCGAATAATTCAATCTCCACATGTTCATATAATCATAATCTACTGTAAACGAATCCACTATTCCTGGTGCCCACCATGCGACACCCCAACGCACTGCATCGTCGGTTTGAATATTCCCGCTCAGATTTCCTTCGTATGCCCATCCGACAGGTTCATCCATGAAATTTACATCATATCCCCAGTCTTTTGTGAAAAGCCCACCGCACAATGCATTGTAAATCGTCTTCACAAAGATGCCGTTCCCAAATAAACCATTCGGATAAGAACCAGGGGCATCTTTATTGTAATAATTGAGTGCATCGCTTCTTTCTTCAACGAGAGAACCATCCTCAGTATTTGTTAGATTCGTGCCATTCCATGATAAAAAGAAAAGATAGTTCGAACCGTATAATACCATATCGAAAGAGCCGTTATCGTGACAAGCATAGATTGGACCAACAAAGATTGCATCTTCATCCGAATTCAGCGTATAATTTGCCCATAGAATTGATTGCGTCCTGTTCGCCCAAGAATCGTTAACAATTGCAGCACTGAACTCGTAATCGCCGTTCGACATATTGCTTCGGAGCGTTTTTGCCAGCGAATCAAAATTCCACGAAGCAGGATGCATGAACACCCATCCAGATTCGTCCTGGACCATATTACGAACGTGCTCAGACACGTTCCACGAACCGTATTCAGGTTCATTGGATGGAATGGCACTGAAATCCGTCCCCAAAGTATTGGATTTAAAAATAACACAAACCGAGAAGAGAAGCGAAACAACAAGAACAATGCTTTTCATTTTTCTATGAGACATACGATACTGTTTATCTTATGTTGTCTTAAAAAAGTTTGGTGGGCTGATTGGGATTCTATTTCAATTCTTTAAGGCATGCTTGCAATATATCAATATGGTCTTTCGCATTTTTCAACTGGTCAGGATATCTTTCAAGAAGCTGTTTATCTCGATATAGCTGACTCCTTAGCCTTTTAATTTGGTGTTGAATACTAGGAACAAGCCCATTATCTGTATTCGGAACATACATCCCGTTGACAGACCAAGATTTATTAAGTGGAATTCTAGGATTTATTTCATGCATATCTGTAACTTTACATTTCAATTTTGACATAATCATACCTCAAAACTTTCAATTTGCTTTTTCAATGTCTCTTCATCAAGATACCAAGGATAAAAACCGCTATCATCACCGCAGTGACTATGACCGTTCTTGTCACGATAGCAGTATGCTCCATACTTATCGGTATAAGTTTCTGTTTCAAGATGATATCTTGTAAGTATTTCTTCAAATGCCTTATTGTAAAGCCGGTCAAAACCGATGTCATCGTTTCCATCGATAACATCTTTTGCCTTCAATTCCTGGACCTGCGGGATATCCTTGCATCGCCTTTTGAGACCGGCAATACTTCTTTGAGCTTCTTTTTTGAATTTCAAATCCGCATGAAGATACACTGCAACTGGTGCAATATCATCAAATCTTGCACAAGAAAGAATTTTATCCTGCATTTTAATCAGTTCTGGATAGTCCACTATTTCACCTACAAATCTTTTTTCCTACGACATCATTAATTTTTTGCACGCTTCAACATCGCCATCATGGTCAACTAAACATTTTGCGAATTCTCTTGCACCATATGAAGAATGGAATTCATTGAATTCACTGATTGTCTTGATGCTACCAGTACGTTTGTCAAATTCTCTCACTGAATAATGACGAGGCGAATTTTCGAAGTGTTCGCTAGTAATAAAATATTTATTGCCTATGAGGTCTCCCTTCGTTTCGATTTTTGAGTTGAAAAAACGCATCGTATCTCGGTCAAAGAAATGGTGTCCTTTTTCACTGTCTATCCTTCTAACATCAGAGATGGACATTTTGCCAGCTCCTGCTCTTTTTTTGTATATTATATTTTGAACGATAAATAGCGGAGCACCAATAGATTGCCGATATTGTTCTATGAATTTCTGCTTGTCTTTATTTGTATGCAACATTCGTTCTACAGTTCTTATGTCGTGCTCATCGAATACAAATCCGCCTTTGTTTCTAACCCCTATCAATGAATTTAGTTTTGACATTATTTCTCCTACAAATCTTTTTTTCTTGAAACATCAGATACTATCTTCACGTACTTCTCTCTGCGTTCTCTCATGTCCATCGTGAAGTCGTGATAATCTTTGTCCATTCCACTTTTCAATCGTTCATCTGTTTTCTTGCAGATGCCTGCCTTTTGCAATATCTCATGTGCGGTCTGAAGATATGCTTCTTCGTAGCCATACCTGAACGGCTCACGACCTATGTGTTTGCCGTTTGCGTACACATCCACGCTGTGATAGGTGTTTCCGTTCACACTGTCAAACCATCGTCTGGCACTTATAGTAATGTTTGTAACTTCTTTGCATCGCCCATCTATCTTTATCTGCCCTGGTCTACAATCTGTCATATCAAAACCTTCTTAATTTAATTTCGTCGATACTATAATTTCTTTTTCTCCATTTTTCTTTTTTGGCATTTATAAGATTCAATATTATTCCTTGTTCATCATCTTGAATGAATATTCCGCCTAAATCTTCATCGTAAAGGATGTCTTTGCATTGCCCATGACGGGTGCAGATGTGAATCTTCCCTTTCGAAAGAGCTTTTCTGATTTTTACTGTTTCTGATGGCATTTTCAATCACTCATTCACTATGTTCTTTCTCAGGACTGCATTTTATGATGCCTGTAGCAAGAGAACAAGCCATCGTCTTCCATGTTAGCATATGACCGTATGTAACATCATTATCATGTGCCACTTTATCGATATTATCAAAAACAATCTCAGTTCCAGTAAATACTTCTTCTTCTTTTGATGGAGGGACACTGCTCATCGTACAGACAATATGGATGCCGTCTTTCTTTCTACAGGCAATCGTACTCACGCCAATATATCCGATTCCCCAGCCATCGGGGGTCTGTTTCATACGTTGAAGTGTCATTATTTTCTCCTATTTCTACTACAATCCCCATATTGCGGGAATAACCTTTTGTAAATCTTACGTTCCTGATGCAATGTTGCCCCATGAAGATGATAACTCTGCGACTTATATGCCCCTGTATTCATGTCCTGCTGTGCTTCTGTCGAATACCAGACTCCTTTATGGAAACACGAACTTGATGGCTCAATGACACCTTCATCGCTGAGATGCCGTATTACTTGTTCGGCTGAATTGAATATTTCGCCTTCTTCATTGAGCCAACCGCTCTCTGCAAAATCACCTTCTTTAGATGATTCCTCTGTAATGATTTCGTATGTTGATTTAACACGGATTTTTCCCATTATTTGCTCCTTTATATCAAACCTTTTTCTTTTAAACATTGAACTGCTCTAAGCGAGTTATCGGGTTCATCAACTCCGCAGTCTTCAATCTCTTTTTTTAATATATCCAGGATGTTAGTTGATGCAACAGTTGCGAGTCCTTGTAAATCACTGGTTGTAACTTCATCGTATAGGTTCGCTACTCCCAATATTTCTTCTTCAATCCTCCATGTTATTTGCGATTTTTTAAGTTTCTTAGCCTTTTCAAATATTTCGTTCATCCTTGCGTTATATCTCTGTGCACTTGTTGACATTTTTATTTCACATCCTTTAACGATAAAGTGGTTCTTCTGTGCTTATACAGATATGCTCACCCACTCTATGACCATGAAATGGTTTAGCACAAACTTTTGCCATTTGTGCCGAAGTCATTTTATTGAATTTCTTTCCACAAGCAAGATAACCAACACCTATAGTTATCATCATTCCATCATCAAGCTTCATCTCAACACTATGTGTTTCAATCCTACCTGATTTATCAGTTATAAGTCGTGTTATCTTTCCGCATTTTCCATCTATTCTCATATCATCAAATCCTTTATCATTTTTCATTTAATTTTCTAAATGTATCTTTTTTTGTTAATTCGAAAGGCAACCCAAAAGGTTCTGGTATATAGTATGGTTTTTTCACTTGTTCTTTTCTTTTTGGTGTTTTTAAATCTTTAATTGAAAGGCAAGTTGGTTCGCCAAGAATGTCACCGCTCTCATATTTGAATTCTCCGAAGCAGACTGAAACATCAAGATTCTTGTAATATTTTCTATTTTCTTTTGTTTTACTGAAGTCTTTGTAGAGTTTTCTTGCAGTTCCAACTGCCTCATCCATTGACGGATATCCAGCCATCGTGCGGTTATTATCTATTGTTCCGCCATCGAATGATGCACGAATCGTAAAGACTTCTTCAAGTTTTTTTCCATGTCCAGACATTATTTATCTCCTTTATTCGTCTCCAAGTCTGTGCATTAAGATATAATATCCTCTGTTGCCTTCAATAATCAACGGGGAGTCTTTTTCTGGGCTTTGCAATGACTCGTAAGCAACCATTCGTTCCATTACATTTTTTGCAATTTTCCTTTCACCTTTTGAACTGACCTGCTTCATCAATATTTTTTCCCCAATCAATTCTTCGAGTATCCGGTAAACGAATTCCCTTGTATAGAGACTGCTTCCAAGTTTGAGGACATTTGACTCTTCGTTATACACAATCGGCTCTCCACTGATTCTCAGCATCAATACCTTTCTGTTTCCTGCGTTTTTAATGAACTCTTTTAAATGATAATCTCCTAACAAGTCTGATGCTGTGCCTTTTGCGATTGCATGACTGTCATCAATTTTAAACGGCACTTCTCTTAATTTTGTTGGATGAGTATTCTCCCATTTAATCGAACTGAACGAAGGCGATTTCATCTTCTTGAAATTACAGAGATGCATTTTTTGCAACCATTCCCCGCCTTTTTTATGACAGATTCTTGCGTCCATTATTCCCCCCTCGGATATTCGCATCGGTTCCTGGTCAGAGAAAACCGTTCACCGCCATCGAACTTGCAGTTCAACGCTTTATCGATTTGGACATCTGTGAGACGCTCACCCTTCCACGTAAAGAATCCTACAGACTCATTGTATTCAATCTCTTCAGTGTCACCAAATAGATTCCCAAGCAATTGGATATTGAATTGTTCCATGGCACGAATCAATTGGCTCATATCAATCACAATAAAGATTCTCTTTCAATATTTTCTTCATAAGAGCATTCGTCTTTTTGTAATACATCATGTAGAATGCCGTGTCATACGAATTTGGGATACCTTTATCTTTCAATTGAAATTTTATTTCGTCACGTGTTGCATTGTTGATTAAAGACTTCATCTCTTTTGCCACTTTTTGGGAGCATTCTTTCCATTGTCCCGATTCATATATGTTGTAAATAAAAAAGTGATTGTCCTGCATCCTCTCTTCGACGGCACGCTCCCCAGTGTAATCTGCTCCAGACGGCATCGTTGGCAAAATACCTTCGAAACTTATTTTTCTTTCCTTCAATTTTCTAATCTGTACCATATGCCGTTGCCGTGTTCCTTCTGGGTCTCTTAATTTGAAATTTAAGTCGAGACACTTTCTGTCTTTTGGAAACCATGTTTTTCCTTGTTTTCTACATACTTGTGCGTCCATTCTCATCTTCTCCGTTTTGAAAAATCCTCAACTACTTTCTGATGCTTATGCTTGAAGATTTGCATGACCAAATCATTATTCTTTGCAACTATTGCATTCTCCTCATCGAATTTTGCTCTTCGCCCGTTCGGCATGAAATAGTCAAGTCTCCATGCTCTTGCATTTCCGTCTAAAACATCTTTTGCAAGACCAAGAGCCTCATTTCTGGCACTTTCTATTGCATCTTTTTTGCCTTTGATTTCTTCTGCATCGCCTTCGTAAAATGGAGAGCACATACCCGCAAATGTAGGATAGGCAGGACTGTCTGCAACAATGCAACCCATCACATTAGTTAGATACCTTCCCCTGTGGAGCCTTTCGCCAGTCGCTTTGAACATATCCATGGCCCCCCAAGCAAAATACGAGCCTTTAATCGGGGCTGTCCATCCACCATCAGGACCATCAACTAAGATACAGACATCCTTCTCCATCGTACCGCCGATGCTCTTGCAGGCTTCTGCATTTTCAATACTAGGGACGAGCCATGTTCCGCTCTTCAAAGGCATTTTATGAACTTGAATTTCCGAGGAAGGTCTAGTATCCCTTCTTCGCAAGTATAGACTTTCTTTCTTCATTTTAAATCATCAACTCTTTATTTCAAACGATATTTTTCAATGACTTCATAATTTCCATGAGAACAATGGTCAAGCAACTTCACCGGAACATTATGCTTTTCTGAAATCTCTTTCATAGCTTTTTTAGTGACATGATATCTGCTATGCCATGCATCGCTCTCACGTTCAAATTGAGCTTCGGGGTCATTTAATTTAAAT
>JADBLO010000028.1 GCA_014894395.1 Thermoplasmata archaeon
CAAAAAAGAAGGATTTTCTATATCTTTTGTCGTATTAGTATTAAGATGTAGAAAATTGGAAAACACTAATTCCTTTAACCGTCGCCGGTGATTCAATAAGATAAACATATATTCAAAATATGACAAACGAAACATCCCCTTGTCTTTCGCCAGAACCTATATTTCAAAGGCATATGTCCAAAGTGCCTTTCAAATATAAATAACAATGATTAAAAGGATTAAAAGGAGGAAATATCATGAATGAAAAAAGCAAATGTCCGGTAACGGGCAGGACTAGAGATGTCACTGCAGGCGGTGGCACTTCGAACAAGGACTGGTGGCCAAACCAGTTAAACCTCAAGATTCTTCATCAGCACTCGCACCTGAGCAATCCGATGGGCGAGTCGTTCAACTATGCTGAAGAATTCAAAAAACTCGACCTCGAGGCTCTAAAGAAGGATCTTTATGTGTTAATGAATGACTCGCAGGATTGGTGGCCTGCTGATTACGGTCATTATGGACCACTCTTCATCCGGATGGCGTGGCACAGCGCAGGTACCTACCGAATAAGTGACGGTCGCGGGGGCGCGGGCTCTGGCTCTCAACGCTTGGCTCCACTCAACAGCTGGCCAGATAACGTTAATCTCGACAAAGCACGCCGTTTGCTCTGGCCAATTAAACAGAAATATGGCAAGAAAATTTCCTGGGCTGACCTTATGATCCTTACTGGTAACTGCGCCTTAGAGTCTATGGGATTAAAGACCTTCGGTTTCGCTGGCGGGCGCGAGGATGTCTGGGAGCCGGAAGAGGACGTTTACTGGGGTTCTGAGAGCGAGTGGCTTGGAGACAAACGCTATTCTGGTGACCGGGAACTTGAAAATCCCCTCGCCGCCGTCCAGATGGGCTTGATCTATGTGAACCCGGAAGGGCCGAACGGCAACCCGGATCCGGTTGCCTCCGGTCGGGACGTTCGAGAGACCTTTGCACGTATGGCCATGAATGACCAAGAAACTGTCGCTCTTATCGCAGGCGGTCACACCTTTGGCAAATGCCATGGTGCCGGTCCTGCTTCCCATGTGGGCCCGGAACCTGAGGCCGCTCCTATCGAAGAGCAAGGCCTCGGTTGGAAGAGCAGCTTTGTTAGCGGTAAAGGCGGCGATACAATCGGTAGTGGCATAGAGGGCGCCTGGAAACCGAATCCGATCAAATGGGACATGGGTTATCTCAAGGTGCTGTTCAAATACGATTGGGAACTGGTCAAGAGCCCGGCAGGTGCGCATCAATGGCTGGCCAAGGATGTGGCCGAAGAGGACATGGTGGTTGACGCTCACGACCCGTCGAAGAAACATCGGCCGATGATGACCACGGCGGACCTCTCCCTTCGCTACGACCCGAAATACGAGCCGATCGCGCGGCGTTACCTGCAGAACCCGGAAGGATTCGCGAATGCCTTCGCTCGCGCGTGGTTCAAGCTGACTCATCGTGATATGGGTCCTCGTTCGCGCTATCTCGGTGCCGAGGTTCCCAAAGAGGAATTGATCTGGCAGGACCCGGTGCCCCTAGTCGATTATGAATTGATTAACGAGCAGGATATCGCAGACCTTAAAGGTAAGATCATTTCTTCTGGCTTGTCTGTCTCCCAGCTGGTCTCAACGGCTTGGGCTTCAGCATCAACGTTCCGCGGTTCCGATATGCGTGGTGGGGCGAACGGAGCACGAATACGTCTTGCACCACAGAAAGATTGGGAAGTCAACCAACCAACCCAACTGAAGACTGTGCTTCAGATCCTTGAGGGAATCCAAAAAGAGTTCAACAGCGCGCAGTCCGGCGGGAAGAAGGTGTCACTCGCCGACTTGATTGTCCTGGGTGGATGCGCGGGTATAGAGCAAGCTGCAAAGAATGCCGGTTACGATGTTACTGTTCCCTTCAAGCCCGGACGTACTGATGCGTCGCAGGAGCAGACTGATGTTCAGTCATTCAAGGTGCTTGAGCCAGTTGCAGACGGATTCCGTAACTATCTTAAAACCAAATATTCGGTATCAGCAGAGGAACTGTTGCTTGATCGTGCACAACTTCTGACATTGACCGCTCCTGAAATGACTGTTCTCGTTGGTGGTATGCGTGTCTTAAATACCAATTACGGACAGTCCCAGCACGGAGTCTTCACCAAGAGACCGGAATTACTCACGAATGACTTCTTCGTGAATCTTCTCGATATGAGCACAACTTGGAAGGCGAAAGATGAAGACGAAGACGTGTTCGAGGGTCGTAATCGTGCGACTGGTGAGCTCAAATGGACCGGCACCCGTGTTGATCTCATCTTCGGTTCAAATTCCCAACTCCGGGCTATTGCAGAAGTCTATGCATGCGAAGATGCTCAAAATAAGTTCTTGCATGACTTCGTATCTACCTGGAATAAGGTAATGAATGCAGATCGGTTCGACCTTGCCTGAATCGCCTCATAAATGACTTTGAGTGTTTTTGAATTGAAATATATAGAGGGAAATAGCTATCGGCTGTTTTTAAGTTTAGATTTTTGCTGATTAAAGGTTTATAAAAGACAACAGAGTGCATATGGTTACTATGAAATAAAAATAGAGGGGTCAGCCTGTTGGGACCTGACCC
>JADBLO010000013.1 GCA_014894395.1 Thermoplasmata archaeon
AGAAGATGTCCTTGTCATGTCTCAATAGAAGGGACATATGTCATGTCCCTACACAAACAGGATTCTAAGTGAGTATACGAAAATTTATCTATCATCATTGTTTATTATGTGTCGGGGTTTATAGGAAGTTTTTGTTAAAGCATTCTTTCCTCATTTTGCTTTAACCTCCCAGACTTTACACCTATGGACCCCTCAGTTCATGGGAGGCGTGGGTGTAATTTCCTCACTCATTTGGAGATAATTAATCGCATCCGTGTTTATCTCTCAGATAGAATGTGTCCTTCCAAAGGAGCATGGTTTATATACTAAATAGTCAATAATACTATCATTGGATAAGAGGCGTAAGTTATGAGAAAATGGTTAAGTATACTCTTTGTAGGAATTTTTATAGCAAGCGGATTTGGAACAGTAGCAAGCAACGTTCACGACACCGGTACGGTATCGACAGGAACCATTGCAGAAGTTGTTCAAATAGATGTCTCGTTACTTCAGGTTATTGAAAGTGAGTCCGACTACCTGACCGTTCGTCTGAGTGAACAGGAGTTGTATCTGATGAACCCTGGCCAACCGATGGTTCCACGGGTGTTAAAACACTACGAATTACCATTTGGTGCCACCAATGTGGAGGTGACCGTTGAAGCAGTGGGGATTCAAGAACGGACGTTATCAAAAGAAATCCGGCCAGCACCGGCACCAGCCCCCTACACACCGCAACAGGATCCTGTTTCCAGATCTGAGAAAGATGCACGAGTGTATACGAGCGATGACTTGTACCCTGAGGCGTGGTATGGGTTTCATGTTGGTTGTGGGATAAACGCGAAGAGTGAGCATATCACCCACTTAACTGTCAATCTTTTCCCTGTGCGCTATCGACCCACCACCGGTGAGCTGCAGGTTGCACAGAAATTTACTATGGTCATCCAGTACCAGCAACCCTCTGGTGAGGTATTCCCCGCAAAAAGTACCTATGACCTTGTCATCATCAGCCCATCGAAATTTTCATCAGAGGTTCAGAGGCTGATAGATCATAAGATCAGTATGGGTGTTTCGACGGTTCTCAAAACAACCGAGGATATTTACGCAGAATACTCTGGCGTCGATAAACCTGAGCAAATAAAATATTTCATCAAGGATGCACTGGAAACATGGGGAGTGAAATATGTTCTTCTGTTCGGTGGGTTGAAATCAAATATATATGCTAAAGCAAAAGATGATGTGAATCAAGGTTCCAAAGCATGGTATCTACCGATCCGGTTTTCGAACTTCCAATGGGATGGTGATGAGCATTTTAACTTCACCGGCGATGAACCTGGCTATATCTCTGATCTTTACTACGCAGATATCTACAAGGAAGGCGGTGTATTTGACAACTGGGACTCCAACGGAAACGGTGTGTTTGCGGAATGGTCCGGCTTGCTGCGTGATGAGCTGGATCTGTATCCTGATGTTGCGTTTGGGAGACTTGCGTGCAGAAACATGATGGAAGCAAAAAACGTAATCGACAAAATCATTAATTATGAAAAACAACCTGCTGACCCGAGCTGGTTTAAGAGAATCATGGTGGTATCGGGAGATGGGTTCCTTGATCAAGAAGACTGGAACATCCAATGGGACACCACCGGGCTGCCGAACGGGGAATACTCGATCTCCGCACAAAGCGTTAACCCGGAGTTAGAAGAAGGTCCTATCGATGTTATTCACATCACGTTGGATAAAACCGTTGCGACGAACATCACCTTCAACCATGATGACAACCTCAACCCTGCACTCCAAGATGGCTATCCCGCGCCGCCTATTGCAGAAATCGTCTCGATTTCAAATGGGAACACCCTCGGCAACAGCGATTATACCTATACACCCAATGATGGGGAAGCATATTGTAACGATCTGTATTGGTGGGCGAACATCTCCTATGTGGACGGTGTTCTGACCATCCGGGGAAAATCCTATGACCCCCAGCCATATGGGAATCTCACCGACCTCGCCGTTTGGATAGAAAACGGAGACGGGGTAACCGTGTTTAACGCGACCCGCCAGCACCTCGAGAACTACTATGAGGGGGAATGGGTCGTTGGTGAAAAAACGCTCCATGGACGTGGAGGCGCCCTGACCTACATTTCCGATGATTTTGAAAAGAACAGTGTGTTCACCTCCAACGGGAAATGGTTTGATCAGTCCGACGTCATCAACGAGTTCAGCAAAGGATATGGTCTTGCGTATTTCTCTGGTCATGGGAGTCCAGGATGGTGGGGAGATCATTATCCGGGCATACCGGGAAACAGACGATACGGTCAGGTCGCAGGACTTCTTGTCATGCAGGCGTCACGATACTTTCCCTTCATCAAATTCCCAGTCCTCCCCATGCGGAAATTAACCAACACGGAGAAACTGCCGGTGGTGTGCGTTGGTGGCTGTCATAACAGCATGTTCAGCGTTTCGTTGATTCCTTCGCTTCTGGATGGTCTACTTCCGATGAACATGTTCACGTATGGTTCACCGCTTCCCGAATGTTGGGGCTGGTACATGGTGAAAATGCCTCATACCGGTGCGATTGCGACGACTGGGAACACCGGCTATGGCTGGGGCTCGGAAGGCGATGTGTGTACCATTGGTACCGGTGACGGGTGGTTGAACACCGAGTTTTTCAGACAGTACGGAGTAGAAAATCAGACGGTCCTGGGCATAGCGTATAGCCAAGCACTGTCCAGCTATATCACCAATTTTAAGACCTTTGAATATAACTATTGGCGGTATGACCATGGCTGGGATGGCATTGATCAGAAGACCGTACAACAATGGCAGCTGTTGGGGGACCCGAGTCTGCAAATCGGTGGCTATTCGTAAGCCCCTCTCTCTTTCCTTTTTTTTATCATCGTTTCTTTTAGGGGTGCGGTAGGTTTTTCATCCATTCCAGAAGCTCTTGGAACATCGTGGTGAACCGTGGATCACTCGCCTGCAGGAGCGCGATGTACCCGAGAAGGGAGCGTTCATCGAGGTCTTGGGTGAGTGCGGGGAGACCAAACTCGTAGCGTTCGACGATTGTTATTCCGTCGTCGAATCTTGGATCAGCAAGTATGGGGCCGAGTTTCTCTTTTTTTTCCTGGAGCTGTGTGGTGATGTCTGTTTTCATCGCGAGCAGCTGCTCTCTTATTTGTTGAGGGAGTTCTTTTTGTAGACTGTCCGTTTTTTTATGGATGTCTTTTGCGGCGTCTTCTAAGTTACCGAGGCTTGTAGTGATGGCAGTGATCATTTCTTTTGACAGTTTGGTAAACATCTCTGAAAATGCCTCCGTGACCGCAGACATGAGCAAGAGGGAGGTGTTGCAGATCACGTTCAGTATTTTTGTTTCCCGTGCCTGGGTGTTCTGTTCAGCAGGTTTGATTTTTTGCTTTGTCGTCTTTTTTGGCATGTGATTCACCGTAGCCTTGCACGTTCATAAGTACGTCATCTCTTTAAAAAGTAATTTACTGGAGTGTCTGCCTGTTTGATGAGGGGATTGTTCATCCGTAAATATATTTTTTAAGTCAGAGTCGTTCTTTCTTTGCAATGGTTAATTTTTACAAATGCAAAAAATGCGTAATGAAATTTGTCGCCCCGATGAAGATGCAAGACGAGAAGGGTCGTGTAATATACGTGTGTCCAAATTGTAAAAGCCGTAACTGGGGACCTCTTGATTGGTAAGCTCTCTTTTATTGCATACGATCAGGTTGGTTGAAAAAAAGATTCGATAGTTCCGGAAAGGAAGTCATAGAGCACTTTGCATTCATTGCCCTCAAGTGGTTCACCGGTAACTGATTCAGAGAGTATAATAATGATGTTAAACCGTTCGCACAAATATCCGTTAAATTTATCTACCAGAAGTCTATATTAATATTTGGGTTTGGGCTCTTAGGAATGTTTTTTCATTTCTTTCCTCCCAGACTTTTAGGCCCAGACCCTTCATTTCGATAGAGAAAAAAAACAGGAAAAAAAGGAGATTGGATTTATTTTACTCCTACTACAAAGAGTAGGATGACGAATCCTTTTGCGGTCTTTTCCACGTCACCAACGGTGACCGTGATGGTTATCCTTCCGAATCCAAGCACTGAAGAGGTTAAGGTTTTCTCTTGGCCAGGAACGAGTTGAGGAATCAGACCAGTTTTTAATTTTCCTTTAAGGATGATGCCACCGCTCAGGTTGATATGCCAGGGTACTTTGTTCAACGGCAGCAGACCTTTGTTTTCGATTACTACCGAGACGCCTTTACCGCCTTTCACCGTTACATCAATCAGGGGATGTTGCTGGATGGTAAAGACACAAGTTTTTTGTTGTTCTGTGTTTCCGTTTCTATCTACGGAGTAGAACAGCACGGTGTGGTTCCCATCGTCTGTGACGATGAATGGTGCAGTATACGTCATCCATGCGCCAGCATCGAGTTTGTATTTCGTGTAGTCCACACCCGAGTCATCTGTTGCTGTTAAGGTCACAGAAACGTCACTGACATAGACGCCGCCTTCCATATCTCCTGCTAAGGTGCAGATCGTCACCGGTGGAATGGTATCGGTGATATGATATTTCCAGATGAATTCGCTTCCGGTCCCGCCAATGATTTCACATGCTTTCAGTTCGTTAAGTCCGTCGGTGTCGAAGTCGCAGATGTTCATCCCTGCCAGCATGGATTGCGGATCAGTCAGGGTCGCTTTTTCATAATAGGTTTCTCCATTCCATCCAATGATATGGACCTGCTGCGTTCCAAAGACGAACTCCTGGTTTCCATCGTTATCCGCATCCCCGAGTGCGGCCGATTCGATGACCGGTTCTCCTCCCGGGTATTCTCCATGCCAGACGTTCTCGTATCCGGTTCCGTTCCATTCAAAGAGCCATCCGGAGGGGGTTCCGCCGTAGCTTCCCACACCAATCTCTGGTGTTCCATCGCCATCTATATCTGCTATCCCATCGCCGTAGACCGTCGCATCACCGTAATTCGTGCAGACCGGTACCGCATCCCAGTCTTGTGTATCAGCATTCCAATTCAATGCCCAGGTTCCTGCAGTGAAATAATCATTATTGGAGACGTCTGCGATAATCTCGGTCTTCTCATCATTGTCCACATCTCCGCCCCAGACCATGGGACATTCGCAGTTCGCTCCACCGAGACACGCCCAAAACGCCTCTGCAACAAAATGATCAATCTCCCATCGGAGTGCGTACACATGCTTCCCGCTCGTCCCCATATTCGGAGCATTCGAGACAATGACTTCTACATGATCGTCATCGTTATAATCACATGCGTAGACATCATAGAGAAAATCAACACCGAAACCGTCATACCGATCAAGGGTCGTGAGCGTCGTCCCATCCCAGGTGTACGCATACACCCCATCAGCACCGGTAAAACCCCATGAAACACAGAATTCAAGCGAGCCATCCTCATTCAGGTCGATCATACATGCACCGGTTGGGATATGATACGAACCACCGGGAACATACCACGCATACTCCTCGATATATGTTTGTTGTGCGGCATCGTACGAGAGGATGTGGCACATCCCTGAATTTTCGTATCCACCAACAATGATTTCATTGACTCCGTCCCCATCGATATCCCCTACCGGCTGCGCCAGCTGGGAATGCCCCATGCCACCATAGGCATGACTCCATTGGAGCGTCCACCCATCTCGCGAATCTGACCCAAGAGACTCAGAGGAAATAGAGACCTGCTCATCAGAAAGAGTGGGAGGAATGCTTCTTTGGTTTTCTGCTGTGGTAGCGAAGACAACTGGTGTGAAAACCATCAGCACACAAAGAACGATACCTATCAGTTTCTTCATCATTGATTCTACTTCCTACGTACTAATCCATGATACATTATTTAATATTTTGTAAGGGATAAAATCAGCAAGAAAGAGGCAATGGACTGTTTTTCATCCGCTGGTAAAAACCAGATGAAAAGGGATATATACTCCATCTCCATACATGCTGAACTTCAACTAAGAACCGATGTGGATGGTGAGGGAGATGCAGAACAAATCAAAGAACAATCAGAAACAAAGTACGAGTAATTGTGCCAGTTGTGGAAAGACCTTCGGTCAGAAGGAGATGAAGGTAAGCTACGATTTCGAACGGTTCTATTGTTTTAACTGTGACGATAAACGATAAGAGAGGACCGGAGCAATTTCCGCCATATAGTTTTATTACTCAATTATAGTTTTAAAAGAGGTGAGATTAAGATGAATACGAAGGACATTCCATTTCAAGTAATAGACTGGACGTTGAGTCAAAAAACAGAATATAAAGGGGAGAAGGGGCTTGCTTTTTGGCAAACACTTCAATTGCATGGACTACGAATTAGGATAGTTGAATATTCTCCTGGTTATCTTGCTGATCATTGGTGTAAGAAAGGTCATATTGTTCATTGTTTGGAGGGGGAGTTTGAAAGTGAACTTCAAGATGGAGAAAAGTTTCTTTTGAAGAAAGGGATGACCTATGTTGTTTCTGATGAAGTAAGTTCACATCGTTCAACAACTAAAAATGGTGTGAAGTTACTGATTATTGATGGTGACTTTTTACAAATGAAATCTGAATAAAAAAGGCTTTAGAAATGTTAAAATTGGGATATGAGGTGAAGCATGGGTCGCACAGAGAGTTTTTCAGGATTGCCGCTATCGAGAATGAGAACGAGAAAAGAAATGAGATTGAAAAACTGATGAAGTCTCCTTACGGAGTAACAATTGAACAATGGTTAAAAAAATACCTCTAATGAGCTTTAGCGCAGTATTTAATGTAATCTGATCGTTCTGAAACGAACTGTTTGATTTCCTGTTTTTCTTTTCTTGTCATAGGATACTAGTAGCTATGGTAATAGCTGCTATATACTGCTTGTGCTGTTCATCATGTTTGATAGATAAACTCCTGGAAAGCGAGACGACATAGAGCCACTATGAGATGCTGCGGTATTGGGTGCGGTAAACGGGTGAGTGGTGTTAGAAAATCGAAACAGTTGTATTTGAGTAAATTGACGAAGGAGGACTAAAAAAGGAGATTGATACGGAGTATTGTTTTCTTTATGCGTCTTCTTCGAATAGTGTCTCAGGGACGTTGATCATCAGGTTCCATTTCTCGTCTCGTTTTGATCTTCCCTCGTAGGTACGAGATGGGTCGAGGGGGGTGGGGACGCTAAGAGAGTAGCTTTGCAGGAATTCTTCGTCGAACGACACGTTGAGTTGGTCGAGCAGATAGCCGAGTCGTTGGATCAGCGAGCTTGTTCCCATGAGGACCGTGTAGTCGACCAGTCGTTGGACGTCTAGGGTGTTGATGTTTTTTTTCAGGAGCCGGAACACTTCGGTAAGGCCGCCTGCGTACTTGGTCTTTTCCAGGCAGTCGACCATGGCTTTCTCTTTGTCTGCCATATGGACGTCGACCCCGTTGATCCGGACGGGTTCGTAGCCATAGAATTTCCGTGGGTGTACGCGGATGATCCGATAGGAAATGCCTCTGATGTCCGCATGCGCTCGTACCTGAGTGGTGACGATGTACACCGGTTCCGTCGTTGGCGGTGAGAGCCCGTGGTATGCAGTTGCGGTTTGATATGAGAAGTAGTACGGGGTGACCAGGTAGCTTCCGATGATGAGCGGGTGGATGGGGGGGAGTGGTTCCTGTGTCAGAGAGGTCAGAAGGAGGTACTGGTCGTGTCCAAGGGTCGCGAACCGTTTTCCAAGGGCGAGCCCCAGGCAGATGCTGTGTGCTTCTTTCTCTGAACAGGAAAGGAACGATGCGATCTCATCGCGGGTTACAATCCAGTGTTTGTTCTGTTCCAGCCAGTGGAGAACCTTCTGTTGAGATTCTGACAATCCTCCCTTCATAGAAGAAGGAAATAAAGTACTGCTTTTAATAGGTTTTTGTTGGTCGGTTGGAGAGAAAAAGGAGAAAAGTGATCAAGGCGATGGCATGCGACGATGAGGGGAATCAATATTCTTCAACCATCACGGTGTGGAAGTTTTTCTAATACATAATTGTTTCTTCAAAGAGGATGTTTTATTAAAATCTATTGCAGCGAAAAAATAGAGAACCCTGATGGAATCTGCTCTGGTGGTCAGTTCTGTCTTATTTCTGCACCGGTTATTCCATCGAATCGATGATTTTGAAGGGATTAGTAAATGAAATAAGGGCTGCGCCCTTATAATCCCCCGTTCCGCCTCGTTTCCTCGGC
>JADBLO010000017.1 GCA_014894395.1 Thermoplasmata archaeon
TAGGCTCCTCGGCTCTGGGGGCTGTTTCGGAGGACCCGAATATTCTGGGTAAAACCCTTATATTTGTGGGTTTAGCCGAAGGTATTGCCATATATGGGCTAATTGTTTCAATCATGATACTGGGTAGACTGTAGAGGGATCCGTATGAAGGTTTTTATACTAAGCGACAATACCCATACCTTGACCGGCATGAGGTTATCTGGTGTAGAAGGAGTTGTAGTCCACGAAAAGGAAGACATATTGAAAGAATTGGCAAAGGTAAAGGAAAAGCGGGATATAGGAATTCTACTCATAACCGAGCTATTAGCGGAAAGGGTTCAGCTGGAACTAAACGAAATGAAACTTTCACGTAGCCTTCCCATAATAGTTGAGATTCCCGACAGGCACGGCACAAGGCAGCCTCCCGACTTTTTAACCAGGTATATAAGGGAATCCATAGGACTTAAGATTTGAGGTGAATGATATGTCCAGTACTATTGAAGATAAAATTTCCCTTTTCACGAAGGTGGTTATAGAGAGAATAGAACTTGACTTTCAGCAAAAGCAAAAAAAGCTGGTGGAAGATTATGAAAGCCGGAAAACTACTATTATAAAGGATAACGAAGAAAGAAAAAGGACTGTAGTAGCGAGAGCCACAAAAGATGCTGAGACCAAAAAGCAGCAGATGATTTTAAAGACCCGGTCTGCCATGCACCTGGCAGTGCTGAAGAAGAGGCAGGAATTTGCCGATAGGATCATGGATGAGGTCAAGAAAAGAACCAGGACTTTTGTTGGTACAGCAGAATATGTAGAATTTTTAAAGGAAGCCATAAAGCAAGTATTATCCAAGTTTTCTGCTGATCAATTTGTAAATTTTAGCTTCAGCAGGGATGACCTTAAAAATAACCAAAAAGTTATTTTAAGCACCATCAAGTCCTTCCGAGATGAGGCTGCCTATAAAATTGAGGCAGTTGACAGCCTGATCGGCGGAGTTTTTGTAAAAAGTGGCGATGGCAGGCTGGAGATAGATTTCACTATAAATACTATCCTAGAAGAGAGCAACAAACTGGTTGGAGAAATCCTGTCTTCATGGTTAAATAAGGAGCGTTAAAATGACAAGACAAGGAAATATCATCTATATCAATGGTCCTGTAGTAAGAGCCGACCATATGGAAGGTTTCATGGTGCGCGAAATGGTGATGGTGGGTGAAAAAAAGCTTATAGGTGAGGTCATTTCTCTGGAAAATGATCTGGGTACCATCCAGGTATACGAAGAGACCTCAGGCCTTAGAATGGGAGAAAAGGTGTATGGCACTGGAACCCCCCTTTCATTAAAGCTGGGGCCGGGAATTATCGGCAATATCTTTGATGGCATCGAGAGGCCCCTTTCCAAGATATATGATTCGGGATTTAAATTTATCCCTGAGGGCATAGGTCTTATATCCCTAGACGAGAAAAAGTCCTGGGATGTGGAGATTCTTGTAAAATTGGGAGATATTTTAAAATCCGGTGAGGTTTTTGCGAAAATTCAGGAGACAACTATGATAGTTCACAGAGTCATGGTTCCTCCGGGGATAAAGGGTAAAGTAGTAAGTACGGTAAAAAGCGGTTCTTACACCCTTCAGGATACCCTGGTTGTTTTGGATGAAAATGGTAAAAAGTATGAGCTTAAAATGTATCAGGAATGGCCTGTAAGACAGCCAAGACCCATAGTTCAAAGGATGCCTATAGAGGAATTACTGGTGACCGGGCAGAGGGTTATTGACACTTTCTTTCCCCTGGCTAAAGGTGGTACTGCTGCTATCCCCGGAGGATTCGGCACCGGCAAGACCGTCACCCAGCACCAGTTAGCCAAGTGGAGTGATGCTGACATCATCGTTTATATAGGTTGTGGTGAGCGCGGCAACGAGATGACCGAAGTTCTGGAAGATTTTCCTAAACTTAAAGATCCTAATACAGACAATCCTTTGATGGACCGGACAGTACTAATAGCTAATACTTCTAATATGCCGGTGGCGGCCCGGGAAGCTTCCATATATACTGGCATTACCATAGCTGAATACTTTAGGGATATGGGATACAATGTGGCGGTTATGGCTGATTCTACTTCCAGGTGGGCTGAAGCCCTGAGAGAAATTTCCGGCAGACTTGAGGAGATGCCCGCTGAAGAAGGTTATCCCGCATATCTTGCGTCAAGGTTGGCAGCATTTTATGAGAGGGCAGGATATATCAAAAACCTCAACGGTACCGAGGGATCTATTACCATAATCGGAGCGGTTTCTCCGGCCGGTGGGGACTTTTCAGAACCGGTTACCAAGTCTACCAAGAGGATCGTGGGGGCTTTTCTGGCACTGGACCGAGAGCTGGCTCATGCCAGGCATTTTCCCTCCATAAACTGGCTTTCATCTTACAGCAGCTATATTCCCATACTAAAAGATTGGTTCAAAGAAAATGTAGCACCAGACATGATGACCCTCAGATCTAAAATGATGAGGATCCTTCAAGAAGAAAACAAACTGATGGACATTGTGAAACTGGTAGGAGAGGA
>JADBLO010000022.1 GCA_014894395.1 Thermoplasmata archaeon
CTAGTAAGTACCCTATTTGTGAGTCAAATCTGAGCTAAAAAAGGAGAAAAAAAAGAAAAAAGGGGATTTTTCTAGTACCCCAGCAGATGTCGTAGCACAGGGAACATATGCGGGAATTGTTCGAACAATCGTTCCAAGAGGTGTAAAAACGGCATCTTATACGAGAGTGGCATGGTGATTGGTAAAGGATCTGACCAGACGCTACGTACCCAATGCGTATCCATTGCAACGACCCTGACGGAGTAGTTCCCTTTTTCAGTCCAGGTTTTTTTCGCAGAGGCGGTCGCTCCGCTGTCCAGTGGTCCAATCCAGCTATATGTACCGTCACCCCAGTCAAACATATAAGAAATCTTATCGCCATCAGGATCAGTTGTCGAGCTGATGTAGGTGTATTCCGTGCCTACCTTACCGGATGCAGGACCACTGGGTGTCGCTGGTTTAGCTGGTGGATTTGATTTTTCACCGATCGCTAAGGTTGGATCGCCAAATGCTTGCCATTCTTCCACTGTTTTATAATCAGTATCATCCATGCCGGATGTTATGTATCGATTCAATGCTCTCGACCACATTTCCCCAAAGGTTGTCGCTTGATCAACCTTGTAGGCTTTGTAGGTGTCCAGCCCTATTTTTCCAATTAACCCCTGAATAACTCCTGTTCCTATGTAACTGTAACCAAGTCCAGTGCATCCAAAGGACCCAATAGCTCCACCATTTGAATTGTAGAGAAACGCCCAGTTGAAACAATTCGTATCTGAGGCGAATTTAGCGGTGGAACATGCCTCGACGGTCACGATAGGTAATTTATTACCATTGGAAAGCGTTTGAATATCAGTGTTTCGAATTCCTCCTGGAGTAGATGGTGTTGGTACCCATTGTGCAAAATTATCATGGGGGTGGGTCGCCCAAATGTTGGTATTCCCATGTCCGTTAAAGTCAACAAAACCACAACCGGTATTGATAGCGTTTTTTATATTCGTGACACCGGCACCGACAGCTGTTAATTTCCCATTGGTCACCCAGAGTTTATTCGGTGCAAAGCCAGTCATAACATCGATTACTTTTTGATTTGCATATTCACCTTCATCGATCTTTGTAGTGGTATCATCGAATGAATCGCCTCCAACAACAACAAGATTCGGGAACCAGCTTTGTTGGTATCCAGGCGTGTTTTCATAGGTTTTTATTTTATTCACACAAGCAGTCACTTGACTTGTAGATGTAGTAGGTAACCTTGCGAGATAGACATCAGGATGAAGATCCACAGTATCGGTTTGTCCTTGCCAGTTGTATTCTCCAAAAATGTTATTCGTGTTGGAGTCCCAACTGCTGAACCCTCCAGTTCCATTATAGATATCTGCATAATAGAGGTCGCTGACAAAGATTTCGTCGTCAGGTGGATCACCGGCAACATACACATGTGTTTCTCGTACGGGAACCTTGCTACTACCACCGACTAAGAGTATATTTCCTGTGGTCCAACTTTCAATGGCATTTTTAATGAAATATTTTATTTTCTCTTGGTTATCTCGTCCTGTCGCTGGGAAATACGTTCCATCATATATTTCGGTTAAACTCACGAATTTAGAAGTAATTCCTCTCCCGATCTTATGAGTAATGAGCGGCGCAACTTGCGCGCTGTATTCAGCGGGGCCTATCACGACGAGTTGATAATTATCACGAGAGACTGGTTGTGGGGTTGAGGTTGAAGGTTCATATTCAACGACAACGTATGCTTCTTTTGCCCATTCAATTATTTTTTCTTGTGGATGATACTTAATCGGATAAATCTGTACGTCAACAATGATACTCAGCTCTCCATTGTAACGTCCGCATCCAACACTGTATTCAAACCAACTTGATGGGTAGAGTTCTGTTCCATAATTTTTCGTTCCGTCTCCACTTGTTTTTGCGTCTTCACCCACAACAACCCACTGAGGAGTTGGTATTAAATCCTTTGAAATTGTTTGCATTTGAATATTTTGTGGTGTCACGGTGACACTTTTAATTGTTGTTCCAAACGGAAAAGTAAATGTTTCTGTATAACTAGGCAACATTGGTTTCCCTTGTTTCATTAAAAATGAATTTGCCTCATCCGAGCTTATTGAGACATATTCGTTTTCATTTTTTATTGTTGGTTGTGAAAAACTGAGTGTTACCTTTTCAAGTTTATTTTCTTCATTCGGTTGAGCAACAGCCCCAAGTCCACTACAAATGAACATTACCACTATACATAGCGGGATAATTTTCTTCATTATTTTTGCCTCAGTGTATAATACTAATGAATCCTGTATATATAATTATTTTCCTAAGATAATTTGTGCAATATCGGTAACACATTAGTATTTTATTGATTTCATTTCCAGTTTTTTACAGTTTCAATGGATTGCAAATATATCGAGAAAAACGATTGAATGAGACCGTAAAAAGTAAAAAAAAGAAAGGATGAGGGCAGTTCAGTGAAGTCGTGGTCCCCGGTAAGGGGGATTGCGGAAGGAGGTATGACATGAGGAATTGTTTCTTAGGAGAGTATTTGGTTCTTCATCAGAAATCTCTCAAACTGCAGTTGAACACAGTTACCGCCTATTTTGAAGGCATATGGTGTGCTCATTGACTGGCTTTTTAAATTACCGGCTAAGTCGAATGCTGTTGCAGTCACTGTATAATCCCCAAAGCCGGTCCATGTCCATTCGTAGGGTATTTGCGTCGTTGTACTGCAGTTGTCCGTCAATAGTGAATTCGACGCGGTCGATACCGCTTGTTTCATCGCTCACCTGTACAGTGAATTTAATTTCAAGGACGCTGATTTGTTGCTTTCCTTCCTGCAATTTTTTAATAATTGTCTTCTCATTGAGAACCCATCGCAATGCCGATGCGAACGAATTCATTTGGGCACGAACGCACGGGTCGTGGACAAAAACCTCCACTTCATTCATCTTGTTCAATAAATCCTGTATCTCTTTCTTTGAAAGCCAAGGTAATACTTTTTCTTCTTCAGCTTTCGCTGATCTTATAGCTTTTAAGTTTTATTACACCAGTGCTTCTGTCTATACCTGTAAACTTAGTGTAACGCAATCGTACTGCTGATAGAGAGGTCGCTATCAAAAGAAAACAGACGGCTATACCTAGCCGTTTGCCTGTATTATATCTATTAAATCTAAACTCCAAAAAATAGAGAGGTGGGGTGTTACCCCACTAGGTTAAGTTTTTGTCCTTTTTGCTGTCTCACCGGAGATTGAATAGCCGTTGGAGAGTTGAACTGATACTCTGGCCCTGAATGGTGTCTTTACTGACTGATACCAAAGTTGAACTGCTACTCTGGCCTTGAATGGTGTCTTTACTGACTGATACCAAAGTTAGCATGCTGCTTTGGCTTTGACTATCTGGCGCCGCTTGATCTTTCACTTCAGCGCTTATTGCATTGTTGCCAGCGTTGTCGAACACGATTGCCTGCGCTGTATCGCCCGTCCCAGAGTATTCCAACTCGTAGGGGGCTTCTGCGTCTTCACCGACAAACTCACCGTCGACATAGAACTCCACTTTGGCGACACCGCTTGTCTCGTCGCTGACCGTCGCCGTAAGCAGCCATTTATTCAGCCCTGTCTTCTCCACAGTGAGGTTGATTGTTGGCGCTGTCTGGTCGATCTTGAGCGTTGCTGATTTATTCTCTTCCCTGTTTCCAACTTTGTCGACTGAATAATAGTACAGCGTATGCTCAGCGTCTTCAGTTACAGGAAACGCTCCTGTATACGTCGTCCACAAGGGACCGGCATCGAGTTTGTACTTCGTAGAGGCCACGCCAGCGGAATCATCCACTGCACTGAGTGTCACCGTGACCGTGCTGATAAACCAGTTGTTCTCACCCATGACTCCATCGAACTCATGGGTCGTCACCGGCGGCAATACATCGTGCTGTATCCTGAATGCTGCCTGTTTGGTTGCTTCAGTGTTTCCTGCGAAGTCAACCGAGCAATAATACAGCGTGTAATTACCATTTGTCGTGACGACAAAGGATCCCGTATAGACTATCCAGTTGCCAGTATTGAGCTTGTACTTGGTATAGTTTACCCCTGACGTTGCATCACTTGCGCTCAGCGTAACCGTCACATTGGTCACATACCAGCCCTGACTGCCGAGTAAACCTTGTAAGGTATGGGTTGTTGTCGGTGCTGCCGTGTCGATCTTGAAGGATACGGATTTCGCAGCTTCTTGATTTCCAGCAAGGTCAAAGGAGTAGTATTGAACCGTATGCATACCATTGCCGCTCACTGTAAACTGTACGGTGTAGATTGTCCAGTAGCCGGCATCAACCTTATACCATGTCGATTCAATGCCTGATAGAGTGTCAGTCGCTGAAAGGGTGACGTTGACATTGCTCTTATACCAGTTGTTTCCGCCCATCGTTCCAGTGAGTTCAATGGTCGTAACAGGTTTTACCGTGTCAATACCCGTTGATGCATCCGCAACAGAAGGTGCGTCTTCTACGTTCCCGTAGTCATCAACCGCAATACTGTAGAACTGGTAGTAGCCATCAACTCCGGTAAACAACCAACTCCACGGCGCTGCAAAATCAGTACCATAGGACGTCCACGCGGTCCAACTTATTCCATTGATGGAATATCGATATTGGAGAGTAACATTGGCTACCCCTGTGTTATCGTAGGCTATCGCTGTAATGGTAAACGGTACCGCCTTCTTCCAAAGTGGAAGCGGATTAACAGCAGAAGTTGGTTTATCAAATTCTATGATGACAAACGAATAGGTATCTGAAACTGCGATGTTTCCACTGGTATCATTAGCCCAGATGTAGTAGAAGTATATGCCCATTGTCGTGTAAGTATCTTCATAGTAGTAACTGCCTTCATTCATTGTTGCTTCTAGCGTGAACCCCCCCGGGCCGGTGATGTTTATTTTTACTGTGTCAACCAGATCCCAGTTATCGGTCACCGTACAGGTTATGTTCACGGGTGTAGTTGTATTTTGTACTTCAGGAGTTGCAGCGACATCTGTTATCACCGGTGGTATTGCATCCCACGGATTCATCAATGGATACCGGTCCTTGTTGCTGCCGCCAGAAATATTGTAGGGTGTATCGCCGATACCATCACCATTCGCATCAACACCCGTGTAATCGCTCCAGTAGTTCCCTGCGCTTCCATTATCCCATTGGTTTGTACACGCGTCATAGGCACTCCAGACGTTATTGAAATTGTTATGGTGTATTGTATTGCCGTTTGAAGTACCGGTGATGTTGATGCCACGGTTGGTGTTGTCGTAGATAAGGCAGCCCGTGATGTTGGTGTTTGTCCCACCGATGATGCTGATGCCAATGTTCCTGTTCCCGAATATATCGCAGTTCATGATGCTGTTTCTGTTGGTATACATCCCAAGAGTGAAGCCATTGTTATTGTTGTTGATATCGCAGTCCACGATGATGTTGTTCATGGTCAAATACCCGCTCCTGCCAGAGAAGCTGAAACCATCGTAAGTGTTGTCGTATATCGAACAGTTTGCGATCATATTGTTCTGTGTGGCCGGTGAACTTGATGCTCGCAGCACGACACCATGCTGATTATTGTACACATTACAGTTCACGACGCTGTTGTTTGAACTCTGGTCAAGTTCGATACCGCGACTCGTTGGGTTGTTGTACACGTTACAGTTCGTGATGTTGTTCCTGTTTGACGTTTCAAGGAGGATGCCACCGTAGGTGGTATTATAAAAATCGCAGTCCACGATGTTGTTGTCGTTAGAACAGAAAAGATAGACACCACGATATCCAGTGTGATGTACGCTGACATTCGTTATCGCTGAATAGCTCGTGTTTATGATCATTAAATAACCAAGTAAATCGAGGTTCTCGATAGTTATGTCCCTACAGGAAATCAGTCCCAAATAACCAACATTATTTGTTTCATCGAGTGTTACGTTATTTTGGTTAACGAGATAGTAAATATGTTTTCCTTCAATCAGGTTCGACGGATCGATATCCTGAATGTAATCGTTTATCACCGATCCGCCAATCATGAAGTCAATAGGACTACCGTAGACGGCGTTGTCTCGGAACTTGTTATTTGAAGAAGTTTGCGAGATGTAGAAGCCACGCTGACGATTGTTGTATACATTGCAACCCGTGATGTTGTTGCTTGTCGAAGTGTAGATGTAAATACCTGCATTATCGTTATCGTAGGTAGTGCAGTTAATGACGTTGTTTCTGGTTGAAGAACTGTAGAGCCGGATTCCATGACCGCCGTGACTGTTATTGGCCATGCAGTTCATGATAGTGTTGAATGAAGATCCCTTGACCTGGATGTTGTCGTTCTCATTTTTGTACACACTGCAATTCGTGACTATATTGTAATTTGAAGCCGCTTCAATGAAGATGCCATCCCCGGTATTGTTGTATACCGTGCAGCCAGCGATTCTGTTGTTGTTCGAATTCGTTTTGAGGTGGATGCCGTCCCCATCGTTGTGGTGTACGTTGCAGCCCGTGATGATGTTGCCGTTTGCATTCGTGACAAGGTAGATCCCAAAGTCCATATCGTTGTACATCTCGCAGTTCGTGATTCGGTTGTTGTTAGACGCCGTGGAGAGGTAGATACCATACTTCAGGCTGTCGTAGGCAGTGCAGTTCGTGATGTTGTTATTTGAAGACATGAAGAGGTAGATGCCCGTTCCAGATTGATGGCAGGCGACATTCGTGATCGTTGAATAGTTCGTTTTTACCAACAATACACCACCCACATCAGCGTTCCTCGCTGTTATGTCCCTACAGGAAATCAGTCCTAAATAACCAACATTATTTGTTTCATCGAGTGTTACGTTATTTTGGTTAACGAGATAGTAAATATGTTTTCCTTCGACCGTATTTGACGGATCTATATCCTGATAGAAATTATATAAAACTGTGAAGCCGTCAATATAAAAGTTATAGAGATTGCCAAAGATGGTAGTATCTCGTAACCAGTTTTTTGAACAATTAGCAGTTGCAGCCGTAGACCTGATGAAGATACCATACAGAGCATTGTTGGATATAGTGCAGTTCGTGATTTTGTTATTTTTTGCAGAACTGGAAGAGGATGCGTAAACATAGATGCCAGTCTGAACATTGTTGAATACAGTGCAGTTCGCGATGATGTTGCCGTTTGAAGAACCATGGACGTAGATGCCATGATTCCCATTATTGGATACAGTGCAGTTCGTGATGCTACTGTTTGAAGCCGCGTCGAGGTCGAAGCCATACCCAATGTTGTTGTATACATTACAGTTCCTGACAACGCTTAAAGAAATCCTAAGGTAGATACCTTTGTCATTGCTGTATACAGTGCAGTTCGTGATTTTGTTTCTGTATGCGGTCGTGTAGAAGTAGATGCCATTGCCCGTATTGTTGTATACCTTGCAGTTCGTGATGTTGTTGTCGTTTGAAGTCGTCCGGACGTAGATGCCATGATCCCCATTGTTGGATACAGTGCAGTTCGTGATTCTGTTGTAGCTTGAAGTCGTATAGATTTGGATGCCATAGCCCGTATTTTTGTATACATTGCAGTTTGTGATGGCGTTGTATGAAGACTTGTAGATGTAGATGCCGTATTGGCCATTTGTTATCGAGAATGAACTAATGTTCACGTTAGTTACCGGTGTCGTGATATAAAAAACATTCCCACTTCCACTGCCATTCACGATCACGTCAGTTCTGCTCTCACCAACCAAGCTTAGCCTTTTACTTACTGTTACGTGGTCATAGTATATTCCTTTATAGACATAGACCGTATCGCCAGTAGTTGCATTGGTTACTCCTTCATGGATAGTCCTCACATGCGTCGCATCGTACCACTCTGGTGGAGCGTTATCATCAACATAAACAGTCCCTCTTGTAAGTGGCACTGCAGGAACAACAGTCTTTTCTGTCAAGATAATATCTTCTCTAGGAGTATCGCTCATGATAGTTCCCCCTATATTATTGTTGATGTCAACAGTATTCTTATTACTGGATGTTACTCCAATTGTCCCAATGTTAGCAAACGCGGCTGACCCAGGCAATATAAACGCCAAGGCAACGACGACTGCCATTACAGCTTTCCACATACTTATTCGTTTCATGTTCTTTTCACCTTTTTTACCAA
>JADBLO010000062.1 GCA_014894395.1 Thermoplasmata archaeon
ACGGTGAGATAGCGGAGACGCTGTCCGACCCGGTCGACACGATGACCTTCACCCGGCAGTGGTTCGAGCCGCTCGCATCCACCAGCCACTGGTAGCACCCGCTGTTTGGTACTCCCTGGGCTATAGTCTCCCAAGGGCCGGAGACCCCGTTGAGGGAGAGCTGGATGTCGACCGTGGCAGGACCCTGTAATGGCGGCACGGCAGCAAGCCACCTGATGTTCCGTATCGACCCTGCCCGGTAGGTTTCTCCCCCGTGCGGCAGGGTCACCCGGGCTGTGAGGTCAGTCGGCTCGACCCATGCAGAGTACGCCCGTAGTCGATTGGTGCTTGATTCTGCCTGGATGATGATGTCCTCGCGTCCGTCATGGTCGATGTCGCCATTGACGACGAGATCCGAATAATCCCCTGGGGACGGCATCGTCCATGAGCCGCTCTGCACCCAGTTCCCGTTACCGTCGCCGAGATACACGTAGCCCTGCGGGCCGGCGTATCCGACGATATCGACGAATCCGTCACCGTTAATGTCCCCTAACTGGGCGTAGTACGTCCCTGTTGTCGGCAGCCCGTTTGAGGCAGACACCCAGCTGTCCGTACTTTTATCGTAGGTATAGCATCGAATGCCAGAGGACCCCAGTCCGAAGACGATATCGTCACAGCCGTCATTGTTGATGTCTCTGCAGTCAATCCCCGTATATTGGCCTGCCGGAAGACCATTCTGATGTTGGGTGAACCCGAACGATCCATTCCCAAGGTAAACGTACTCGGTGTTGGTGGATGCGAAAATATCAGGATATCCATCGGCGTTCGCGTCCCCCGTCTCAAGGTTATTTTCTGAGAACAACATCGAACCGTCGACCATCCAGACATGGCTCCAGTTCCCGTCACCATGATTCTTGTACACGTAAATCCCTTGGCCCATGCCGAATGATTGTGACACGAGATCAAGCAGCCCGTTGCAGTCGAAATCAGCTAAATCAGTGGCAAACATCCCCCACGATTCCCCACCGGTCCCAAGCCCGGTCGCGTACGGAATCCAGTTGTATCCGGTGCCATCGCCAAGGGCGGCGCCTTCCAGGGTATCACCCCACCCAGGGACCCCGCTGTAGTCATGGTGAATCCCCCAGGCCACATCCATGTACCCGTCGTTGTTGATGTCGCCTGCGGCAATCCCTCCATAGCCGAAATCTCCGTTCTGATGTACGTCCCATGTTCCATTCCCGTCGTTCAACCAGACCATGATCCCATGCTCCTGGGTATTCACGTAGGGGTTTCCATGATCACCAACGGAGATGATGTCCGGGTTCCCGTCGTTATTCATATCGGCGACGTTCAACGCTGTAGGTCCAGACTCCAAGGTCGGAGTTCCCAGCCCTACTGATTTTGAGATAAGTACGATATCACGTGACGCATGGGCAGCAGCCGCACTACCATGATTGGACCCTCGGTTGAAAGGGCTGTAGAATGTGTTTGCTGCAGGAGTAATGAAAGAGATAAAAACAATAACCGAGAGAACGAGTATTCCGATATGCTTCAGCGTATGATCCTTAGGAAGCCGCTTCATATGTATCCCCTTGCATAACCTATGAGCAGAGTTGTATTTAAACGTTACATTCTTAAAAAAACTTGTAGAATGCTATGATGAACATAGTACATATAGAAGAAAATAAATGATAAAAAAATGTAGAAATCTTTCCTATCAGAAGTTTGAACTGGTGTCAATACCTAAAGTTTGCTTTATTCATTGATTTTAGTATCTCGGTTTCTGATGGTGTTGTGTGCATAATTCATTTATCTCATTTTTTAATTCCATCATTTTCATCTCTCGATTTACCGTGATGATTTTGTATCGTTCCAGTTCGTTAATTTTTTCTTTTAAAGTCTGTTCAGCTATCTTATTCTCCGTGATGTCCTCCATCGTGGTATAGACCGAAACCACCCTGCCATCGTTATCAAATAAGAAGAAATCATGGGTTACAAAGAGTCTTTTCTCTCCAGTTTTTGTTCGGTACTCCCGCTCATGAGTACCAGTGTATGATTTTCCATTAAAGATCTTCTGTGCAAATGACTCCTGAGCTTGCGTTCTTTCTCCTTCGGAAATAAAATCGAATATTGATTTACCAAGAACCTCTTCTTTCGTATATCCCAATATTTGGCACCATTTTTCATTTACATCAGTAACAAGACCAGTTGGTGATAAGGTATGGTACGGGACCGGCGCTTTTTCATAGAGGAGTTTAAATTTTTTCTCAGATTCTTCCAACGTTTTTTCCATTCGCTTTTGATCGGTGATATCTTTGATGACTCCGATCGAACCAACGACTTTGTCTTCATGATTTTTTAACACACTCAACGAGAGATCGACATCAATAGGATCATTATTTTTCCGAATTATTTTTGTTTCAAGATGATGTTGCATTCCTTTTTGCCGAACATCTTGTGATCTAATTTTTTGCCACTCAGCAACCGGATACAAGTCCTGAACAGGCTTCAGGTAAAGATCATCCTTATTCATCCCCAGTAAGGTTTCCGCGTATTTATTCCAGGAAATGATCTTTTCATTCTCATCAGTTAATGTGATGGCAACAGCAGAGTTATCAAAGATAGTCCGGTACCGTTTCTCAGATTCCTTTAATTCCTTCTCTGTTTCCTTGAGCTCCGTGATGTCCGTAATAATACCAACGGAACCTACAATTTCTCCTCCAAATCCTTTTAAAATGCATATGGAGATATCGACATCAAATGGTTCTACATTTTTTCGAAGCATCTTCGTTTCCATTCGATATCGGATTCCCTTTTGTCGAACATGTTCTTTACGTATTTTTCCCCATTCTTCCGGGGGATATAAGGAACTCACTGGCCTCATGAACAAATCGCTCTCCTGCATTTGTAAGAGCTCTTCAGTGTATTTGTTCCAAGAGACAATACGTTCCTCATTATCTGCTAATATGATAGCAACTGAATAATTTTCAAAAATAGTTTCATATTTTTCTGCAGGGCTTACAAGATCAATAATCGTCCTTTTTGGTTCGTTACGATACTGTTCTTTACTGTTCGTTATTGAATATCCTCCTTGTTCACCCGAGGCCTTTGGTATCCTTATTTCTTCATAATTACTGGATGCATGATTTTGAAGTTTTCCCAATCGTTCCTCTTCTCGAAGGGTTTTTACAATTTCAGGATCAGTTTTCATAAAACCATCTCCATAAACATCAGTTTAAATTTTTTTTGCCCTCGTTCTTCTGTTAGGTAAGAATTCTTCAATAGTAAAAATCTTTTGTTTTTTACCAAATCACATCCCATCTACCATGGCATACATTATAGAGCCACCATATGAAATGCGTTCTGTATATAAAAGATTACTCATGAGACTTTAAGTCTCAATCGTAATTTATTATATTGGTAGAAACCTAAAAATATCTTTACATTCATGAAAAATGAGGTGGTTGTATATTAGTAACGTTTATTCCCGATCGGGTCTTTCCAATTCGATAGCAAACGTTGAGTTTTGTTGCAAGCATTGGTTTAACAGGTATTATTGATAGGGAACATGAACCTCGAATATATATTTCCGTATTCGATACTAATTTTTCTATCAGATCCATTGTAATCTTGTTTCATGATATTTTCATCAAGCGACATTGTAATGAATACATTATTCATGTCCTGAGTTTGTGAATATAACCTACATCGGCCACGGAACAGTCCTGGTAGATACCGGAACGTGTAAATTCATCACCGATCCGCTCCTAGTGAAACGGATAGCATGGATTGGTCCGAAGAGAAAAGTACCGCTCTTTCTTAAATCCAGTTCGCTTGATGATATCGATTTTATCACGATCTCCCATGGTCATTTTGACCATCTTGACCTACGTTCATTGCAAATGATACATCAGGATGTGCCAGTAGTGTGTCATACCACCCTGCAGCGGATCGTTCATAAAACAAAGCATAAACCTGTACCACTGAGCTGGTGGGATAGCAAGGAAATCAATGGGATAAAAATAACCGCGGTACCTTCGTTTCATTTCTCCGCAAGACCTCCTTTCCACTTTTCAGTTGATTATCAAGGATATATTATCGAAGCAGGAAAAACATTTTATCATGCAGGGGATGGAGGAATGAGTGATTTGTTCAAAGAGATTGGGAAACGATTCACAATCGACATCGCGTTCCTCCCGATTGGCGGCTACCATCCTCCCTATTATAGGAAGCATCACCTCAACCCAGAGGATGCACTCGACGCACTGGTGATGATGAATGCAGGACTGCTTATCCCGATTCACTGGGGGACGTTCTCCATTTCACGGGAGCCTTTTGATGAACCGCCAAAAAGACTATTGGAATATGCGGAAAAAATTGGTCTAACGCAGAGGATAAAGGTGCTGAAACCAAGAGAAAGTACCGAGTTATAAATAATAAAGTCCATCAGATTCCTATCTACTTTTTTATGTAGCGCGTATCGAACCTCTATTGCAGATACCTACGCTCATACATCCTTGTTCATAGGAGAGAAAACGTAAAGAAACTAGGGTATAGAAACTTTTAAATCCTGTATTTTATACATCCCCATGGAGGCACTGATTACTATGTGGTTACAAGTAAGATTATACATCTTGGTAGGCTTGATGTTTGCGATTCTCTACGGAATACTGGTCGGAATAGGATATTATCTTCACATCAGCGGATTTATGTTCTATCTTCTTATCATTGGAGTTGCCGCAGGGTTTGTTCTTTTACAATATGCGATCGGACCTAAAATCGTCGAATGGTCCATGCGAGTCAAATATGTCAGTGAACAGGAATATCCGAAGCTTCATCAGATGGTTGCAGAGCTTGCGGAAAAAGCAGGGTTACCAAACAAACCAAAGGTTGGTATCTCTCAGCTGCCAATTCCTAACGCGTTTGCGTTTGGACGAACCAAGAAAGGCTCACGCGTCTGTGTCACCAAAGGGCTTCTTGAGCTGTTAAGCGAAGATGAGTTAAAAGCAGTCCTCGGCCATGAGCTATCCCATATCAAACACCGGGATGTTGCCGTAATCACTATCCTCAGTGTGATTCCGATGATTTGCTATATGATCTACGTTTCGTTTTTATGGGGAGGCATAGGGCGACGAGACCGAGATAGCGGAGGAGCAATTGCGATCGGACTTCTCGCACTTGTTGTCTACTTCATCACCAGTCTTCTGGTGATGTATGGATCACGAATCAGAGAATATTATGCGGATCAGGGGAGTGCTGAGCTTGGGAATCAACCTCATCATCTCGCAACAGCATTGTATAAACTTACGGTTAGTACAGCAAGGATACCTAAACATGCATTAAAACAGACCGAAGGCATGAAAGCATTCTTCATCAATGACCCATCAAGAGCACTCTACGAGATTCGTGAGCTGAAGGATATCGACCTGGATATGAGTGGTACGATTGATCAGAACGAACTGATGATGCTTTCCACAAAAAAAATAAAACTTAAGACCGGAGACAAACTCCTTGAAGTGTTGAGCACGCACCCTAATACCGTGAAACGAATCAAACACCTTGCATCTCTTTCTACCACCTAAATTGATTGTCACTATGAGAATATGGGACATCCCACCAGAAAAACTCTGCCGGAATCATTTATTTGGAGAGCATCGAGAACTCCATGCGATCTGGTCTATTTTAACAAATGGAAAAAAAGGGTACGCGCATCATCCTGAAACCGTACGATGGATGGGAAAACAAAAAGCATTATACCTCAGGCATGAACAACTCACAGCGGAGATAACTCAGCGTGGATATTGTCATGCAAGTCCGTTAGATGAGCAGCTAGCGACAGGGAAAGAGTTACAGGATACCTACGTTCATTCTCCTGATGAACAAATCCTTTTGTTACGTAAGAAACAGTGCGGATGCAAGGTATAACAAGAATCAAGTATGTTAAAAAAGGTTAGATGGGGCTGTGAAAACCCCATTTATGGTCATTATTACTTCATTTTTGCTGCGACTCGTCCGATCCAAATCGTCATCACGACCGCAAGAATCGTAACGAAAATTGCGTAAGCCCAGACACCGTAGGCTGCAAGGAAGTACAATGCGCCTCCTTGTTTAAACAACCCGCCGATTGCCTCGTTCCACGCTAATGCAGCGATAAGACCAAACGCTGCAGTCATTAAAGCAGCTATCTTCTCAATGACTTCACTTTTTACTGCCATGTTTCACCTCCCCACAGTTATAATTAGAGAGCAAATATTCCGGAGATATTTAATAATTTCTAAAAAATCACCATATGTCAGGGTTACTCTAAAGGAATCAGGGTTTTTCCAAACAAGAATCGTAAACTGAGAAGTGGCCAAAAAATCAAAAACAGCATAAAGCAGAAGGTAGGAAGAACACCAACATGTTCCACCAGGTAACTAAGTAAAACCAAGGGAATCAATAGCAGCGCGAGTCCTTCATGCACCCCTTCATACCGAAGCATCAGGTTACGTTCTTCCAGTGACGTTGTAAGAATCCCTCTCGTAGTGAAGAGTAAGATACACGCCAGAATGAAAAAACCAACGAGAGGAATCGGATAACCATTCAGTAGAATTGAGGTATATCCTAGGATGAACGGGAGCATTGCCACCAACAGATGTATTCCCTTTATTGCATAAGTATACATGATAAATCGTACTGGTTTTTTCAGCTGATTTCCTATAGCGTGAACACCAAATAGAACAGGAGTGGTTCGAATTCCAAGTTTCGTGTCAAATTCCACATCTTTTAAATTCGCAGACACACCAACGCTGAACACCCATTGCATAAACCCAACACAAGAAATGATTATGGCCAGTGTTGAAATCTCATCAGAGACTGTTAACGCCCCGAACAATCCATACATGAGCACTGCAGCCCCCAGCACATATTCCATACCTGGGATCCGCTTACTGTATCTGTTGTACAGAGTCATGAGCAAAAACGATACCAATAACACAACAAACGAACGAACGGAAAAGAAAAAAACAGCCGCAAGCATCATTGAGACACAAAATGAACAAAGAAAAAGGATGAATGCATTGGATCTTGAAATCACACCTGTTGTGAGGGGACGTTGGACGACGTATTTTGACTGCCTGTCAATCTCCATATCATAATAATCATTTTGGACAAAGACAAATATATGCCCAAGTAACCCAATAATCAACAACAGAGAAAGATGAAATGCATCAAACTCACCATTACATAACGCTCCAAAGACCGGTGTGAACCCTAAAAAAAGTATACCGTAAGGTCGAATTAGTTTGATATATTCTCGTATGTCTCCCACGATTTCAAATCCTTTAGGTAGAATTGATACCATCATCGTTTTAAAATTGTGTCTCCACCCACTTCCCTTGTCCTTCCCATAGTCGTATCGAGGACAGCGGTATCTTTCCTTTCAATTGTAGTGTAATCCACTCAAGTATGTGCTCCGCGGTTGGGTTTTCAAAAAGCTCATTTAACGCCTGATGATCCAGTTTCTCAATCACCGAAGCTTCTACGATTTCTTTCATTTTAGCAAAATCTATCACCATTCCATCTGTCTTCACGCCGCCTTCAATGACAATCTCTACTTTATAGGTATGACCATGTAGTTTCTCACATTTTCCTTTATAATGCGGGATATAATGTGCAGCATCGAAATAAAATTCTCGACACAGTTTCATAGGATGAATCTCCTTTTTATTTAGTCAGAGAATAGAGACGAGGAATATAAACATCATCTATTTGTAAAGCATGATTTTCTCAGCCCATGCATGTTCTTCGTACAGTTCATGAATTGATTTTTTAAGCACGGGATGAACAAAGTCTGGATTGATGTCCATCATCGGTTGAAGAACAAAGAGCCTTTCTTGCATCAACGGATGAGGAATAACAAGATCCTTCGTGTTTATGACGTGGTCTCCGTAAAACAAGATGTCGATGTCAATAATCCGCGGCCCCTTTTTCACGGTCTTTGTTCTCCCCAACTTTCGTTCAATGGATTTGATGGAAGACAATAGTTTTTTTGGATCAACATCGGTCTCCACCTCGACGACACAATTCAAAAACCAATCCTGCTCAATATACTCAACCGGTTCTGTGAGGTACAAATGAGATGTTCGTCTCACTTTACAGATGTTAGCGAGGAGAGTGAGTGCTTTTCTGATATGTTCTTCTTTGTCACCTATATTCGACCCAAGACCAAGGAACACCATTGGCATTATGCACCTCTAATCGCATCTGCCACTTGTATAGCCCGCTTACATTCGTTCACATCATGGACGCGTACCATGTTTGCTCCGTTCATAACAGCCACTGTGATTGCAGCTAAGGTCCCGTCAAGACGATCTTTTACCGATAAACCCGTAATCACCCCGATAAAGGATTTCCGTGATGGCCCAACAAGAATCGGACAACTAAGCGTCTTGAATTCTCCAAGATGTTTCAATATCTGGAGGTTGTGCTCTACTGTTTTTCCAAAACCAATCCCTGGGTCTATAATGATATGTTGGATTCCTGCTTTGCGTGCCGTTGCAATTTGTTCTTGAAAGAATGCGGTAATTTCTCCAAGCAGGTCCTGGTAGATAGGGTTCTGCTGCATGATTTTTGGTGTTCCTCGCATATGCATGATGACAACAGGGACGTTGTGTTTTACGGCAACCTTCCTCATTTCCGGGTTTATCAATCCAGTGATATCGTTAATGAGATGTGCACCTGCCTTCAGACACGCGTCTGCAACCAGTGGTTTATAGGTATCTATAGAAATGGGAACGGAAACCTCACGGAGGAGCCGTGTCACGACAGGCAAAATTCTGTCCAGTTCTTCTTTTTCAGATAAAGGTGCTGAACCTGGACGTGAGCTTTCTCCACCTACATCAATAACGTCAGCCCCATCAGAAACCATTTTTTCCCCATGGGCGACCGCTGTATCAACATCATTGAATAGGCCTCCGTCAGAGAACGAGTCAGGGGTCACATTCAGGATTCCCATAATCAAAGTTTTTTCAAATCTTAAGGTATAATCCTTACAGACAATCGGTGAAAGTTTTAACATCATTCTCCCCAAATGAGGACGACCTATTAAAAACCAATGTTCATCACCGTGCTCCGCAATGAAAATGTAATGAAACTCTCCGATATGAACAACAAGAGAGGAATTATGGAAAAAGAACGCATGAGCGGATATCTAGAAAAAAGTGCATACAGTTCATTGTCATTACTACGAAAAAAGAGACTCACCTGATTGAATTCATAATGAAAAAGTAATTCGACCGGTTTATTCCTATTTTTATAGATGTAATAATTATATAAATGGATAACATCTGTACAACAAAACTTTATAAGGAGCAAAACAACCCCTCATTGCATGATAGTAATCGGGCTATTATCGACAGAAGAAGAGGCGCAGGAGATCCAATTCATCGCAAAAATATGTACCGTCGAAAACCGTATCCGCTATATTGTTCATGTCGATAGGATTAAACAGCTCGTCAGTCAACAAAACAGATAGTGTCGCAAATTACTAAAACACCCTTGATGTTTCAAGGATTACATGACCGTCCTTATTATTTCTTCAACCGAGGACCCTGCTAGTACGAATATAAAAAACAGTCTTTTAGAACAAACAACTTGGGAGGAACATGGAACCTTTTACAATACCCCTGTCTTCAGACATGCTTCGATGAACAATCTGGTGATCGTGACTATCCCCGATAAAAAAATACGACACGAAAACATCGACACCGAAGTATTCGAACAGCTTCACATCGAACCAAAGATAGCTATCTTTCTTTCAAGACATCGCAGTAAAATGGGAGAACCAACCCTCACTGTCCATCCTATCGGTAATTTCGGTGATGCGAAGTTCGGTGGAAAACCAAAAACCTTAATACCAGCAGCACCACGAATGATGACGCATCTTCTTCGCCTCATTAAAAAAAACCTTCAACCAACGGATCTCAAATATCAAGTCTGCTATGAAGTCACCCACCACGGACCGTTCCTAAAGATCCCCACCCTGTTCGTAGAAGTCGGCAGCACAGAGATTCAATGGCAACAAAAAGAACCCGCATCAATTATTGCATCATCGTTGCTTGAACTTTTTGCAAAATATCATTATGAAGAAGAGTTTCCAAATGACATCCCCGTTCTCCTTGGGATCGGCGGGGGACACTACGCACCACGATTCACCGAAGTTGCCGTAACAAAAAACATAGCATTTGGTCACATGATACCAACATACCAGATAGAAGGAGGAAATATAGACGATGAAATCCTTGAAAAGACGATACAGGCAACACCCAATATAAAAGGAATATATCTGCATAAAAAAGAGCTTAAAAAATCACAAGTTACCCAATATAGAACTTGGTTCGAGACGAGAGGAATATCCATTATTTCAAGTAAAGATCTACCAGATTTATGATTTGTTTTTCTTTAAGGGATGCTCTGTTTTGAAATCATCAAAAAACACACGTTTAAAATCAATGATTTTTCCGTCTTTCACTTCAATGCCATCTTTTTTTAATCTTCGTATCTTGTCATTAATTCCAAGACCAAATCCGCCCAGACTCCCATCAGATTTGACTATCTTAAAACAGGGCATTGTATCTGCATCTGGATTCTTATTCATATATTTACCAACAGCCCTTGCGTATCGTTTATTTCCAAGGACTTTTGCCACTGCACCATAGGTAGAAACACGTCCGGCAGGTATTTGCCTCACAAGATAATACGTATAATCGGAAAGATTCATATTTGGAAATAAGCTATGGCCTCCAAATAGTTTTCTTTTCAATTCAGGGAGAAGATGAACAACATAAAATTCTTAGGAACTGCCGGCGCACGTTTCGTCGTAATGAAACAGCTCCGGGCATCCGGGGGAATCTGGCTAACACTTGATGATACAAACGTAATGATTGACCCGGGGCCAGGTTCCCTCGTTCGTTGTATCTCAAGCAAACCAAAGCTCAATCCAATGGATTTGGACGGTATTATTCTGACACATCGACATATTGACCATTCAAACGACATCAACATAATGATAGAAGCCATGACAAACGGGGGATTCAAGAAAAAAGGAGTCGTGTTTGCTCCAAGGGATACACTGGAAGGTGACCCGGTCATCCTGAAATACATTCGGGAGCACGTCGAACGCATTGAGATTCTCAAAGAAAAAGGAAAGTACCACGTAGGGAACATCTCTTTTGAAACACCAATACAGTTGAAACATGGGGTTGAAACATATGGTGTAAACATCAGAGGAAAAACCAGCTCGATTTCTCTGATTACCGATACCGATTATTTTACAGGTCTTGCAGCATATTTTACCGGAGATATCCTTATTGTCAATGTCGTGATGTTGGAGGACAAAAGCACGATTGAACACCTCTGTTTACAAGAGGCAGAACAGATCATCGAGACAAACAAACCACGACTTGCGATTCTGACACATTTTGGTATGGGCATGGTGAAAGCAAAACCATGGGAGCTAGCAGAACAACTCACAAAGAAGCTAGGAGTCACGGTCATCGCAGCACGAGATGGCATGCAGGTCGATATTGACCAGAATAAAAAATAGTTTTTAATTCTCTACGACGATATCAAAAAAATGATGACGATACGAACGCTCCTTCCAAAGTACCATGATATCCTTGACGAACAGGGCACTGCACAGTATCTTGATTGTAAGCATATCCCTGTTTCGTTTGAGCGTTCCCAATCAACCGATGAACTCTGGCGCACCCATGACGAGGCGCTTCAGTTGATGAAGGTGCAGAACACTACACCGAAACAGTCACTTCTTGATCTGAAAATCGAACTTGCAGACCGTCTGTATCAAGCGTGTTGTCTCTGTGAACACAAATGCAGGGTAAATCGAGAAAAAACCGCTGGGAAATGCGGCGTCCAAGAATCGCGAATTGCCTCTAAGTTTTTACATTACGGTGAAGAGACAGTGCTTGTCCCATCGTATACGATCTTTTTTTCAGGATGTACTTTCAATTGTGTTTTTTGCCAGAACTGGGATATCAGCCAGAATCCTTGCGGTGTGGCCATTGAACCAAAAGCGCTTGTCACAGCCGTTAAACAACGGAAAAAACAGGGCGCGCGAAACGTGAATTGGGTCGGTGGGGACCCAACATCAAATCTCTTGTATATTCTTAATGTTTTGAAGAAATTAGACAGCAATATTCCGCAAGTATGGAATTCAAACATGTACTGTTCAGAAGAAACCATGAAACTGTTGCACGGGGTGATGGATATCTATCTGACTGATTTTAAATACGGGAATGATTCGTGCGCGAAACGCCTCTCCAAGATCGATGGATATACAGCTGTTGTAAAACGAAATCATATGCTTGCGTATCAGCAAGGTGAAGTAATCGTAAGACATCTGGTTTTGCCGAACCATGGAACGTGTTGTTCCCGGCCGATTCTTGAGTGGATTCAGAAAAACACCCTAGAGGTTGCCGTCAATGTCATGGGGCAGTACCGACCTGAATACCATGCTGATGAATATGAGGAGATCACCTATCCGGTTCTTAGAGAAGAATATCTTCAGGTAAAAGAGTACGCTGAGACATTGGGTCTGTTTCTTATTTAGAAGTATACGGTTATCGTTTATACGCGATACCATTCATAATGAAAATAGGATTGATGATGATCAGGTAATAGTGTGACGCTGACTATTAGAGGACCTCATCGCCTATGATTCCAATCCTTCGCAGAGAAGCATTCTTTTTCAAATTTTTTTGCCAATGCTAGTTCCTCTTTACTCAATTTTCCTTCAATTAACTCAACATGAAATTCTTCCTCAAAGCCTATCTTCATTGCCCCAGCGACTTCTTCAAACCGTACATCTTTTCCTAAAAGGTGCCTTACCGACGTAACTCTCTGTTTTACATCTGTTATGAGTTTATCCTTTATCTTTTCATTTGGTACTTTTAGTAAAGAAAACATTTTGTCAACATCAACATCCATGAGAACTGTGCCATGCTGCAGTACTGTTTCTAACTTTCTTGTCTGGGCATTTCCTGAAATCTTCCGTCCACCAGTAACGATATCATTGATTGGAACATATTCACTCTCAATTCCTAAATGGTGCAATCCTTTCTGAACCGCCCCACATATTCTTCCGTAGCTTTTCATGATGTTTTTTGGAATTTCTGGATGAGATTCTGGGATCACGATACTGTACGTTAACTCTTTCTCATGAAACACAGCGCCTCCACCAGTTATTCTCCGCACGTAATCAACACCAAGCCGTTCACACGCACGTATATCGACTTCATCAGCCAAACTCTGGAAATACCCAATAGAAATAGCAGACGGAATCCACCCATAAAATCGTACGGTAGGAGGAACCTTGCCTTCGCTATTTACGACCAGAATCGCTCTGTCAACCGCCATGTTCGAAAAAGCAGTGTTGAAACCTGTTTGTAACAGTCTCCATTGTTCTTTCATGGTTTACACATCAGGATTCCTTGCGTCAAGCCTTCAGCATTTACACCAATAAATTGAATATGATATTCAGTAATGATTGAACGTATCTTCTCCAGTAATTGCTCTCGTTCCATCAATACGTTTCTTAGTTTCGTTTCCATCAGTTCAATTGCCTCTTCAGGATAAGCAAAAAAATCTCCCGTTATCCGAATGTTCATGATAACATTGTTTTTTTCATCGTACTCGACAGAAATTTTCAGCAGCTTCCCCTGTGGCACTTTATAGATAGATTGAGATCGCATAATCCGCACGCGTATCCAATTGTCGTCTTATAAAGCTCCGCTTCCAAAAACATCTACTGCAAGGCGTTCTGTGCATGGTAAGAGCTTCGAACAAGCGGTCCTGATTCAACATGCGAGAAATCTAACTGAAGCGCAGTGTTTTTCAACTCTACAAACTCCTCCGGCGTATAATATTTTTTCACCTCCACATGATTCCTTGTCGGTTGTAAATACTGTCCCATCGTTAAGAAATCAACATCGGCAACTCTCAAATCACGCATCGTTTGGAGGGTCTGCTCGTTTGTTTCTCCTAGACCCACCATGAAACCAGACTTCGTGGGAATTCTTCCATCCATTTTTTTTATTGTTTTCAACACCACTAGACTTCTCCGGTAATCCCCTTGGGGTCGAATCAATGGAAATAACTTTTCAACCACCTCGATATTATGATTAATCACATCGGGAGCTGCATCAACCACTTTCTGAACTGCTTTTTCGTCTCCTCTGAAATCTGGGATTAATACCTCGATTTTACACGCATCATTCAAACGTCTGATCTCTCGTACCGTTTTATAAAAAATACTTGCCCCGCCATCCTTGAGATCATCTCGTGTCACCGACGTTACCACCACGTACTTCAACCCTAGGGTCTTTACGCTTTCTGCAATATCTCGTGGCTCATTGTCATTTAAGGAACTCGGCGTCCCATGCGTCACATTACAGTATCGGCAGTCTCGGGTACAGACGTTCCCTAAAATTAAAAAAACAGCGGTGCCGCATCCGAAACATTCAGCGATATTAGGGCATCTTGCCTCTTCACAAATCGTATGTAACTTCACAGACCTCAGGAGAGTTTTTACTTTGGAAAAATTTTTTCCTCCACCGATTCGTACTTTCAGCCAATCCGGATGCCGCCTCATCATCTCTGAAGAAAAAACAATGGTGTTTATAATTCTGTTGTCTCTCCTTTTAAGGTCATCAAGACAGTTTTATACGCCCATGGTGACCCGTAACAAATCCCGCAATCCTGGTGAGACGCCAAGGATGAAGATGCCGATTTTGAGGAGATTAACTAACCGCGAATACTTCCCCAGTTCTTTTTTATAGACGACATCAAAAACATAAATCACTATAATAATCAGGAGGAATTTGACGATGGGAAATAACGGCGGCCACAGCTCCATGAGACCATTCGATGCAGGGTGTTTCTCAACATAGGACGGCAACCCCATATGCAAGGGATCATAGATACTCACGTAGCTTGTTATCCCATCAATCAGATGTCCTGCAAGCATCGAGAGATTCAACGGATTCTTGTACACCATGATGGTGTCATGTTTTCGATAGACCCACGCAATCAGGTACACGAGAAGTACGATGAGGAAAACAAGACCGATAACAAGCAAAAACACATTACCATATGTACCATAAGAACCACTCCATTGGTCCCCCATGATCCATCGTCCAATAAGGAAAAAACACGGGAGGACGACAAGCAACCCGCCTGAGAAAACAACGGTATTTACCGTCATCATCTGTTTTTTTATCATACGATACAGAAGAGGGAGAAATGCGAGAATGGAAAGAACGTAAAAGAAACCAGGTTCAATAAGAGAGGCACCATAGCGGATTCCAAGAGCCCAAATAATTGTATAGAAACTATCAATAAGAACAAACACAGAAAGAAGTATGAACAGTGTTTTCCTTGCATTAAATGCTCTTTTTTGGAGATAATATCCTAGAAAGAGAAAGATCAACACATACAGCGTCGTCTGAAAGTATATTAGTGGTGAAATGAACCAATACACAGCAGGCTCAGAAAAATAATTGGTGTCTTCCAAGACGCGAGTCACGGGACCAAACAGGATATATGGAAACAAGGCAAGGCAGAAATACCAATCAATCCTGATTTCAAGTTTCTTCAAAAGTTTGTACAGTCCATAGAGGGCACAGACAAGGATAAGACCATAGGTAATCTCCGAAAGAATCGTATAGCCTTCTTGCGCGGTGACACCGTTGAAGGAAACTGAATGCCCCGATGCATCAGCAACCACTGGTCCCCAGTAATATTTCCAGATCCACTGGTCATAGACTAGGGTTGGTGCAAGGAGATACGCAATTATAATCACCGCAATGATTCCAAGAAAAATACCTAAGAATAGGACCATTTTTTGCTGTACCGTAATGGTTCGAAGGTTCATTATTTCAAGGCTAAGAAAAAGACCATATATTAATGTACCCTCCACTCAAGGATGTATAACAATTATTATAAAGGCAAAATATTATGTATTATGTAAGGGAAATACTATGAAGAAAACAATTACGATTCTCTGTGTAGTTATATTACTCCTCCCAATTACTTCTATAAGTACCGTAAAAATTGGTACTGCTGAACAAATGCTCGCTTTACCGCCTGCGTTCAGTTGGCAGGATATCAACGGAACCGATTATACTACTCCTATTAAAGATCAGTCACCAGCGCCCACCTGTGAGGCGTTTGCTATCTGTGCTGCACTGGAAACAAAAATGCAATACCAACTCCAAGAGCAATACAATCCTGATCTTTCAGAAAATCACTTGTATTTCTATGCAGGAGGAAGCATTGAAGAAGGATATGTCAGTATAGTCGATGCGGCGCACTATCTCATGGAGTATGGCGTCCCTGATGAAGGATGTTTCCCTGATCCGCATCGAGCATTTGATTATCCCTTTGAAAGTCTCCCTGGGTGGGAGAATAGAACCGTGAAAATTACCGAGTGGGGATGGGTCGACCACAATATCAGCGCTATGAAACAGGCGTTGATAGACCATGGGCCGCTCATTATCTGCATCCATTTTTGGAAAGATTTCCTTTTCTACTTTGGAGGCGTATATAAACATCATGAGGGTAGAACGGTCGGAGGACACGTCGTTACCATCGTAGGATATGATGATAGTAAGAACTGTTGGATTGTAAAAAACAGCTGGGGGACAAAATGGGGAGAGGACGGTTGGTTCCGCATGTCCTATGACGCAGACATGATCGCGGAATGGTACGGCAATGGCACCGGTGTCATGTACATCGACGGAGTCTATGGAAACCTCAAACCAGATGTCCCCAAAGTGCATATCCAAACACCGCTCTACTATCACACCTATCTCTTTGGCAGAGGAATCCCAACACTTTTTAAAAAACTCCCAATACAGAAAGCGGCTGCACGGATACTAGGAAAACTTACGGTGCAGGTAACGACCGAAAATGCCAATTCCGTTGAATTTTTCCTTGATGATGTCTCGCAATCCGTTGACACGGAAGCACCATTCAGCTGGGATCTCCAAGCATCCCGTGGGCTGCACACCCTTACCGTGAGAGCCACAGATAACCACAATAATTCCTCTCTTGATATCGAAGATATTTATGTGATTCTCTAATAAAATTTTTTGTAGAATTTTAACATAATTCTTTTTATATTTGTCATTCACCTATAACAAAATATTTATAAACCAATCCAATTACATACACTATTGGTGCACTAGGAGAAAAATTTGTGGATGGAAAATTAAAAAAATTAGAAGAGATTGACCAATTTTTTAAAGAAAAAGAGTTCATAAAAGAGAAATGGATTCGTACTGGAATATCAGGATTTGACAATCTTATAAAAAATGGCATTCCTGAAGGATCAAATATCATTATCGCTGGTGGACCAGGGTGTGGAAAAACAATATTTTGTTTACAAACTCTCTATAATTTAGCATGTCAAGGACACGATTGTGTGTATCTTTCTATGGAAGAACGACCGGAAAGACTTAAATCACATATGTTATCATTTGGTTTTGACGTTAAAGAAATAAAAAATGAACCAAATCAGATTATTTTATCTGCAAAAAATTGTGGTAAGATAGCATTGAAGAGACTACAACCAATTATAATAGCAAGATCTGTAGAAGCTCTTTTAGAAAAAGCCAGTGGTCGTCTCCCACTAGATATTGATGTCGTATTAGATTTTATTCCTGAAAATTTTAATCCTCGTCTCCTTGCATTAGACTCAATTTCAGCAATAGAGACCTCTTTTTCTGGAAAATTAGAACAATATCGGATTTATATCGAACAGTTATTCAGATTTTTCGAAGAGTTAGCATTAACTACATTTTTTATTACTGAATCTTCGGATGCGCCATATAAGTTTTCTAGAACTGGCGTAGAGGATTTTCTTGCGGATGGAATCATTGTTTTTTATAATTTTCAAGGTGAGACTGAAAGATTACGTGGAGTGGAAATAATTAAGCTTCGTGGTACTTCACATTCGCAGAGAATTGCTCCAATTACAATTTCTTCTGAAGGTATAAATGTGTTCTCTGGTAGTTTCTTTAATTTAAAATCAAAGATACAGCAACCAACTATCGAAAATAGTGTGAAAGAAATTGAAACCCAAAAGCAGATTTCATATTCTTCAGATAATGAAGAAGATATCTTAAAAAAATTGATAAGAAAGAAAATAGATTAGTCAAATAATCATGTGAGGAGAATGACTTGGTGGATGCCTTGAAACTAATTTTTTTTCTGATTGTTGCTTTTTTCTTTTTTCTTCCATCTCCATTTGTCCAATTAATCCCTTTTCAACAGGAACCTTGTATTAATGATGCCTTTGTAATTCCGGAGAAAGTCAATATTGGTTCGTTAATGGTCATTTCTGTGACTGTAAAAGATATCTCAGGGATTGCAACTGTTCAGGCAAAAAATTATCACGAAAAAGGTTTTGATGTCGTAAATCTTCAGCTTGCTTCAGGAACGATGTATGATGGTGTCTGGAAAGGCACTTGGGTAGTCCATGATACCAAGGTTAAGGAATATACTACGGTGGTTACGGTTTTTTCTCATTCTGGTTTATCTACCTCTGTTAACCTTACCTGGTGTGATCCAGCAACCTGGTGGGATTTAGATTGGAGTTATAGAAAATTAATAACACTTAACCATAATCAAGTTCCAAGTGACCAAACCAACTTCCCAGTACTACTTAACATAACAGATACGGAGCTAAGAGATACAGCACAATCTGATGGTGATGATATAGCGTTTACAGACGTTAGTGGTAATAAGTTAAATCATCAAATAGAAAAATATACTGCAGGAACAGGTGCCTTAGTCGCATGGGTAAATGTCACCAGCCTTTCCAGTAGTTCTGATACTCAGATTTACATGTATTATGGTAATAGTGAATGTTCGAGTCAACAAAACCCTCATGGTGTTTGGGATAGCAATTATCTGGGTGTTTGGCACTTAAATGAAACGTCTGGGACAATCCTCGATTCTTCAGGTAATGGAAAATCTGGAACTTTAACTGGTGCGACTTATGGCGCAGATGGGAAAATTAGCAAATCTATTAGTTTTGATGGAAGTGAGGATTATATCGATATCACCATAGCGATTCCCTCTACGGTCACAATTTCTGCATGGGCAAAATCTACTACCTCTGGTTTAGCCGACATGCTTTGGTGCATTGGTAATACCGGAACGGGTGGCCCTGATTTATTTTTTTATGATGGGAATATATATCTTAATACTTGGGATAGCGGGGGCAACTTATTTTGCGTCCAACCTAATGTAAATCAGTGGCATCTTTATACTACATTAATAGATAGTGTAGCTAATAATGCTCGGCTTTATATCGATGGTAGGTTATGCGGAACAGCAGGTTATCGTAATCCTACAAAGGCAACGTTTGCAATCTCTTCAAGCAATGGTTATGATTGGCAAGGAACAATCGATGAGTTCTGTATCTCAAAGATTGCCCGATCTGCTAATTGGATAAAAACAGGATATAACAATGTAAACAACGCCACCAATGGAGGATTCTTTTCTGTGGGCAGTGAAGAACTCGCCCTCCCGACACGACCAACACTGACATCCCCAGATAACAACACATATACAACCGACACTACGCCCACCTTCCAATGGACTAACGGTGAAAACCAAGAAAACAACACCCTGTATGTAGACCACGAAACCGATTTTTCCGATGGCGATGAACATATAAACATCTCCCTCGGCCCCTCAACCACCAGCTATACAACTCCAGTTGGAAAAGCTTTATCTGAGGGTAGATGGTATTGGAAAGTTGTTGCAAACAACACCCAAGGAACGAATGTTTCTGATGTATGGAGTTTCATCATTGATACTACCACTCCAGATCAACCTCACTTGTTATTACCAACTGATAACTATGATACCAATAATAATCACGTGACCTTTTCTTGGAATGAAACGGCAGATAACACTACAAACACCTCAGATGTCTCAGGGATCTCCTGCTATCAACTTCAGATATCGAATGATAATTTCACATCATTACTTGTCAATCAAAATACATCCGATAACACCACATTGAGCATTACAGTAACTATCGCAGGCAGATTACAATGGCGTGTTCGTGCATGGGATCAAGCAGGAAATCCTGGTAATTTTTCGGAGACAAGAAATCTCACCGTATTTGACTTCTCATTGACTGCAACATCCTCCGCTCTTACGATCCTTCGAGGGGGTACTGGCAGTACTACCATACAGATACAGGTAAGTTTTGGTGATGATGAATTGATAAACTTATCGAAGAGTGAATGGGTTGGGCTCCTCCCGACAGGGGTGACTATTAATTTCAGTAAACTATCCGGTAATGGTGCTTTTACTTCCATTATAGATTTTGAAACAAGTGGGGATGCATCAACCGGTGAGTTTATCTTCAATGTTATAGCAACGAGTCTCACGGGAACGAGAACCCTCCCAATAACTGTTCGTATTGCTGGAATGATTTTCCAGATGTCAGCTTCTCCAACATCATTTTCTCTTATGAGAAGCGATTCCGATGAATCGAGAATCTCAATTACGTTTCAATATGGTTCGAAAGAAAGCGTTTCTCTTTCTGGAGGATGGTTAGGATCCTCTCCTTCAGGTGTTACGACTACATTTAGTAGTGTTACTGATCTCCCACCCTTTGATTCCATTCTATCATTTTCTACATCAAATCGAGCATCATCTGGAGAATATACATATAAAATTACTGCAACGGGTGGAGGAATCAGCGACTGGATTTATATTTCATTAGATATAAAAACAAATCTTACACTTACCGTTGAATCCGATAAAACAACCTATGAAAAAGGACAGGAAATACAATTATCTGGAACCGTCGATGATCCAAACGGGAATGCAGTGAAAAGTGGGACGGTAACACTTAATTTTTCGACTGGTACTTGGAGTGAACAAATGAATGCCGTTGTGACCAACGGTGTTTTTCAAACAAAATATTATATTACATTTGATAAATTTGAAGGAAATTGGATAGTTGCTGCCACTGCAGTGGATTCTCTTGGGCATACAACCGCTATCGCCACTCGAATCAATATCATTATTACGGTCCCAGAAATCTATAAATATTACACAATTGCAATCCTTAGTCCATTACCTGGTCAGGTGTATAAACGGGGCGAAGATGTATCGTTTACCGTTAGTATCGTTGAAAATGAAATAAAAATTCGTGGTGCAACGGTTACAATTCAACCACCCGATGGAACAAAAGTATTTTTATCTGAGATTTCACCAGGCCTCTATTCAAAAAGTTACACACTTAGGATGAATAGCAAATTAGGAAATTGGAGTGTGTATATTGCGGGATCAACCGGTGAAAATGAAATGTTTAAAGCAGGCTTCGCCTATGTTCCAATAAAGGTTGAGCCAACAGAGTTATCGCTCGAAATCGTTGAACCGATTGGAAAGAGCTTCGAAACAGGAGAGAAAATAACATTTGTTGCTAAACTCCTCTACCCAGATGGTTCTCCCGTTGAAGAAGGAATTGTATCTGCAATGAAAAATGATGGGAGCACATTGAATTTTAAAAAATCTGGAAATGGTTTGTATACAGCAGTATATACCGCGGCCGATGAGGATTTAGGTTACTTAAATATTCAGATATCGGCAACTGATGTCTACGGAAACCTTGGTGTTATAAAAGGAACGGCCCTGGAAATTATTCCAATGCAATTATCAAGTTATTTTGTTCGGTATTGGTGGTTCACGGGTATGATGTTGCTAGGATTGAGTTTTGCATTAGGGGTTGTAACCCGTGATGTTTCTCGAACAGTACGATTACGAAATTTTAAACGTGAGGTCATGGAATTGGGTAGACTTAAAAAAGATAAAGCGACCGAATATTTTATAAGCGGATCAATTTCCCGAGAAACATATGATAATCTCTTACAAGAATATGAGAGTAAATTAGCAAAATTAGAAAAGCAGAGACATATCATAGAAAAAAAGATACAGAAAAAAAAGAAATAATCAAGATAAAAATAATAAAAAAAAAGTTGGACAAATTTAGTGAAGGATTTGAGGAGATAATAGTGAAAAGACATCGATTATTTACTTTAATTATCATTTTACTTAGTACTGGTATAATTTTTTTCATTCCGCTTTCATTATCTTCACAATCATTCGATTATTCCGTACAAATTCAAAATGATGAGGTACAACTCATCCCTGGGAAGAATGTTTCAGTTACTCTTTTTATAAATCAGTCAGAAAATCTTACAGGGATCGTCTCTCTTCAAGGAAAATGGGTTGAGAATACACCGGAGGGAATATCAATTACTATTCAACCAACAACAGGGTTAACCCCTTTTACGAGTATCATTACTTTTCGGTCATCTATCCTTGCGAATCTAGGACTTTATACATACCAAATTTGTGCACAATCCGAAGGAATTAATCATACTACAGATATTCATATCAATGTTACAACTGATTTGACAGTTATGTTATTTACTGATAAAGATGAATATCTAAAAGGACAACAGATCCATCTCTACGGAAATGCAACCACATTTAATGATGATATCGTTGATTCTGGCAATGTTATTATATCGATTGCAAATGGGAAAAAAAATATATCCATAACAACTCAAATTCAAAACGACTCATTTGACTATTTTTATCCGATTTCTTATGGGGATGATGAAGGATTATGGACCATACGGGCAAGAGTGGTGGATAATAATGGACATGTAGGAATTCAATCAAAGTACCTCACCGTTTCTCTTCCTCCAGATATTATGCGTTTTGCTGTTGATTTCTATTCACCACCAAATAATGCAATCTATCAACGAGGTGATACATTTGATATTTCTGTATATGTTACCGAAAATTTACAAAGTGTTCGAAATGCAACTACTCTTTGTACATTACCATCCTTAGTAACAATCCTTCTCCTTGAATACTCTCCAGGAAACTACAAACAAAATTATACTATTGCATGGGATGCTCCTATTGGTGAATGGTTTTTCACTGTTGAAAGCACAAAAAATGTAAGTGGCGTATTAAAAGCAGGCGGAGGTGCTCTTTCAATCACTATTGAACCTGCACCACTACAGCTTACTATTTTAGAGCCGACAACGTTACAATTTTCATCAAATTCCATGATTTCTTTTAAAGTTGAGGTTCGGTATCTAGATAGCACGTTAATGAAAACAGGTGCAGTACTTGCTGTTACACCTCATGGCAATATCACACTACAGAATGAGAATAATGGTGTGTACACCGCTAATATTACTGTTACAGACCAGGATATTGGAAGTCAAGTCTTTGAAATAAGCGCTAAGGATTTATTTGGAAATGCAGGGGTTGTTAAAAAGAGTATTTTAATTACTTCCGAAACACAATCTACTATCCTCGTTACATTGATACCATTATTTGCTGCAAGTTTGTGTGGAATAATCGGTTTTGTTTTCATAAGAAGAATTTATAGATTCGAGCGCTTAAAATCCATTCAGGAAGAGATGATAGAAACGCAAAGACTCCAAGAAGAAGCAGCAAAAAAATATTATAAAGAAGGATCAATTTCGAAGGAAATTTATGAAGCACTTATATATGAGCATACGCAGCGCTATGCCCATCTTCAAAAAGAAGAACGAAAAATAATAAACAAATAAATGACAGAAAAAGCCCTCATTTTTTTTATAACTTTACGTAGCTATCTATTACCGCCAACAAGCGTTGCGCGCCTGTTTCACCTCTTATTACTCAGGTAACTCTTGTGGTTATTGAACATCCAAATTTTATTAAATGCCGTCTGGGATAGTGATCTAGATATTTCAAGGCTTTTTCTGGTTGACCATCTGACTTTTTGATTTTTTTCTATATATTCAAGGGATAGGACGTTCGGTTTTCTGAATTCCATTTTATATTGGCAAGTTCCTACCTTGTTCAAAACAAGTTTTTCTGTCTTCATCTAACCATTGGTGTTGTGCCTATAATGGACATCACGCTATAATATCCAATGTCTCCTGTAATTTTAACTGCTTGGTCTGTTCAACAGGTACTGTACAACGCTCGATGGCGGTAATAGCGTAGCTATTGCAGTACTCACCCTAGCGTTTATTAGATATAAGTTTTCATTTCTCCACTAAAATCCTAATCGAGATTTATTAAAAATGTACCTTCTGAAAAATGACGTCCATATTTACTGTTTATTAATAAAAATAGCAGAAACCTCTTTATAAAGAGTATATTAAACCTATCGTTCAACAAAAGAATAATATAATAAACCTGCAGTTTACTCCCCTGAGTCCAACATGGAGCGATTTACTAAATTCAAAACCATGATTTTCCCCAGGGAAGTCATCGTTGGTCATAACACAACAGATCAGATCAAGGGAATCTGCAATCACCTCGCACCGAGTAACAACGTGCTGCTTGTCTGCGATAAGAACACCAAAAAAATATCTGGTGACCGGATTGAAAAGATCCTTTCTGGTGCTGGGTACGAGGTCAACATGGTTGTCCTCTCTTTGCCCTTAATCAAACGAGATGTCTTCCCCGCATGGCCCACGATCCGAGAGGTCAACACCGTTATTAAAGAAGCCAAGAAGACCAGCTCAGATTTCTTACTTGGCGTCGGCGGCGGCTCCGTCATCGATGTCACGAAATGTGCAACCTATGAGCTTTCTATGAATTTTGTAAGCGTCCCGACATCAGCATCCCATGATGGGATGGCGTCACCACGTGCCTCGTTGAAAGATAAAAAAGGCTCCATCTCAAAATCAGCGGTATCCCCCATGGCAGTCCTTGCCGACACCGCGGTCATTATGAAAGCCCCTTATCGCATGCTTGCCTCAGGGTGCGCTGATGTGATATCGAACCTTACTGCAGTCAAAGATTGGGAGCTTGCCCATCGATTAAAAGACGAAGAATTCAGTACCTTTGCTGCATCACTTTCAACAACATCATCTCAACTGTTACTTGACAAAGCAGAGGATATCCGCACAGGACTCGAAGAAGCAGTCTGGCAAGCTATAAAATGCATGGTTGTCTCAGGGGTAGCCATGAGCGTTGCTGGAAACACTCGCCCCGCGTCCGGTGCTGAACATATGTTTTCGCATATGCTTGATTCCACCGCACCAGGAAAAGCTTTACACGGAGAACAGTGCGGAGTAGGTTCTATCATGATGATGTACCTGCATGGAGGCGACTGGCAACTAATCCGTGATGCATTAAAAATGATTGGTGCCCCGACCACCGCGAAAGAATTGAACATCCCTAAGAAAAAAATTATCCAGGCGCTCATGGGCGCGCAGAAGATACGCCCTGATCGATATACGATCCTTGGTGAACTAGGATTAACCGAGGATGCCGCAAAGAAACTAGCGAAGATAACTGGAGTGATATAATGGTTCTTGTTACACTTGTTGGCGAACAACTCGCCGTCGAAGGGGAAGAATTCACCTACCTTGGCTCTAATAGTGAATGCAGAAACTGTCAATTGAAAACAGTGTGTTTTAACCTGAAACCAGGGCGGAAATACCGCATCACAAAACTACGAGATAAACACCATGAGTGCAGCATCCATGAAGGAAAAGTTGTCGTAGTCGAAGTCGAAGAACTCCCCTTAACTGTTGCTATCATCAAAGAACTTACAGAGGGATCAACGACAACGGTGGAAAAAAAAGAATGCAAGAACATCGGGTGCGACTCTTTTGAAATCTGTACCAGCACAGCACTTCAAAATGGAAAAATCTACACCGTTAAGAAAGTGTATGGAAAAATGGAATGCCCAAAACACCATGTATTATATAAGGTGGACGTCACTGATTAATAACAGAAAAATAATCATCATCCAGCGAAATCGTTTGTTCTCCTAAGCACCACTCATACTTGATTGTTTACTCCTATTCGCTCTACTTTTAGTGAATATCATAAAAAAAGAGAAAAAAATAGGGTTTTTAGAGCTTTGCTTCGTTTTTCAAGAGTTTTACCTTATCGAGTTTCTCCCAGGTGAAATCAGGGTCTTCCCGTCCGAAGTGACCGTATGCAGCGGTTTTCTTAAAGATTGGTCGGCGCAGGTCAAGCTGCTCGATAATATCAGCGGGTTTTATGGGGAAAAATTCTCGGATGAGTGTCTCGATAGTATCAAGGGAAATTTTATTTGTTCCAAAACAATCGATGTTAATGGAAACCGGTTCTGCAACTCCGATCGCATAGGCAAACTGGATTTCACATTTCTCTGCAATACCTGAGGCGACAATGTTTTTTGCGATATACCGTGTCGCATAGGCAGCACTACGATCGACTTTTGTCGGATCTTTACCGGAAAATGCGCCACCCCCATGTCTGCCAATGCCCCCGTAGGTATCAACTATAATCTTTCTTCCAGTTAATCCAGCATCCGCGTACGGACCACCACGGATAAATGCACCTGTGGGGTTCACATGATAAACGGTATCTTTATCTATCCATTCTTTACAGACGGGTTTAATCACCGTTTCGATAACATCTTTTCGTATCCGGTCATGGGAGACACCACCATCGTGCTGTGTCGACACAACAATCGTATGGGCTCGAACGGGTTTACCTTTTTCATCGTATTCAATCGAGACCTGCGATTTACCATCCGGTCGCAGGTACGAAATTCGGTTGCTTTTTCTAATCTCGGATAATCGTTTGGTTAGTCTGTGCGCCAGAAGAATCGGCAGTGGCATAAACTCCTTGGTTTCGTTGCAGGCGTACCCGTACATCATCCCTTGGTCACCTGCGCCTTGCTCTTTATGCAGGCCTTTTCCCGCAGTGACGCCTTGAGAGATATCGGGACTCTGTTCCGTAATCTGGACCCAAACCGAGCAGGTTTCCCATTCAATGCCGTATTCTGATTTGGTGTATCCGATTCCTTTGATGGTGTCGCGGACCACATGCGGGATGTCAATGTAGGCATCTGTGGTCATTTCACCAAAAATCATGACGCCTCCGTTCTTGGTCGCGGTCTCAACAGCAACTCGGGAGTTTTTATCCTGTCGGAGTGCTTCATCAAGTACCGCGTCGGATATCAGGTCGCACATTTTATCAGGATGTCCTTCGGTAACAGATTCTGAGCTTATGATACTTTTTCGTTTTGCCATACTCTCACCCCATTAAAGAAACTATAATATAAGGAAATCCACAACTCGAAGTAACTTATTAAGTTTATCAAAAAATAAATTTATTGGGAAAAAAAATAAAAAAAGATGGTGTTTACCCTGTTTTTCGGGTTGTCACCCACATCTCGTCATCGATGGTGCCGTAGATATCATCATCAGAGATATTCTTTGGCTGTTTCTTATCGACAATGAGTGCGCTGCGCTCCGAACCAATCTCTTTGGAGTATCGGGAAATCGTGTCTTTTTTCAGACGCCAGTAATGGGTACGCCATTCCCGACCGTCGTACAACGTGGTTTCTTCCCGTTCGGTCGTCAGCATGCCTTCCTCTTCAAGGATGTAGAACAGCTGTCGATCCTCAGGATCAAGCACGTTGTCGATGACGCGGTCGTCAAATCCAAAAATATCCATGACGAACCCTGCGTCACGCCGTGCTTCCTCGATGTCGATACCGACACGGTGTGCAATGGCTTTTGATAGGTCATCTAGTGTTATAATTGTCATAAAAATTCTCTCCTTTCCGTTTTTATACCCTTTTATGATCGTTTCCTGTCATTGATTTTCTTAATTTTTTTCGTACTATATCTGTACGGACCTCATATATATAGTTTTCTCTAATTGGCCGGTTTTTATTGTTTTTCAGGTCAAAAATATAAAAAAAGAAAAGCGTTTAAGCTAAAATAGAGGGTGCATGATACTGTTGGTGGTGTGTGAATGGAGTCTTCCCTTCAGAAACGATTACTACAGACACTACAAGGTCTTGAGAGAACTGAACTTCCGACGTTCCATGTGGTGATGCTCCCTGATTTCTTTGTCGATCATTTCATATCCTTAGATACCGTAGAAAAGACGTGTAATGCGGTAAAAACTGTTGCGGCACAAGGAGGCGGAAACCTCTCTGGGATTGCCCAGCGGATTACTCAGGGGGGAAACGCTGCGAATACCACTCTAGCACTCGCACGACTTGGTATTAGCGCTCATTTGATCTGTCGAACTGATCCATTAGGTATGCATCTTTTACAGTATTTTTTAGGAAACAGTGGTGTGGACCTTTCTGGTGTGAAAACCGATGGGAACCTTGCGATCACTACCGCACTTGAGTTTCAGGAACACCATGCAAACATTATGATCGGGGATCCTGGGTCGGTTGCTACCTTCACCTTTGAACTGCTGAATGATCATGATCGCGAGTTGATTACATCCGCGGATCTTGTCGGGGTTACAAACTGGAATCTCAATCGCTCCGGCACCGATCTTGCTTGCAAGGTCTTTGAGATTGCAAAGAAACATGGGGTAAGAACTTTCTTTGACTCTGGTGATCCCTCCCCTCGAGTATATGACATTCCTGAGCTGATAAATAAGGTGTTGACGAATCCTCAGTTGGATATCTTTGGACTCAATGAAAATGAACTACGATACTACAGTAACAGCTCCAATAAAACACAAGAGGAAATGATTTCTGCTGCTGTATCATTGAAGAAGAAGATACCAGCACGTATTGATTTACATACCTCTCTGTTTTCTGGTTCGATCCGTAACACCTTTATTGTTGTACCTACCATGTCTCTCTCAACAGTGTACCGATCCACTGGTGCAGGTGATGCTTGGAACGCGGCAAACTTGTTTGCAGATCTCCTTGGGTTTGCAGACGACGAACGATTGTTGTTCGCAAACATGTTCGCTGGACACTATATTTCTTCACCCGACGTGGTTCATTCAACGATTGACATGCTTATTAATTCTATTAAAAGGACCTTATAAATTAACATTTTATTTTGATACACTCTCCAAGGAAAAGAGGAATTTATCGGAAGGTATTTATAGAATATATATTAATTCTATAAAAAAATTTATATACTATCTCTCCTTATCATCTCCAAGAATGGGGGAGGCAAAATTTTTTTTTTAATCTCTCCTCACCACCTTCAAACTTCCCCATTCTCTCCTTATTCTCTAAGAAAACAAGATTCTCTCTGATTTTTTGGCGACAATCTTTCGATATTTTTCATCGGTGATAAGCATGATTGCCCAATCAGGAGCGATACGCGAACGAATCGCTTTGGCGACAGGGGTAAAATCATCTAAAGTCTTTATCTCGTTTCTATCTATAACCTGGATATCGGTTTTGTTAATTCGTGGCTCAGCTCGTAATAACTCGGGACGCGGGACATCGATGATGATATGACCTTTGGGGATGCAAAAGGTGTCTTCCAACTCGCGTTCTTTCTCCCGCCGGGTCGACACATCCTCAAGCCGTTTCACAGCCTTGATTCCTTGTTTATCTAAATCCTGCAGTGAGACCGCATATGCCTGTTTGAAGAGATCACGATATTTCAGGCGCGTGATAATCTCCTGTTGAAACCGACCCATGGTCTTAAGTGAGGTCATGATCTCAGCATCAGTCATCCGGAAAAACTCAAACGGCTCCGCATCAGGTATTTCCTCCAATGCTTTTGACAACATCAGTTCGGGGATACGTACGGTCTTATGAAAATACACGGATGAATACATTAATGCACGCGCCATGAGTATGTTTTCTACGACGTTGACGCCTTTGCGCATCATCGTCAAATTCCCTTTATGAATCATGATCGTCTGCAAGAGTCGCTGAAGATCAATCATCCCGTACGCAACACCCGTGTAGTACGCATCACGCATGAGGTAGTCTAACTGATCAACATCAATCGTGCTATTCAAGAGTTGACTGAGGTATGATCTTTTTGATAGTTTCCCTCGGATGATATTCACGATATCTTTTTCATTCACCTGATACTTATCAAGGATTTCATGTACTTTAGGTGCTGAAATAAACTGTTGTTCTTTTACCTCTAGAATATCATAGTTCCCAAGAATCAGTTTCTCCGTGAGATCGACATGATCAACGCCAAATCTCTCCATCAGAATCGATTCCAAGGTATGCGAGAACGGGCCATGACCAATATCATGTAACTGAGCAGCACAGGTGATCAATTCCTTTTCCATCTCTTTCAGACCAAGGATGTCGGCAATTTGAGACGCGATCATGGAGCTACCAAGGGAATGCTCAAATCGGGTGTGATGCGCTCCAGGGAAGACCAGGTGGGCGAATCCGAGTTGTTTAATGTTATGCAGACGTTGTACCTCAGGAGTCTTGAGTAAATCAACCAGTATTCCAGTGATTTTAATATCACCATGAATCGGATCTCTGACAATTTTATGATTTTCAATCATATATTTTCTAGGGCAGAATAAAGAAAAGAGTTGAAATAGTTTTGTCACTCACAATTCACTTGTAGAGCAAACTATAAAACAAACTCAGTCATGTAATATTTCAACAATAATGGGAGAATGTACAATCGTTAGTGAGGTGTCCGTATTACGAAACCTATCTTGTTCTCCTTAGAACATTGTATCAAATGCCAGGAAACAAAAGAGCTACTAACAGGAAGAAACGATATCGAAATCGTGACGTTTCCCCATGACCTGAACCAGTGGCGTGACGAGGATTTTACACTGGCGAAATCCCATAACGTTTTTGAGGATCTTCAGAAAACCGCACCTATCCTCTGGCTTGATGGAGAAAAAAAGGTAGGATACCTCAGAATCAGAAAGTGGCTCCAGGATACACTTAAATAAGGTTTTTTCTGTCTTTTTTTTAGTCCAAATATTAATTAGGGGGATATCGCTATTCGAGGATAAATGGATGATCTTGAGGTAATAAAAAAGAGGAAACTTGAGCAACTAAAGAAACAATATATGAATAGAGGAAAAACCATGGAAAAAAAATGGCCAGATACACCAATTCACCTTCTTGATGCCGATATAGATGAGACGATGAAGAAATATCCGACGATCGTGATTGATTGCTGGGCACCCTGGTGCGGCCCCTGCCGAATGATCGGACCAGTCATCGAAGAACTTGCAAAAGAAATGAAAGGAAAAATCGTGTTTGGTAAGCTGAACGTCGATGAAAACCCGCAGACTTCGATGAAACATAAAATCATGAGTATACCGACGTTGCTGGTGTTTAAAAACGGGACTTTAGTTGATCGGTTCGTTGGTGCAATGCCAAAAGACATGCTCATACAGAAATTGAAACCGTACCAATAAATACTTGTTTGGTGATGATGATTTCAGGAATAAAAAAGCCGCCTGTTCTTTTCCTTGTTTTTCTATTTATTTTTCTCACAGTTTTCGCTGGCTGTACAGAAGAAAAAATTACTACTGGCGAGGATTTTTCGTTTACAGCTCTAGACGGTGAGGCGAAACATCTTAGTGATTTTTACGGGAAGGTTATTGTGCTTGATTGCATGGCGGTGAACTGTCAACCATGTATGTTTCAGATGTTTGAGTTGAAAAAGATATCAGAAAATTATTCAAAAAATGATGTCACTATCCTTTCGATAGACGTCTGGGTATCAAGTGGAGAAACCGCATCCATGCTTCAAGACACTATCGATGACTTCAAAAACCAGGTTAACATGACGTTAGACTGGACGTTTGGTTTGGATGATTTGCAAGGAACCATTCAGAACACCTACGCATCAGCGGGAGTACCTACTCTCTATATCTTTGATAAAAAGGGAAATATTTATTACTCCCACGTGGGTTATGAAGAGTACTCAAGCCTTGCAGCAAAGCTTGATCAAGTGCTGAGTAAAGTATAAAAAGGACATTAGAGAGATATGATTATTATGAAGAACGAACGGATGTTTCTGCTCATTGTAATAGTAACTGGTATTATTAGCGCAACCTTTGGGTCAGCATTGGCAGCGGAACCCATATTGGGAGAAGTAACCTTGAACCCCGAACACCCGAAAAAATTCTCAAAAATCACGTTTAACGTAAATGTGATTGGGGATGATATCAAAACCGTCAAAATCATTGTATTGGAATGTAACGCAACGGTTGGCATTTGTGAAAATACCAGAGACAATGAAACGATGACCCATATAGAAGGATCTCTTTATAGAACGAATATTACTCTTGACTATACTCCAGCATCCTATATTACCTACTGGGTCTATGTTGAAAGCAATACGGGAGCAACAACCACGCTTCCAGATACTCCTGGTGTGAAGCTAAATCTCTCAGTCACCTCAAACAATGGGAATAACGATAACGGTGGAGAGAAATCACCAGGGTTTGAAGTTGTACTGTTCATCGCAGCTGTTTGCGGTGTCGTTATCCTATTAGGAAGAAAGAGATTCCGATGAAGTTTCAGCTGAAACGCCTATACTTTCAAATTATTCTTTTTTTTACTGCAAATCTAGGAGCTGTTGGTCTAAAAACCGGATTCTGCTACCCGTTTTTATACTGTCAAGCATGTCCTTCTGCCACTTCTGCATGTCCATTACGAGCATTGGAGAACAGTGTCTACAAACAGAGCTTTGAATGGAGATTTTTAGTGTATCCTCTCCTCATCATCGGATTTTTTGGGATTACCACAGGGCGGGCTATCTGCGGTTGGGCATGTCCTATTGGATTATTACAACGAGGAACAGGTCGTGTTGCAAGAAAAGTAAAAAAACATCCCATTGCACAGAAACTTGGGAAATATCGTGCAGAGAAATATCTTCGGTACACAAAGTACATGATGCTGATAGTGTTCGTCTTCCTCACCTCACTTCTTATCGGATTTATCTTCACAGATATCTGTCCAGTCGGGATGCTGGTAGGAACATTCCCCATTTTGATCTTAAACCCGGGGAAGTTTGTACCGAATTATTTCTTCCCGGTCGCATTGGTCATTTTCATTCTTTTTATGGCCCTTATCTTCATTATTGAACGCGGATGGTGCCGATATTTCTGCCCGGTTGGTGCACTCCTTGGTCCTTTTAACAAAGTAAGCATGCTCAATATTCAGGTCAATACCAAAGAGTGTACTCATTGTAACATATGTTCAAACATCTGTCCTATGGGGATTGATGTCCCGAATATGCATAGAGACCCAGAATGCATCCTATGCGGAAAATGTGTCACGGAATGTCCAAAAAAATATATAACTTTTGAGAGGACATAACATGAAGAAGAGTTTTGTCCTTCAAATCGCTGCATTACTGATTGTCTCTGGTTTATTCGTTGGTATGCTTTTTGCTACGAACGTCTACGAAGATACGCAGTCACGTATTGTAGAGGTCCTCTGTTTGAGCTGTATCAAACTTGAACCGAAAACCATCAAAGAGTTTACTTTTAATACTGTAGATAATGCCCCGCATCCTTATTTCGTAACTGAGAATTTAACCAAAGGCCCTGTTTTTTTAGATTACAGTGAAGACGTCTGTGCTGGTTGTGAGATCATGTTTCCAATTATAAAACAACTTTTCAATATCGAATTTGGAAAACAAGATATGTTTTCAGAAACAGTGACATTTGACCATGCGAATATTACGTTTATTTACGTAAATCTTGATCATACCATCGATGCATTAGAAAATTCGTTTTTTCTGTACGACAAAGACGGCATTGATGGTTTACCGATGTTTACCATTGTGACACTGGGGTATGACCATGGGATAGTGAGACCGTATTATACGACGCTGTATGGGACATTGAATGTTCCGACAGATGCTAACAGAGCCTCTCTTCTCCGAGAGATTTTACTTGAAAGTATCGAGATGTACCATCAGAATAAAGCAGGGTATCATCCACACTAAACAAAAAAATGAAAAAGAATGAAGGAAAAAAATTATTTCCTTAGATCTCACCGGTTAATATTTTCTGTCTGAGAATTTCGAATTGTGACCGTGTTAACGTACACACGTTCTTTTTTTCTCCAATGATCACCTTATCACTCCGGATATCCACGACAGGACATTTCGGAGGGACACAAACGTCTCCAACGCATAGTGTTATTTTCATATTATACCTCCAAGTTTACAATTGTTAACTATTTATCAGCTTCTATTTTATATATCTTTTGGTCAATATTTTAGGCATACCCAGTAATGTTCAGTTTAGTTTTATCAACTTTTGAGATAATTCGAGGTTTTAGTCTGTCAATTTTATCGACTTCTTTTATGTGTATTTCAACCCCAGCACCAAGTTTTTCTTTAAAATTTCTTATTAAAAAAGAAAATAATTCTTCAACAGAAGGACCGACATTTCTGAGCTTTTCATCAATTACAACCTTAATTTCTATTTTTGTTAAACTGTGTTGGATGACTCTCACATCTGTTAACTTATTTGTTTTCAACTCATACAAGATTTTACTAAAAATCTCCCCAAAAGAAGAAGGCAATAATATTTTACCATCTAGTGAATAAAGAGCTATATCCTCCCGACCATAAATTTTATCAATTAAAACACCTGATAAACCGCAATTACATTTTTCATAAAGTGGTGCAACAATATCATTCATTGCGTTATACCTGATAATGGGGGTACCATTACCAAACAGTTTTGTTAAAACCACCTTACCTGCTTCCCGTGATTCAACAGATTCTCCATCTTTTAAAAATTCAAGATATACATAATCAGACATTATATGATATTTCCCATATCTGCACTGAAATGCAATTGGACCGGATTCCGTTGAGCCATATGATTCAAAAACTTTAGCATTGAACGTTCGTTCAATCATTTCCTTAAGAGACTTACTAAGTGAACTGCCTGTCGAGGCAATGATTCTTGGAGAAACATCTTGACCAAATCCCTTTTCTTTAAGAAGGGCTAAATGCCCAAGCATGCCAGTGTAACCACCTAAAAAATCAGGTTTGAATTTATCGATTTCTTCCATTACTTTTTCAGGAGGATCGTTCGTGTTTAGCCACTGGATATTTTTCAAAAACAGGTTCTTACCAAATTGAGATTGTATCCCTTTATAAATATATCCTGTTTCAGCAGTATGAGGGGCAAAATCACCAATAATCGTGAGTTTATCTTTCCTCCAATTAATGTCATGTTCTCTTAAAAATCTGATATATCCAAAAAGACCATTAACAATCTCTGCCATATCGACATAAATGGAAAGTGATTTTCCAGTGGTTCCGGATGTAGTTACTTCGATTAATTTACTTTTTTTTATTTTTGATGAGACTAGTCCGTCGGGATAGTAATTTTTAAAATCATATTTAGAGACTGTGGGAAGCTTTTTAATATCTTCAATGCTCTTGATATCATCTGGATGAATTCCTGCTTTTTTATATGTATGATGATAGAGAGGGACAGTGTAAGCAAATTGTACCATCTTTTTAAAATTTTTATTTTGATATTTACTTAATTCTTCATCGTTAAATCGCCTTTGTCTATCGATGTTAAATAAATAATTTTTCAGAACCTTTGATATGAAAATTGGATTATAGAATGAATTCATATTCCCTCAATTTTTATAGACAATTATGATTACTTATATATACGTTCCTTATGTTCCAAGAGAATGATGAAAATATTGGTGATAGAAAATTTTTGGCTTGGTGGTAAAAAACTAAGGTTTTATGAAAAACTGTTATTAAATACGTTTTCAATCCTTCCTTCATTATATGCGCGTCAGTTAGCAGCTATCACACCAAAAAGACATTCTGTAAAAATCATAAATGAAAGATATTCCAGTATCAATTTTAATGAAGGTTACGATATTGTTCTAATAAATTTTAATTTTTCAAGTGTTACTCGAGCCTTTGATATTGCTGATACTTTTAAACAGAAAAATATTCCCGTTGTACTAAGCGGTTGGTATCCCTCTATTTTTCCTAACGATGCTAAAAATCATTCAGATAGTGTGTTAATAGGAAAAAATGAAACCTGCTGGCTTGATCTTCTTGAAGATTTTGAAAATGATAAACTCAAACCATTTTATGGACCAAAAAAATTCGATAAAACGATTAAGATTCCACCAACAAATGTCAAGATACCTGGTTTTATGATGACAGGTGCTATTGAAGCAACAAGAGGATGCCCATATTTGTGTGAATTCTGTCCTGAGGCAAATATTCCAGGTTGTTCACAATATTTTACCCGGCCAGTTGATGAAGTAGTTGATGAGATAAAATCTATACCACAAAAAACAATTATGTTCTATGACAATTCACTTACGGTAAATCCAACCTATACCAAATCCCTTTTTAAAAAAATGAAAGGTTTACATAAAAAATTCTTCTGCAATGGAAACGTTGACGTCTTGGCCCATGATATAGAACTTGTTCGACTCTCCAAAGAAGCGGGGTGTGTAGCATGGCTCGTTGGGTTTGAATCCATCTCTCAAAACACCATTGATTCCATAGGGAAAACAACCAACACGGTTGTAGAGTATGCACAAGCGATTCATAATATTCATAATAATCATATGGCAGTTATTGGAGAATTTATATTTGGGTTCGACACCGATACAAAAGAGGTGTTTGATAAAACCCTTGCGATAATAAAAGAACTTAAAATAGACATCGTCGATTTCTCAATTCTCACTCCGTTTCCAAATACACCCCTGTTTAAAAAACTTGACAGCAATGGAAGAATCTTAACAAAGGACTGGAGCAACTATGACATGGGTCATGTTGTTTTTATACCGAACCAAATGACTCCAGAGGAGCTCCGAGAGGGTGTCCGAAGAATGTATGATGAGTTTTATCAACTGCCATTTGCCATAAAAAGAATAGCTAGAGGTCTCCGATGGGGCATTTATCCTTTTTTCGCTATTTTCATGCGAAACCTTGTTGCGATGATGGGTAGACGACGATTATCTTGATGAAAAGGATGGAATTAAATACGTGCTTTAAACAAAATACTTGCGGACGTTGTCTTCCCAGTATCATCGTACACGGTGACAGTAAGGATATGCTTTTTGAAAAAAAGTGATTTAAATGTTGACAGTTTTTTAAATGTATATTCATAAGGAGCCTGCGTATCGTTAAACACAAGTTTTTCATCGATATAAAATTCAACCTCTGCTACTGCTGAATCATCGGTCGCATTCACCGTTATGGTTTTTTGTCCAAGTAAAATCGTTTTATTATGTAAAGAATTGTTGAGGAAAAACCCAAGTATTTTTCTTTTCTGAAGCCGCTCTAAAACAGGGTTTCCATTAAGATATATTTTGCCTTTCTGAGGCAACATGATCTGCAATTGTGGTGGCAGGTTTCCTTTAGGGACGACTTTTGTCGCATTGGTCGCATCAGCGTAATACGCATCAAAGGGGTTTCCACTAGGGGGATTTGCGTACCCCGTGTGTTTCTCAGAACCGAACACGACTGCGATGATCATGAGGTTCTCATAATCATATGCTGAGATATTTTTCGTATCTGACACTGTGATGCCATCTTTCCCATCCACAGAAATGTCTTTATTTGTCAGATATTCAAGAAAACCGAAGTGATATGGCTTACTATCATAACCAGATTCATGGGAGATAATTTCGGTAAGATAGAGTTTCAGTCTACCATTATACGTATCATTTCCTTTGTTTTCTATAAGTGTATTAACCATTACTTCCTTTGTGGTATTCTTATATTGAGCAGTAACAGTAACTTTGATTTTTTGTTCAGTTCTTCCTTTGGCTGCACTAATCGCATCAATATACGTTGATTCTGGTTTACTTCCTCCAATAATCATTTGATATCCACCATCGATGAATACCGTGGGAAATGAATAGACATTGTAATCATTCCAGATGCGTTCTGTTGTATCTGAGTTCGTACCGTTAATCAGAGCGACGTAATAAAAATTGTATTTATTGGCCTCATAGAGGGAATACAGGAGATTTGCCACATTCGGACAGTTTGTACACCAGGTTGCCGTTGCTTCCTCGATGAACACGGTATGGGTAAGGGTTTCATTCCCTGGGCTACTTCCACTGGGCAGTACCGTTATGGTATAAAACGAGGTGCCATCTACTGAGGGATCACCTACAGGTCCGTTCCCTGCAGCGTCATCGACTGTGACGTAGTAGTAGTAATTACTGGTCTCTGAAGAAGGAATCGGTATATTTGCATAACCGCTAAGAATTGTTTCTGAGGACCAGCTTGCCGCACTAGCGATTTTATAATAAAGGGTCGCCGCCGTGACATTTACATTATCAGAAAACAAAACAGATATTGTTGCATTTTGACCAGCAGTCACAGTAACGTTTCCAGCGATATCATCAATCTGTGGAGGTTCTGAATCATTCCCGGTGTAGAGAATAACGTACGCTGATGCGCCAAGGAGAATTCCTATGATAATGATGATTATGACGAGTTTTCCGATAAGTCTCATATCTAGTAATTAATATACACGTGCTTTATATATTAAATTTACTGAGACGTATATAAGGGGAGAATACAGAAAAAATATGGTGAGAATCTTCAATTAGTAAGGCAGATTCCAATGAGTTTTTCGTGGTCGCTTATTTTAGATGATGAGGCGCCTTCTAAGGATGACAAGGATTATTACTATAAGGAGAATAATCGCAATAAGGGTAATGATGAGCCAAGGAATCTCTCCGGTTGGTTTCTTTGCAATACTGATAGTATACGTTGATGTGGATGTCAGGGTGTTTCCTTTAGTATCCTGAACAGTCAGGTTTAGGGTGGAGGTTTCATCAACAAGGTCTGAGGTAGGAGTGAAAATGAAGGTTTTTTGGTCCATGGTTGTGAGTTGATCAAGGATGTTATTATTTTCGAATGTTGCGATAGTGAGACTGGTTTCCTCAAAAAACGTAATCGTGATCGTTGGTTTGGCGATGTGTATTATCGTTCCATCCGGCGGGTTAAACACTGGCGGAAGAATGGTATACTTATAGGTTAAGATATATTGCACTGAGGGATCGTCAAGGATGCAGATGTTTCCGTTTTCACGCCAGATCATGTTCGATGAAATGATTCGATCATTTGTTGTTGTAATGGTGAGAGTGTACTTCGGGTATTTGTCCGGGGGATAGGGGTCGATTATCTTGATATAGACCCACCCTGATTTTTCGACATCGGCGACAATAAGGATTTCTTGTGCTTCTGGATCAATCCAGGTTTCTGTCAATAGAACAGAAATAAAGGTGAGAAGCACGGTTTTATTCGCGTTGGTATCCCAGAAGAACTCCGGGACCATATCGTTTCCTGTTGAGAGGAGGAAGGATGCGTTTCCACTAATATTTACAAAGCGAACAAGAGTAAGAAGGTGATTGGGGTCAATAAAGGTGTCAACGATCCCATCACCATTGGTATCGGTCGCGTAGAATGGTTGTGTGAATTGGAGACCGAAGGTTATCTGAATCACGTTCATCGCTTCGGTTGATACGTAGATGACGGGAAGCGCATTGATTACCCCAACGTAATTGCTGCTTGCATTAATAGATGTTGGAGAGATATCGGAACAGGCTGCGATTCCACCACCTAATGCGCTAGAAATAAACACTATTGTAGGCATTGTTATGATCATTGATAAGACAAGTAACAGTGCTAAAATGTTTTTTTTTCCATTTGTCGCGTTTTTCTCCATTTTTTCCTCACGCATCGTATACTTTTTTATATGCTGTTCTACACTCGCTCCATATCACTAAGCAAGATGATAGTTCTCTCCCGCTACTGGATTAGCGATGCTCACCAAAGAAATCTCAACACATAGTCCTATTTAAAAATTATTAAAAATTCAAATATTGGATTTTCTTTTTAAAAATCGAAAAGTTATTCTTTTAAGTAGTACCGATTATTTTTCTTTGAAATAATCTCTTCGCTGATCAGTTTTTCAAGGATCCGTTGAAGCCATGAAATATCAACATTAAGGATTCTTGATATATTCACAAGAGATTCATCGTTCTGTAAAAGAATCCGAATGATACGAGCTCGTAATTGCCGGTCAGATCCTTCGAATCGTGATTGCTGTGTTTTTGGTTTAATCCCGGTCTTCGTTGCGGTCAGATGAAGAGCGCCGTAATCCATTAACGCGTTATGCCATTCACGACTCCGTCCTTTCGGAAGGCACCGTTCAGCAAGCCCCCAGAGTTCTTTATCAGAAACCTTCTCAGGAAGATGAAATTCCTTAATGAATATCCGTCGTATGTTTGTATCAACGGTGACAAGATCAGTGTTTGTTGAAAAGATCTGTACTGCTTGTGAGGTGTATCTCCCGACACCAGGAATTTCTTTGTACTGTTTCATCGCCTCAATCACATCATTGTCAAACTCAGTAACAATTTTTCGTGCGGCTTTATGCAGATTTATCGCCCTGGTGTTATATCCCAGACCCATCCATGCTTGTAAAACCTCAGCAAGCGATGCAGACGCAAGAGCGTCAATGGCTGGCCATCTGGCAATCCATTTCTCATAATACAGGATAACTCGATTCACCTGCGTCTGCTGCAACATGAGTTCAGAGAGGAGAATCTTGTACGGATCAGTCGTCTTTCTCCAGGGTAAATCGCGTTTATTTTTTTGATAAAAAGAAAATACTTTTTTTTGAAACTCTTGTATTCTCTCTGGTGAAAATACAAGAGAGTCACTCTCGGGAACAACGGTGATAGTAGACATACCTCTGCTTGATGAGCACCTACGTTATTAATATGATTTTTGGGCGTTTTTTATTTTGGCAAAGTTTTTGAATGTTTGCCGTATAAAGATATTCCTCATATGAAACGATATAACCTCAACCACCTGCAGAAACTTGAAGCAGAATCAATCTACGTCATCCGTGAAGTCGCAGCACAATTCGAACGATCGGTGTTGCTCTTCTCCGGTGGAAAAGACTCTATTGTGCTTGGGCATCTCTCCCGAAAAGCATTCTCCCCGGCGAAAATCCCATTTCCCTTTCTGCATATCGATACCGGACATAATTTTCCTGAAGTACTCATCTTCAGAGATACGTTTGCAAAATACCTTGATATCCGACTACTCGTTAGCTCAGTTCAAAGATCCATTGACACCGGACGCGTCAAAGAAGAAACAGGGAAACACGCAAGCCGGAATTATCTTCAATCTACCACGCTCCTTGACGCCATCCATGAATATAAATTCGATGCAGCAATTGGAGGTGGCCGAAGGGACGAAGAAAAATCTCGAGCTAAAGAACGATTCTTCTCTCACAGAAACGACTTCGGACAATGGGACCCAAAAAACCAACGTCCAGAGCTCTGGGACGTTTACAACGGACGAAAACACATCGGAGAACATTTCCGAGTCTTTCCATTAAGCAACTGGACAGAACTGGACATCTGGCAATACATCCTCAAAGAAAGAATTCAGATCCCCTCGATTTATTTCTCACACACACGAGATTGTATCATACGAGACGGTGTTATCTACGCGTACTCTGACTACCTGCATCTTGATGCCGCTGAAAAGAAAACATTACAACCCATGACCGTACGATTCCGCACCGTTGGAGACATGACCTGTACTGGAGCAATACCGTCAAGTGCACGTACTTTAGAAGAGATCGTCCAAGAGGTCGCAACATACCGTATCTCAGAACGAGGCACCAGAGCGGATGACCGACGATCGGAAAACGCGCTCGAGGACCGGAAAAAGGAGGGATACTTCTAACATGGAACAAAAAAGTTATCTCGACATGGATTTGCTCCGTTTCACCACCGCAGGAAGCGTGGATGATGGGAAGAGCACCCTTATCGGCCGGCTCCTGTATGACAGTAAAACCCTCTTTCAAGACCAGCTGGAAAACCTTGAACGGTTGAGTCAACAACGCGGCGAAGAGCTCAACCTCGCACTGCTCACCGACGGTCTCCGGGCAGAGCGAGAACAAGGGATTACCATAGATGTCGCCTATCGATACTTTGCAACCCCGGTCAGAAAATTCATCATTGCAGACACCCCAGGGCACATCCAGTACACACGCAATATGGTCACAGGGGCATCAACCGCGAATCTTGCATTAATCCTTGTGGACGCACGTAACGGGGTTACTGAACAAACCCACCGCCATATATTCATTGCCTCGCTTCTCCAGATCCCACATTTTGTCGTCTGCATTAACAAGATGGACCTCGTCAGCTACAAACAAGAGATCTACGACACCATCAAAAACGAAATAGAGGATTTCATCTCAAAGCTCGCGATCCCTGATATCACGTTTATTCCTATCAGCGCGTTACGTGGTGATAACGTGGTCCATGCATCAAACCAGATGAATTGGTACCATGGCCCTACCTTGCTGTACCATCTTGAAGACGTCCACATCGGCAGTGACGAAAACCTTGTTGACTGCCGGTTCCCAGTCCAATACGTGATCCGACCGCGATCCGACAAACATCATGATTATCGAGGGTACGCCGGAAAAATCGCAAGCGGCATCTTCAAACCAGGGGACAGGGTCACTGTACTCCCCTCTGGGTTTACTACCACCATCAAGTCGATTGAGACCCCGCAAGGAGAAATCAATGAAGCATTTCCCCCGATGTCTGTCGTTGTGCAACTCAAAGACGATATTGATATCAGTCGTGGGGACATGCTTGTTCGCGAGCATAACACGCCATTTATCGGCCAGAACCTTGATTTCATGATCTGCTGGATGAACACAAAGCCATTAACCTCAGGAACCAGGTACATCCTACGCCACACCACCAGAGAAACAAAAGGGATTGTCAAAGAGATCCAATACAAGATAGACATCAACACCTTACATCGCATACCCGAGGCTACGCAACTGGGACTCAACGACATCGGACGTATCACGATGCGTACTGCGCAACCTTTGTTCTATGACAGTTACCAGCATAATCGAGCCACCGGCAGCCTTATCTTAATCGATGAAACAACCAATGAGACCGTTGGCGCAGGGATGATACGAGAACCCTCCACCAAGGTTTCTGAAAAGAAAAAGAAGGAATAACATCTATGAAAAAACACCAGGGTTTCACCGTCTGGTTTACTGGGATCCCCTGCTGCGGGAAAACAACCATCGCAGACCAGGTTGCAACACTTTTAAAAAAGAAGGATTACACGGTTGAACGACTCGACGGAGATGTCGTCCGCCAGGGTCTCACCAGTGATCTCGGGTTCTCAAAAAAAGATAGAGATGAAAACATCAGACGTATCACGTTTGTTGCGAAAATGCTCACACGAAATAACGTTGTTGTGCTCGCAACCTTTGTCTCACCCTATAGAGAACAGCGCAGGAATGCAAGAAAGGAAATTGAAAGATTCGTTGAAGTGTACGTTCGATGCCCTGTGGAGATCTGCATGAAACGAGACGCCAAAGGCATGTATCGAAAAGCGCTCGAAGGAAAAATCAAGCATTTCACCGGTGTTGATGACCCGTACGAAGAACCAGAGCACCCAGAGCTTATCCTCAATACCGATACAGAGTCTCTTGAAGAGAGCGTCAAGAAGGTGATGCATACAATAGAAGAACTTGGGTATATCACGTGGTAAGGAAAAGACATGGGAATCAACCCCGATAACGAATTCATCCAAGAACTCCAGCAGGTTACCTTCCAACCAGTTTTTATCGTAGGGTTGCACCGTTCAGGAACCAGTATCCCGTACAAGACGCTTACCGAAACAGGGAATTTCAATCCAGTCACTGCATATCATTGAATCAACTAGAACGAGCTTCTCTTGAATCACCACCTGAAAAAGGAAGAATTCGCATAACAGCTCCTGACTGAATCATTCAGAAAAAAAGGCCTTCAGGATAGAGGAATTGACCGATTGAAAGTAACAGCGGAGTTCGTAGAGGAATATGGGTTTCTTCTCAACAAAAAAACCGTTCAGATGTTCATTACCAGAAAAAACGTTGCGCTCTTTCCAGAGATGTGTAAAAAGATCCAGTTCATTGCAGGAAACGACAAACCAATCCTTCTCAAAAACCCCTATGATTTCCCGAATTTCCTCTACATCAAACAGGTGTTTCCCAACGCAAGATTTGTATTCATCCATCGCAACCCCTTGAAAACAATAAGCTCTACTCTGAATGCAATCAAGATGATATTGAAAAATAATAAAAAAAGTGCAGGGGAAGGGATTTGAATACAAGATTACCGGCATGACAACAATTGACTATTAATGATTACTCCCTGACTTTCGCAGCTGATTGTTCTTTTCTTGATTAGAACACATTTCGCACTTCA
>JADBLO010000045.1 GCA_014894395.1 Thermoplasmata archaeon
TTTCGTATGCCTTACCATATGTGGATGAAGACTGTCAGGGAACAGAACTTTCGAATGGGTTTCTTTAGCCTGTTTCAAATGCTTTTCCAGAATGTATGTTATGCCTGGTCTTGTGAACGGGTGTCTGTTACTATTATAAAACAGAGGGTGGAATTGATTTCCGTTTTCTAAAAGGCGGTTTTCGTTCATGTAATTCTCTAACAGATTGCGTGTTTTTCCCATGATGGGAACACATCTTTTTTTGTTTCCTTTTCCTGTTAATGTTATCGTAGCAGGTTTTGTGAGTCTAACATCACCTGTTTTTAAATCAATTAATTCCTGTACCCGTGCTCCAGTATCATAGAGAGTTGTCATTATTGTTAAATCACGGCGTCCTCTTTTTTTGGCAGTATCTGGTTGTTCTAATATATACTTCAGGTTATCCTGTGACAGATAATCAACCGTCTTATTTTCCCGCTTTTTAAATGGAATGCCTAAAATTCTCTGGCACTCTAACAGGATTTCCGGATGTTCTGACTGGGTATAACGGTAGAAACTATGGATGGCTGCCAGTCTCTGGTTACGGGTATTAATACCGACTTTACGTGTTTTTTCAAGCCAAAGCAGAAAATCTCTAATTGTTTCTACTTTTATTTTACCAAATGTAAGGTGCTCTGGTTTGATATTCAGTTCTAAATCACAAAATATCAGTAATTGTTTGAACGTATCTCGGTAGGACTTTATTGTATTGGTGCTAACGTTGCGCTGGCCTGGAAGGTGCTCCGACAAAAAGCGCGTCAATGTTCTTGCAAAATCAGTCTGCCTCATAGAACGGTACCTCCGGTATTAAAGATGAAAAGTTCTGTTCTACAGAAGCTACGATTTCCGGATATAAATCAGCAGTCAGCCTTAAGTAATGCTGTGTACCTCTTAGATCAACATGCCCCAGATACCCAGAAAGATAGGGGAAAAGGTTCGTAAGGTTTTCTTTATTTAAAACCCATTTCTTTAAGCAATGAACGGAAAACGAATGTCTTATATCATGGAGCCTTGGCCCTTTTCCACTATGCGAAATCCCAGCTTTCCAAAGTATCCCTCTGAACAGTTTATATATAGTACTTTCCTTATAACGCCCTCCGTACGGAGACGGGAAGAAGAATGCATTACAGGACTCAAAGTTGTGGATTATACCTGCATACAGACGGCAGCGTTTTGTCAGGGTTTCTGCCATTGGAACAATCCGCTCTTTTCCGAATTTTGTATCCCGTATAAATAAAGTCCCTTGCTTCAAGTCAACATCATTAAGTTTCAAATTTACAGCTTCTGAAATCCGCAGTCCGCATCCATATAACATACGAAACAGGAGTGCAAGTATCAGATGCCGGTTGGGAGAAGTATTGGAAACAGGATAATTGTCGCATACAGTAAAAATACTTCTTAACTCTTCTTCTGAAAAAATGTAGGGGACATAGGAATATCGGTCAATCGTAATAGCAGCAGCCGGGAAAATGTATGCCTCGTAACCAAGACGCACCATATATTTTGCAAACCCACGCACTATTGAAATCCTTCCATTTCTGTTACTATCTGTTTCGTTTGGTTTTTTTTCCGTCCAAAGTAATATCAGTTCCTTGGGAAGTTTCTTTTCTCCCAAATGTTCTCTGGCAGCCAACGTGTCAAACTGTTTCAAAAGAGAGGATGGTTTTATATATTTGTAGCCCACAGCCCTCTTTTCCTCTATATATCCGGCAATCAGTTCGCCAAGAATGCTTTCAAAAGCAACTGTTTTTTTAGGCATTCTTAAACACCTCCTCCGGATCAATGGCACATGACCGTAACCCTTCTATTCCTGTATGCAGATAAACCCCTATAGACTTAGAATTGAAATGTCCAAGTATTTCAGAGATTAGGGGTAAAGGCGTCCCCTGTTCAAGTAGAGAACTTGCAAGTGTATGACGAAGCGAATGTAATCCGTGCTTTTTACCCTTTGGAACATGGATTCCGGCAAGTCTGGTATATTTCGTGATAATGTTATGAAGATTGGCATCTTTTCCAAAAGCCTCATAAGGCGCATTCATCCGAATAAAAAGAAAAGGTGACTCACTAATAGGACGTGCATTTTTCAGATACTCAATCAATGCCCAGCCTATATCATTTAAAATGGGGTAGGTGACGGTATTTTTTGTTTTGCTTTGCCTAATTTCTATGGTTTTTGACTGCCAGTTTAAATCCGATAACTTCAAAGATGTAATGTCACCAGCTCTTATACCAAGCCTGGTTACCAGAAGCAAGATAGCATAATCTCTTTTACCAGTAGGATTTCCTCTGTCGATGCTTTCCAGCATATGCATGACATCTTCCTTATTCCATACGGAAGGAACAGGAGGATAATAATACTTACTTTGTTGTGGGACTTTTAAGGAAAGGTCTTCATCGGTATATTGATTAAAGTAGAGAAACCTTAAAAATACCCTGAGTGTTGTTAAGATGGATGCAAT
>JADBLO010000128.1 GCA_014894395.1 Thermoplasmata archaeon
TTGAACGAGACCGAAACAGAAAAATTAAAATCAAAGAGGGTTATTCAAAACTCTCGATAATAAAATTGTAAACAGTCCTGAGGGAATCCAAATATTTTCTATGAATGCTTTTGGAATCCAAGAGAGTAATAATAACACCATACTGAGAAATGTTATTGAAAATAATACGATAGGAATATCATTAAATGGTGATGATTATCCTGTATATGTCAGGTTCAATACCATAAAAAACAACATTATTTCAAATAATAATTATGGCATCAAAGGTTATTTTTCCAAAGATAATTTTATCTACCATAACAATTTTTTTAACAATTCAATAGAAAATGCCTATGATGATCATGACAACGTATGGTACTACCCTCTTGTTAATGAAGGTAATTACTGGGACAATTTTGATGAACCAGATGAAGGAGCATATGATAACGATAGTAACGGAATAATCGATCAACCATATAAAATACCTGGAGGTGATAGTCAAGATTTGTATCCATTAAAATATCCATATACGAATCAACCACCAAAAAAACCTAATGTTCCTCAAGGTAATACAACAGGCATGGCTGGACTATCGTATACTTATCAATCAAATACAACCGATCCCGAAGAAGATACTATTTTCTATAAATTTGCTTGGGATGATTACACCGAAACTTCTTGGATTGGACCTTTTCCGTCAGGTGATTTTGTAAATGCATCCCATACCTGGCGAGAAGGAGAAATCTATCACATTCGAGTTAAGGCAATGGATAAACATGGAGAAGAAAGTGACTGGTCCGAATCATTAGAAATACAACTCACTGGACCTGATATTAAAGTAATTAATGTCAAAGGAGGTTTAGGTATAAAGATATTTATTAAAAATATCGGTAATGCAGATATTACGCAAGTAAATTGGAGTATTCAATATTTACCATCAAATTCTTTACGTATGCTCTATCCTTTGAAAAAATATTCAAATGGAGTGATATCTCTTGTGCGAACAGGAGAAACAGCAATCATTAAAACTTATATTTTTGCATTAGGTAGTTCACAATGTTATATAAGTATTGAGCTGGAACGGGTTACCAAAGTATTCTATGTCGTTGGACCCTTTGTATTAATTAAAAAGAATTCTAATGTATTTTTCTCTAGGCAAAATCGTTTATTCGACATTGAAATATTGCATTCTTTGTTTCTTAAAAACTCTCCCGCACAAGAATCCTATAACTTTGGAGTATGACGAAAAATGAATAAAACCTGGGGGAAGAAAGGGTTAGTTGTTTCCATTATCCTCTTATTCATCGGTGTCGCTATCGCACCAAGCATCAACCTCAGTGTTGTCAAAGCATCCGATGACAACGACCTTGTGGAAATAACCACTCAAAAGCAATCAGGTGTTTCTACAAAATTTAAATTAGAGTTTCCAAGCCAAGGATTATACTATTATGTGTCACCTTTTAACATAATAAGTGAAACACCCAAGCTTTTAAGAGATTGGAATGATAAACCTTTTCCGAATACAACTGCTATGTTTATCGGTGGTGGTGTTGGTATTCTTCCTTTTTTAAATGTGTCTATTGTATTATCAGGAATGTATCCTGACCTTCCAGGTAAGTTAGATGTGTATTCTGATGGGGAGTATTATGATACACTTTATCCTGAATTTTGGGGTCCTATCTCTGCTCGTTTTTACCTTTTATTTTATTATGAAAAAGGGTTCCACCATTTACTATTTGTTGGTGAGGATAACACATCACTACCAATAGATATTCAAATTGGATGGAATGGTTTCATCCACAATATTTTACCATATTTACTTAAAACAAATATTGTTGGTAAAGACACCATCTGAAATTGTCCAAATGATGTCTTAAAAAGAAGGTTTTAACAGGAGTAATTATTATCCTCCACTCAGAATTTAACCGGTAATCATGGGTTTAAATCCCTTCCCCTGCACTTTTTTCATCTTAACAAAGATTTAAATAACCACGGACTCTTTTATTTCTATATAGGGGAATAATGTTGATTCAGAAAGGAATGTCTGTCGTAATCATTTTCTTGTTCATCGGGACATGTATTCTTCCTTCATCTGTTGCACAAAATAGTAACGAAAAATCATCTTTACTTATTCTGGATGGAAATCATGCACCAATACGTATTATTGGCAATGACCAGTTCACACCGGAGAACGGTGTCACAGGAGGCAGTGGTACGGAAGATGATCCGTATATTATTGAGAACTGGGTGATTGTGTGCGATGGCTCTGCGTCTCAGGGGATCTTCATCAACGATACCGACGTGTATTTTATCATCAGGAATTGTACGATAAGCGGTTTTCATCATCCGGATGAATTTCGCCAAGGAATTAAGCTATCTGAGGTGACGAATGGAAGGATTGAGGATACAAAAGTGAGTGAATGTGCAATTGGGATCGATATTTGGTTCTCTACAGAAAATAAGATAATCAATTGTACGTGTTCCGATTACCCTGTTTACCCCGATGGGTATGGTATTGCTATTTTTCAGTCGACGAATATTACCATCATTTCAAGCATATGCTACAACATGCGTTATGGCATTGACATTTCAGAATCATCAGATATAACTGTGCAGAAAACAGAATGTTACAATAATACTGATTGGGGCTTATTTGCAGGTGTTCCCCGTCAGAATATAATGAATTTTCTTATTGAGGATTGCATGTTCAAGAACAATGGACAGGACGGCATCTGGTTTAGTGGCTCTGCTCGGTACACATCCTGCTCGATCATTCGGAACTGTTCTTTTTATGGCAATCAAAGGGGAATATTTCTCCAACATGTGTCCGATAATATCATCGAAAATTGTGTTTTTGATCATAATAAGGTGGGTATGTATCTAGATGATAGAGCAGGGAACAATATTATAAGAAATTGCAGTTTTCATTCCCACACTTATGAGGCAGTACAAATCGCAGGATTATTGTTTTTCTCTCGGAATAATGAAATCTCTTATTGCGATTTTATTGACAACAATATTGGAATAATTTTAATTTCTACTCGGAGAAATAAAATTCATCACTGCGTTATTGAAAACAATTCGTATATTGGAGTTGTTTCTGCAGGTTCTGACGCTCGGATAACCTCAAATAACATTTTTAACAATGGTCGTGATTATCCTGTTGCACCTGATCCTGCTGGGGTGTATAGCTGGAGATCATTTCTTGATGTACGGCATAACTGGTGGGGGTCATCTCATGGGCCAAGTATTTCTCTTTTTATCGGATTTAAAAATTGGAAAATAGTCCCGATACGGACAGTTGACAATAGTGATGTTGTGATGCTTCGGAATGGTCTTGCTCTTCGTTTTCCCTGGTTGTCTGAGCCAGTTCCTGATGCTGGTAGGCAGACCTGAAAAACCTATGAAATTGTAGCCTTTTACGGGAGTAATTATTATCTACTACTCAGAATTTAACCGGTAATCATGGGTTCAAATCCCTTCCCCTGCACTATTTTTCTTAATTTTCAAGGAGAGACTTGTCATGGGACTAAAAAATGATTTGAACCCGTAAATACCAGTACATTAGAGGAAGATTTTATATAGAGAAGAGACTTTATTTCAATATAGGGTAGGAAACAGATGAAAAAATGTTTGACGATAGGAATTATCTTCTTATTCACTGGAACATGCATTATTCCAACGATTGCACAAAATATTGAGAAAACACTACCAGCGTCAAGAGGGAGTTGGTTATTCGTCGGAGGAAACGGACCAGGAAACTACTCAACGATTCAAGACGCCATTAATCACTCGGCAACAGGAGATACCGTTTTTGTATATGCCCACTCGTCTCCATATTACGAACGAGTGACTATACCACAAGCCATCCACTTAATCGGTCAAGACCGGATTACAACCATCATCGATGGACAAGAACGCGGTAGTATTGTTACAATCCTATCAGATAACGTTGAAGTCATTGGGTTCACCGTCCAAAATGGCGGAGGAGAAAATCAAGGAAACGGAATAGTCCTTAACAATAATTCAAACTGCGTTGTTACTCACACTATTATCCGAAATTGCAATTGTGGAATTTATCTTAGGGATTCGAAAAACAATACGCTAGTGAACAACACGATATCGGAAAATGTCGAGGGTGTATGTCTCGGTTCTGGTTCGAATGACAACCGTATCCTGGGAAATACTATCCTGAATGATACAACTCACGGCATCTATATCGGCATCAGCCTTTTTCAACCTACACCGCAGCCCGATGGAAACATCGTTATGGGCAATACAATAATAGGAAACAATGACGGGATCTTTTTATGGTGTGCACAAAACTCCCTGATTTATCAAAATACCATCGAGTATAGTAGGACGTTTGATGGAATCTCGATTGAAAAATCAGAAAACAATACAATCGTTGAAAACTCCATTATGAAGAATAGACGGGCTGGAGTTTATTTTGATCACGTTGACGGACCGTTCAAAAACAACGTTGTGATTCGAAATACCCTGGCTGGTAATCTTGAGAGCGGAGTCCACATAGACAGTCATATCAGTGGCATTATCATTTATCAAAACAACTTCTTCAACAATGGACAGAACGGCTATGACAACTGGTCGAACCAATGGGATAACGGAACTTCAACCGGCAACTATTGGGACGACTACAAGGGTGTTGATGCCAACGGCGACGGCATCGGGGACACCCCCTACAATATCTCCGGGGGGACAAATCATGATCGTTTTCCACTTATGAAGCCGTATGGAGACCTTCCCTTATATGTTGACCTCACGAGTATAAAAGACGGATATCTGTACGTATTCAACCACGAAATTGTTCCTATGAATTACTTCTTACCAAATCCCGCTCCCACCATCATCATCGGTAAAATCACAATTGAAGTGAAGGCCATTGATAATACGCCTATTGACCATGTTGCTTTCTATATCGATGGAAAACTCAAACATACTTGCCGTGTTCCGCCCTACACCTGGACTTGGAGGATAAATCCATTCGTTCAACATACAATTTCCGTAACAGGAGTCAATTCACTTGGAGAGACGGCAGGCGATAAAATAAATGTGTGGAAGTTCCTTTAGGATGATCACAATAAAATTAGAAGGAAAAGACATATGAAAAAGTTGGCGTTAATCGGGATAAGTCAGGTAGTGGTTATCCTCGTCATCCTTGGCTCGCAGACGAGTGTGGTCGGATATCGTTCTGTCAAGGCATCTCAAGAGACTGAGTATGTGGGTGTTACAGTAGAAGCCTGCGGGATCAATGGTTTTAGGAACACCACGGTTCGTCTAACTAAACAGCAATATGAGAATCTTGAAGCGCATCTTAGCGATTTGAGGGCGAGATTGAACCAAACGAGGACTCGGGAGGAGGCCGTACCCGTTTTCAACGAGGCTATTGTTGAATTAGCCAATTATGGCCTGTTGCCTAAGAAAATGAGTATCCAACAGGCACAGGAACTTATCTTTGAACGGCCGTCTTCCACTGGTTGGAATCATTTTCTTGGAAAAAAGACAATGGGTGATGATGTTTCCAATATTTATTGTCTGACCTATCTCACCGGTACTCTCTATAATAAAATGAATATCTGGACATTGATTGGAGTTCTTCTGAATCGTTGGGCGGGTTACCATTTATTACCCGTTATTGTATTTTTAGTCAATTGCCTTTACGCATGGGCTATTTTGAAACCTATTAATCTGGCGATTGTTCTAGAATTTAATGAAGCTCAGTTATTCACCATGGGATTTTTAGGGATAAAGCATTGTGATAATGTCAGTAATCTTGGAGTTTTTGGATTTGTTGGATTACAGATTACTACTAACTTTAAGGAAGCACAAATTACTTGCCTTGGTTGGAGCTATTCTACAGAACTAATCTATACCCCAGACTAACATACAGGGAGTTTGTATGGATAAGCGAAGTGTCATTTGAATCAGCATCCTGGCTGTTATTCTTATCGTTCTTGGTTCTCAAACGAATGTAGTTGGATACCAGACAATCCAGATTTCACAACAGAATCTCATCAAAGAGAGGATCAATCAGAGGAGTTGTTATTCCAGACTATTATAGACCTTCTAATAACAAGGAGATACAGAAGAGTATTTTTGAGTCTTAGATGAAAGGTGGAAGATTATTCTCTCCAACTCTAAAGTCCTCTTTCATGTACTTCCCGACTTTAACAAAGAGGAACTTAAACCACTTATACCACATCGGTTTGATTCTTTCAAAGTTCATTAGTAAATCCACAGTATCCAGACTTGAAGTTTTTCGCCCTTTTTACAGGAGTTATTATTATCCTCTTCTTAGAATTTAACCGGTAATCTGGGGTTCAAATCCCTTCCCCTGCACTTTTTTAATTTAACTATGAAATACACGTTAATATATGTTAAAGATTTCGACAAAACTATTTATCAACCACATCTCATAAGGGAAGACTATGCAGCCAACAGAACATCAAGGGATTTACAAAAAAAACGATAAACTCTTCACACAAAACCCTGAAGTCTGCAAAGGAACCAGGGTCTACAATGAACAACTCATCACCGAAGACAACACAGAATACCGATCCTGGAACCCGTTCCGCAGCAAACTTGCTGCAGCACTGCTCAAAGGACTTTCCATTGACATCGCAATAGACGCACAGATCCTCTACCTTGGGGCAGCGACGGGAACAACGGTCAGCCATATTTCTGACATCATCACAAACGGCGTCATCTACGCAGTTGAAACATCACCGGTCGCAGCAATAAGCCTGCTCAAAGTCAGCGAAAAACGACCAAACATCATACCGATTCTTTCAGATGCGAACCACCCAGAACGATACCAAAGCATCGTCCCACAAGTCGACCTCATCTACCAGGACATTTCCCAACGAAACCAAGCGGACATCTTCACCCGCAACATCACAGCCTACCTCAAACCAAAAGGAATTGGGCTTATCATGGTCAAAGCACGAAGCATAGATGTCGCACTAAAACCAAAACAAGCTTACGAACTCGTCTGCACCCATCTCCAACAGCAGAAACTCAAAATCAAAAAAACATTTGAGCTTGCTCCCTTTGAAAAAGACCATGCGGCAATATTCATCACACAATAAAAAACATAAAAAAATTAGATGGTAATGAATATTTCCTTGAGCATCTTATTAATACTATAAAACGGTGCATCCAACAAAAACGTCTTAAACTGATTATTCGGAAGAATTGGGGATTTACAGAGCATCTGTGCCTTATTCACATGTTTCGAAATTTCCTCAAGATACAGTTTTTTAATCTCAGGTGATTTCTTATTAATCTTCTTACGAATCGACCGAGTCTTAAGATTACCGTTTTTCGCAGACCGCTTCTCAAGTCGAGTCAAAAGCGGGATAACTACGCTATCAATCATCTCGCCCTTCTCAAGATCAACTAAATCATCGGCAAGCTGATACGCAAACCCTACCTCCCTGCCGTACTCCGCGAGTAAATCCGCAATCTCATTAGACGCGTTCGCCCAATACGCAGCAGCCTTACACGCTGCAGAAAACAAGGTAGCTGTCTTCAAATCAATAATCCGACTGTACACCTGGAAGAACTTTGAATCCGCAGTGAGAGTGATATCCTGGAGATCTTTACTGTTGAAATTGATTTCATTGAGTTGTCCATCAAGGGTTCCACTCCATGCATCCACATACAGCTGCGCAATCTTCTCTCCATGAGACAACGCCAGCTTAGCTCCGATCACTAGCATCTTATGACCAATCAGAATCGCGTTATCAATTCCGGTCTTGATATAGAACGCAGCCTCACCCCTCCGGGTTAAATCACCATCGATGATATCATCATGAACTAAGGACGCGCCATGCGCAAGCTCAATTGCTACGGCTCCTTCTAAAAAATCTTGATACAGCTGCGATGACTCATTCCCCCCGGTACATGCTTTAAAAGAAATCGCGCCAAGTAACGGCCGTAACCGCTTCCCGCCCTTCAATATAACTAAAATATTCTGATCAGTAATAATTTCATCTATTTTCTTCTCGATATCCTCATACGTATGTTTGAGAAATATTTCAAGAGCGAGTGATTGGTCAACCATTTTTTCTACCGTTTTGTAAAACTTAACTGATATCTGCTCCTATATAATATACTCTTTCATCTGTGTGTTCAAGGGAGTTACCGTAATTTTTATAAGGTTTTTTAAACGATTTCGCAATAATATAGACCTCGGAACTACTTTTCCGTGATGCTTCAGGAGAAAAGGTTTTCACAACCATAAACCGATGTTTCACCTTCTCGATGAATTCTTTGGTATCTTCCCCTTCAAAGATTTTACAGATAAAATGACCGCCCGGTCTCAAAACTTGATCTACGACATGTAGTGCGCATTCACACAGCCATGCGCTTCGTGCCTGATCAACCGAATAACACCCTGAGATATCAGGAGACATATCTGACAACACCACATCTGCGCTCCTGCTGCTCATCAAGTCCTTGATACGTTCAACGGTTTCAGCTTGGGTGATATCACCTTGGATGAACTGTACGTTCTCTAATGGTTGGATCGACGAGAGATCCGCGCCAATAACAATGCCTTGTTCGCCAACCAGTTCTTTTGCTACCTGGCTCCATCCACCAGGAGCAGCACCAAGATCCACGACGATACCGTTCTTTGGAATAAGATTAAAGCGGACTTGAATCTGCTGTAATTTAAAGGCAGAGCGGGCTCGATATCCGGTCCGCTTCGCTTCTTTATAAAAATGCTCTTTCTTTTTTTCGGTGTACCAACGCGTCATAGTTGTTTACAGGATAATGTCGATGTCAAGTCGTTCTGCAAGCTCTTTATATCGGTTTCTGATTGTAACTTCTGTTACGCCAGCAACATCTGCAACTTCTCGTTGGGTTCGCCGTTCACCACACAAGATCGATGAAATGTAAATCGATGCGGCGGCAACCCCGGTTGGACCACGACCACTGGTAAGTTCTTTGTCAGCAGCGTCTTTTAAGATCTCAATTGCTTTTGCCTGCACATCGCCGCTCAATTTCAGTTCACTGCAGAACCGTGAGATGTAATCCTGTGGTGATGTTGGCATCAGTTTCAATCCTAATTCTCGAGCAATGAACCGGTAGGTTCTCCCGATTTCTTTCCGAGAGACTCGCGAGGATGCAGCGATCTCATCAAGGGTTCGTGGCACGTTACACTGCCGACATGCGGCATACAACGCTGACGCGGACACTCCTTCGATGCTGCGCCCACGAATCAAGTTCTTCAGGACTGCTTTTCGATACACCATGGCTGCGGTTTCTCGTACGGTTCTCGGCAGACCCATGCCAGATGCCATTCGGTCAAGCTCTGATAACGCGAACGCAAGGTTCCGCTCAGTTGCATCACTAATTCTGATACGTCGTTGCCATTTCCTGAGTCGATACAGCTGTGCCCGGTTTCTGGTCGGAATGGATTTTCCATAGGAGTCCCGGTTTTTCCATCCGATCATGGTACTAAGACCTTTATCGTGAATCGTGTATGTCATGGGAGCACCGACACGTGCTCGTTTCTCCCGCTGGTCACTATCAAACGCTCTCCACTCTGGGCCATGGTCGATGAAATCTTGATCAATAACAAGGCCGCAATCCGCGCAGACAAGCTCTGCACGCGCATAATCTTTACTTAAATGTGTACTGTTACATTCAGGGCACTGAATGATTTCTTCAATGCTCTGCCGTTTCTCTTTTTTCTTCTTGGATTGCATTTGTACCATTTACCAACGCCCCCATAATTATTTTATACTTTGCGATATGCTTTTAAGCCCAATGAAATAACTTATATATAAACATTTCTACACGATATATTTGGTTAAGCAGTCAGATATTCTCGTAGAAGATAAGAGATATGGGACACGATCAGAGAGCATAATCTTCTTATAACTATTGGCATCGAAAATTATTTAAGACTTATTGCAAAAATGATGGAAATATAAAAAAAGGAAAAAAAAGAAAACAACCCCTAAAACTAATCATTACGAATGGGTGGTTGCTTTGAAATGAATCCAGATCTGCCCAGTTGCAGCTGCTTGATCAGGAGCAGTACTCGATACGCTAATGGAGATTTGAACCCAGACGTAATCATAAGAATTGTTTTTAGCATATCGAACGGTTGTGTCATTGTATCGAACGTGAGATGTTACATCCCATGGTGTTAAGATACGGGTGGCATAAGTTGAGCCATTCATCGTCGATGTATTTCCATCCCCTGCCCCTAAAACCCATTCGCAATTAGCGGTGGTATGCTGTGAAACCCCAGCACGTACCGAAAGAACCTTTGCAGAGGCGACTTCAGACGCAGCATCCGTGGTCCGATTCCCATGTAAATAGATGGAAATGTTGGAGGCTCCGGTGCCTGAAACATTAATGTGAGTGATGTTGACCTTAAAGCCTTCTTCATTGACAATCGCAAACACAGCGGTATAGTTCTTCACGGAGCTAGGCATCCAATCACCAAGGCTGATAACGACAGTTCGTGATCCGCTCGCGTTGTTGGTGACACGTAAAACACGTGCTGCTGGATCAGCAGAAGAATTATCTGATCCGACAAATCTGATATCAGCGTTACTTGGGTGAACAATACCAAAAGTGTACGATACCTTTGTCGTGGCATACTGTGTAGCCATGGTCATACTTAAAACTATTAGCAGTACACCTATAAAGGTTAAACGTCTGTCTATCCGCATTCCACCCACATCCCTTGCATCCTAGTATGTTCAGAATCGTAGGCCTTGTATTTAAATATATTGGAGTTTTGGGTCATGAATAAACAGACTTTCATGAAACCTTTGTGTGACCTAGATTACTGTTTCATTTCATTCATTTCTATTGATTCCTGATGACATGGATAAAAAAGGATGATTGAGAAGAACATGGAAAGAAATTAAAGCAGACCAAAAAAAAAGAATAACAAGAGGTAGACCGTTTTTACGAGGGATATCCACCAAGCCTCAAACTGGGGTCACCGAAGAGCGCCCAGTTCGTGATACAGAACGCCTCGATTTGCCCTATTTCTTCTTCAGCAAGGAACTTCTGAATCGCACGACTGTAAGCTTGTGCAAGATTTGTCGCACCATTACCTACTTCATAGAAGAAGTTCGACTCAAGCTCTCCACTGAGACTGACCGGGTTACCTTCGTATCCCATTCCATAGCCAGTGCAGCCGGTTGAAGCAATTGCACCACCAGGATATTTCACGACAAGGCCCCAGCTGAAACAGACAGGGATCGGGATACCATAGCAGAAGTACTGAGTGCCTGTTTTATCAAATAACGTCTTGAGAAGCGATACGTTGTACAAACCATTATGACAGCCACCGACAATGACAACAGGGAGTTTTGCACCGTTTGAAATCTTCAGGAAATTGTAGAGATTAATGCCTCCGCACCAATCATCCGGATAGGCCCCATCAAACCAGATCGTATCCCAGACTAGGGGATTTCCATGCCCTTCGAAATCAACATAGCCGGCGCCTTGGGATATTGCTTTCTGAATATCTTTTGCTTCTGGAACGAACCCACTCGTGTTCTTGTTTGTCGAATACACGGTCACCAGATTTAGGTCAGGGATCGCGTTCTTTGTGTAGTTAAATGCGAGGTCACAGAGGTATTCACCATCAGGTTTACCTTCATAATAATCAAATGTTTTCCCACCGATTCCAACAAAGTTCTTATACCAGGGTTTCGCGTCAGGACCACTGCTTTCGTAGGTAATGATCTTCTTCACCATTTGGTTTACTTCCATCTTGTTTGTGACCGGTAATCGACTCACGTAGACCTCAGGGTTCATATCGAATGTATCTTTCGCAGCACCAGGTGCATCCCAGGCAGCATAGACGCCGTCACCGTTCGAATCCCAACTATCAAAATCACCGGTTGCATTGTACAGACATCCGTAATAGAGATCAGATAAACATCCTTCATCATCTTCCTGAGGGATACTCACATATCGGACTGGAACCCACCACGCTGTGTAACCAGCGGATCGTGTATCCTTATCTTTCGAGGTGATATGAGATTTCAAACCACCGACTAGTAACACGTAGGTAATGTTCCAAGTATCGTACGCGTATTTAATGAAATATTTCACTTGCTCCGGGGGGTCAGCTCCTGTGTATTTATCAAGGATATCTTCCACTGATTTAAAGGTAGTTGCCACACCCTTATCATTCTTATGATCAATAAGTGGTTGAAGTTTTGCTTCAAACGCAGCAGGAGCAATAATCACCATATCATACGCATCAAGGGTTTGTGGTGTTGTCGTCGGTGCATCATAGGTCACTGTAACATCAAAGCGAGCTGCATAATCAACCTGGTTGTTCGCTGGTGAGTAGCGGACCGGATAACAGATGACTTTGACAAAAATGACTTCTTTACCATTATAATCACGGCCTGCACCAAGATCATAACTATACCAGTTGCTTGGATAGAACGCAGAGCTGTTGTATACTGATTTATCTTTTACACTCGCTTTAATTTCGCTCATTTTTGATAACGGAGCGATGCGAGCAGACATGACCTTTTTTGTAAGAGTCATGGTGCCGATATCTTTTGGATTACACGTCACTTTTATGTTCTTTGACCCGAAAGGTAACTGATAGGTTTTTATAGAGATAGGTAACACTGGTTTATTCGGTTCGATTAATTGCGAAGTCGCTTCATTTATTTCTATTTTCACAAATCCATCTTTTTCACGCAGAATTGGTTGTGACGAGAACAATAATGAGGTTGAATCGCTTTTTGCGATCATTGTTTTTTTCACAGAGATATCAGTGTTGAACGCAGCTGCTCCAAGTCCACCAAAGACCAATATGCCTACGATGAAAATTGGTATGATTTTCTTCATATTATTCCTCGAGTATTTTTTAGTGTGCATCCATTTTTAGCGCTAGTATGATGAATATTTATTTTAATATTATATATTATATAAATATAAGTATTTAAATATTATGGGACAATTACCCAAACAGTACATAAAGCAAAACAACACGAATATGCCCCTTCGCTTCTCCTTTTTTACAGAAAATATTATGTAGCAGTCATGAACTCCTCTAAAATATAAACGGAGAAGACATGCAAAAACTCTGGGAACATCTCTTCAACGAGGAAACAGGACTCGGAACCGCACTCACTACCCTCATCTACCACACACCATACCAAGAAACCTACAGATCCCTTCAACACACACAACGGTGGACTCCTGAGCAAATAAAAGATTATCAATGGCAACAACTCAAAACACTACTCCACCACGCGTACGAACACGTACCTTACTACAAAAAACTCTTCAATATACGAGGCATCACACCAGACGACGTCCAATCACTCCATGACTTCCAACAACTCCCCTTTCTCACCAAAGAAACCGTCCAAGAACACACAAACGAGCTCAAAGCAACCAACTACCCTACGCACACCTTTGAAGAAACCATCACCGGTGGATCCACCGGCTTCCCCCTCAGATTCTACGTTGAAAAAGGAGTGTGGTACGCCAAACACCTCGCATACATTAAAACACTCTTGGAACGAGCCGAATGTCATGCCATGGATAAATCAGTACAAATCACCGGCAGTGAAAAACCCTGGGAGTATCGACCATTGTCACGAACCCTTGTTCTTTCCTCATATCACATGACAGACCAGAATCTCCCAATATATGTAAAAAAAATCAGACGACTCCAACCACAATACCTTATAGGATACCCCTCAGCAATCACCATGCTTGCTACATATATGAAACACAACACCATTGAATTGAAAGCAATTTTTTGCTACGGGGAAACCATCTACGACTGGCAACGTGAATTCCTCGAAGAGCTCTTCCAATGCAGAGTACACGGACAATACGGACACCGAGAGCAAAGCGTACTTGCTGGAACCTGTGAGAAGAGCAACTCCTACCACATCTTCCCTGATTATGGGCTCGTAGAACTCATTGATAGAAACGGACGACAAGTGACAAAAGATGGTGAATCTGGAGAGATTGTCGCCACCGGCTTTCACACTGGAATTTTCCCTTTTATAAGGTACAAAACCGGAGATATTGCAGTGTATTCAACACACCACTGCGAATGCGGAAGAAACTATCCTCTCTTGAAATCAATCGAAGGAAGGGTACAGGATTTCGTTGTCTCAAAAACCAACCGACTCGTGCCGTTCATGGGGGTTCATCACCTTGTTGCAAAATCGACGGAAAACGTGAAAGAATGCCAATTGTACCAAGAACGACAAGGAGAAATCGTGCTTCGTGTCGTGCGAAGGGAAACATATTCAGAAGATGACGCACGTCGTATTCAAGAGAGTTTTCATAAGCGATTTGGAGACGAGTTTTCATTAACTCTTACCTGTGTAGATTCTATTCCTCGGACCAACCGCGGGAAATATCAATTTTTAGTCCAGAAACTCCCCATTCATTTTTCACCCTGACAAAAGAAAGAAGAATGGATTGATGCAGCAGATATACATCAACAGGTTTGTGTCTCACCAGTGGATTCTCGGGTTGATTAACGTCAGGTCAATTGCTGACCAATCGTCAAAATCATTTTTCCCATGGGAACCATCTGAATAATCATTGACTCCATTGTAAATGTATCGGTAATTCATAACGCTCTTATATGGTCCATATCGCCAAAAATCCGTCTGCCAGGGCCAGATGGTTTGCGAATTGTCAACCCCAGGGCTGTATAATCCCAGAGTATGTCCTGTCTCATGCATCATTGCACCCGCATACACACACGCTCGATTCAGTTCCCTGTTGAACGTCCGTCGGTAGCATCCATCAATTATTGGAAAGATCTTTGAACGCATTTCATGGTAACTTGTTGAAACAAGGAAACAATCGAGAGCCCACATTCCATTGATTCTTGAGGAAAACGCGAAACCTTTCGCCCACGTGCCATTATACGTGATAATCGCCCAGTGGAAGACCCCTCGTCGCCAGTTATTGATATCTCCATGCATGAAATAGGCCATGTACCATTGATCAAGGTCTTCATCCTCGATATTTTCTTTGAAGGGGATGATTTCACCACCACCGAGACGACCGTCATCGATATGCCAGAAAATGTTCTGTTTCGCATATGACGTACGGAGCATGTCGTAGGTTTGAACTGGTACAAACGCACCTTCACCATTTGGACCTTTCGCCATCTGATCAATTTCAATGAACATATCTTGCCGGAATGGGTCGGAGCCCCATTGCCATGCTTTGTATTCCTCTATGTCGTTTAATCCATCCTCATCTTCGTCTAATGCGGTATAGTTCTCCCAATCGAAAGGATCGTAAATGAAGTAGTACCCCTCATCATGACCCCATTCGATATAGGTTAATCCGAATGTATATTCCCATTCAATGGGGATACCATCGTTATCTGCGTCTTCACCGCGGTTATTTATCAGAGGGCTGGTGTTGTACATATTCACTTCAAGCCAGTACGGCAGTCCGTCGCCATCAAAATCATTTTGTGATATAGTAAAGAAGAGCTCACAGTCTCTCTCCGGTTCGTGAATGCTGTTGTCATCACATCCATTCAATCGGCCATACCCGCTGGGATCCTCGAGATAATCATCACCCCACCAGATACCTGTGGCGATACTGTAGGTCAGCTCCGCCGTACGAGCCTGTGTATAATTCCCGTAATCCGGACTGATGTCACAGAGGCGGTCAAACCCTGTGTTTTTATCCCACAGCTCAATAGAAACATTGACGAACTCTTTGTCTTTGGGAACCACGCAGGAGGCAGACCAATTCGGGTGTTCAACGTATTGCATATTTTCCCAGATGTCACTGATATGGGTTTGGTCGTTGATTTTTACCTTTAGATAAAAATCAGGACCAGAGAGGGTATCGATTGTCTTGAGTGCTCGGATCTCGTTAATAGCGACCGTCACAGTAATGTTATCAACTAGCGGATCGAAATCTGTACAGGATAATGGTGTTATGACATTACGATTAATCTGTGGATTATAGATTTCAGTGGACTGTTTCGTGAAGGTGACTGGTTGTTTTTGCCTTGCAAGAGCAGAGGTCGGAAGGATCATTGTTGTTAAAATTAAAAGCGTACATATTATTTTTATAGATTTCTTCGTCATATTATTACCCCCTAAGTAGTAATCTATTACTTTCCTTCTATATGTAAGACACCATTATAAATAGTTTATTCTCTGTCATGAAAGAGCATGGATGGCCATTTTTTTGCTAAAAACATAAATAGGACTTTGCAATACCATATGCCATCTACCATGTATATGGGGGATCATCTATGAACTTGATTATACCGCCAGAACCACTCATGCTAAAAAAACAATCAGAAAAACAAAAAGGGAGAGAATGGGATATCGATTCTCTCACGTTATGGTTCGGCAACCGACTCCCAACCTATCTTTGGAACGACGCAGGATGGTCAAAACCGTTAAAGGCCGAAGGATATAACTGGCAGAGTTTCCTGAAAATCCTCTCGCTTCATAAAAAAGAGATGATCCGCTGGTCCCGCAACGCACTCTCCTGGAAAGAGTTTCTTTTAAAGCTTCAAGACACCATCAAAGACCCAGTGTTTAAAACAGTCCTTCTTCGACAAGACAAACGAGAGGTGATCACCGATGGATGAGCACACTGATGGGTACCCGATCGTTCTTACTGCATCTCGTGCAGAGGCAAACGAATTCGACGATAATCCTTTTGCCGCATTCATTTGCACGTTTCCAAAGAAACTCTCAGGACTGGCCCTTCGAGAACACTTAGAGAACCTCGCAAGCAACAAAGACGGAACTGCACAACGAACGATCTATGGCCTCCGAAAAGTAGAATCACTCATCTCCGAGGAGTTTGGTCAAGAAAATGTGGTTGTCGCCCATTATGATCAATTACACAAATTCATCGGCAAGAACACAAAGATAGTTGGCATCTCTTCCATGGATCCCATGGGTCTTGCGTATGTCTCAACAACCTACAATTCACTCATCGGATTTGGTGGAGAGGCATTGAACGCATCTGAATTCGAAAAACTCATCACACATCCTGCTATCCAACAGTATAAACCAAAGATCATTGTTGGTGGCGCGGGCTCCTGGCAGATCAACGAAGCAGGTATGCAAAAAAAATGGGGTATTGACGTCCTTTTTCAAGGAGAAGGAGAAGAAGACCTTGTTAGCGTGTTTAAAAAAATGATGAACAATGAGCCAGTGCAATCATATTTTGTTGCACAGAAACCAAACCGGAAAAAAATCCCTCCCATCACACACGCAGCTTGCTACGGCATGGTAGAAATCACTCGCGGATGTGGACGAGGCTGCCAATTCTGCAGTCCCACAAACCGGACGAAATACTCGGTTCCCCTTGAATACATCATGAATGAGGTAAAAACTAATATCAATGGAGGAACAAGCACCATTTTTACGGTGACTGAAGATATCTTCTTGTATAAATCAAAACCAGGGTTCATCCCTAACAGAGAAGCAATCGTGAAATTGTACAAATCAATCGCATCCTACCCTGGTGTTGAACACATTCTGCTTTCTCATGCGTCCCTTGCACCAGTCATTTATGATCGGAAACTTTTGGAGGAGTTATCACCGATACTCCTCGAAAAAACACGATGGACACCGGAGTTACATAAATCCTACGCGAAGCGTTTTGTCTCTGTTGAAGTCGGGATTGAAACTGGCAGTGTTCGACTCATGAAGAAATATATGAAAGGAAAAGCACTCCCATATAGTGTTGATAACTGGCCTGAACTCGTATTACAGGGCGTTGGGATCATGAATGACCACGACTGGTGGCCGTTGTGCACCATTATGACCGGTCAGCCGGATGAAACAGAAGACGACGTTCGTGCGACACTAGATCTTATAGATGATCTGAGGAATCATAACGCGAAAATGTTTTACACGCCGGTCTTGTTCATCCCATTAAAAGAAGCAGTGCTAGGGAATTACCGACGGACCAACCTGAAGAACCTTTCGGAGCTGCAATGGGAGGTCATCGCACGATGCTGGAAAAACAATATCGACTTCTGGTCACCAGATAGAAGATGGCTGTTAAATCCGATGTTCTTTTTCACCCACTGGTTCTACGCGCGATGGAAACATGGGAAAAAAGCAACCGTACCGATGATGCATCTCGCAGGATTCCCGATTGCACAAAAAACAGATAGACTATGTAACCCAGAGTATTGTCAAGATAGTTTTCCGATTGGAAACGGACGCCAACGATCTTTCTGAAAAACAAAGCCAGGGCATTAGCTTTTGAGGAACGTAAGGTACGCCAAGTACGACGAATAGAGATCAACCTTGCTGGTGACCTCATAGGGTGAATGCATGGATAGCACCGGGGCACCCAGATCAATGACCTCCATTCCTAACCGCGAGAAATACTTTGCGACCGTCCCTCCGCCACCCTTGTCAACCTTTCCAAGTTCTCCCGTCTGCCATGGTATCTTTGCTTTATCAAGTAATGCTCTGATTTCAGCAACATATTCTGCTGATGCATCGTTCGCCGAGTACTTCCCACCATGCCCGGTATATTTTGACATCACCACACCATTTCCCAACGATGATGCGTTTTTAAGCTCAAACACATCAGTGTAGTTCGGGGTGACCGCTGACTGAACATCAGCAGAAATCACCTTTGATTTGAGCAGAACGCTATCGACATCAACATGCGGGTCAAGTTCCTTGATGAGGGATCTGAGAAATGTCGAGGCTTGTGCAGACGCGTTTCCTTCACTGCCGATTTCTTCTTTATCAACAAAAAAAGACAATACGGTATATTCCGGATTTTTTACATCTAAAATTGCGTGTAACGCGGCATATGCGCAGATACGATCATCCTGTCCGTACCCACCAATCAATGACCGGTCAAACCCAACATCACGAGCCATGAACGCAGGGACTGCTTCAAGCTCCGCGGAGATAAAATCCTCCTCAGTAATGTTATAGTCAGTGTGGAGTCTTTCAAGAATCGCGGCTTTAATTTTTTCTTTGAAATCACCTTTCGCAGGCACACTTCCAATCACGATATCCAGGCTTTCTCCCTTGATTGCCTCATCGATTTTTTTATTACCTTGGACGTCATGAGACAGATGCGGGAGCAGGTCTGGGACAGAAAACACCGGATCTTTTTCATCCTCGCCCAAGGTAAACGTGATTTTCTTGCCATCTTTTTTCACAATCACTCCATGTAACGCTAGCGGAATCACAACCCATTGAAATTTCTTGATTCCTCCATAGTAATGGGTTTCAAAGAGTGCGAGATGGCTTTCTGAGTCCTGATACAGGGGTACTTGTTTTAAATCAAGGCGGGGTGAATCAATATGAGAGATGACAATACGAAGCCCATCGCGTACCGGTTTTTTTCCAGGCAGAATGATTACTGCTGATTTTTCCCGGTTGACCACGATTTTTTTCTTTTCTTTTTTTGCAGCCTCTACGATTTTATGTACTGCTTCTCGCTCTGTTTTTGCTTCATTGAGAAACGTTTTATATCCTTCTGCAAACGCAAAGGCACTGGTGATTTGTGCTTTGGAAAAAAGTTCCCATGCAGATTTTTTCTTATACGCGTATTTGCTTTCACCATCTTTCATGTTGTAAATCCCTCGTAGTGAAAGTCATCGTCTAGGGACATAAAAAGATAACTAAAGAGAAAAAGAAAAAAAAGAGAATGAAGGTGGTTTATCGTCGTATGATCCAGACAATGACGACGACGCCGATGACGATGACAATAAGCAAAATGGCAAGGAACAATATCATTTGAGTGGGCAGAGAACTGCCACCTCCTCCTTCCTGCGTAATGGTAATAGTTCCAGTCTGGCTTGCAGTCGCATCCGCATTGTCAGTGACGGTAAAGTTATAGGTATACTTTCCTGCTTTGGTGTAGACATGCGTTGGATTCAATACTGTTACTGATGGGCTTTGATCACCGAAATCCCAATGATAGTCATAGGGTGGTTGTCCTGTTGTCGTATCAACTGTCGCATTAAATTGTATGGTTTCTCCTACGGAACCAACATTAGATGCTTCCGCATAGACATCAGCAAGTGGAGGGTTAGGTGCGCTATCTGTCAACCAAATAAAGGCCTTATCAATGTCGCCTTCACCTGAAGGATCGTACAGTACTGATAAATTTATTTTCGTAAAAGAGGAATCAACAGCGAGAGATTGATAGGTTTCATCTGCACTTGTGAGGGGGAATGTAACTGTTAATGTATTTCCATCAGCAGAGAAATCAGATGATGGAAGGTTTTGTGATCCGGCATTTGAAGTGAAATTACAGGTTTTGTTTACATATAATATACTGTAGTCATCACTCGATGTTGTAAGATAGAATCCGTATTGGACATAGTTTAATGTAGAATTCATGTCAAAATCTTCAGAATTAATGTCAATGAGTTCTCCTTGATTTTGAATTAATCCGTTTACTTGTAAGGTAAGAGTTACTTGTGTTCCTTGTAGCGTATAGGTTGCCTCGATGAGATCGAGATTATCAACTTCGATTTCTGGAGAATAGGTAATTAATACTGTGTCTCCAATTGAATTTATGGAACTGACATCACCGGTGCCATCTCTGATGATTTCATCGGCAGCCTCGACGGAAACCGCAGCGATGAAAAAGAGGCTACTTACAACCATTGCTATTATCCATTTGTTCTTCACTTTCATATTTCTTGCACCTCGTATTGGTTAAGAAGGACTATTTACTAATCCTATTTAAAAATATTGGAAAGCGTTTTCTGCTCCGATTTCATTTTAAAATGGTACTTTTATCGTAGTTTCTTTTTCAGATCAGTCATCGTTGTGATCATATCGTCAAGGGTTGATTCAAGTGTTCCAAGTGTGTCATGGACCTTATCGGTGATGATGGCTCCTTGAGATGAGGGTTTTATGATGCCGTCATGTTCAAGTGTCCGTAGTGAGTATCGGATCACGTGTTGCGGTTGGCCGGTTACTTGTGAGAGTCTTATGATGCCGATGGGACCATGATCACGAACGGTTCTAAGGACGTCAATGTGTCTGATGAGAAGACCAAGTTCTTTTTCTGCAACATTCGTGATAGCGGTTTTATCTCGTTGTTTTTCTTGCATTAGATTACCTCCCGGGTTAATTGTTAACAATTAGTATGCAATGGGGATATATAACCTTTACGAGTAATCTGCACAAAAAAAAATGAACAAAAAATAAGAAGAAGAGCGGAAGACGCCCCCGATTACTTCGATTTCCACAACCCATGTATATTACAGTAATCTCGTGCCGACAGTTTCTTTGCGGTGACACAAAACTCTGCTTCCGGTTTTTCTGCAGGCTTTAAAAACTTCCGGTACACAGTTTCATCAGCATGGAGTTCGATCCATTCAATATAGTGTTTCTCTTCCATCGGATGGGGAATAGACCCTACTTTTACTTTAACACCTGTCGCTGTTTTTTCAATCACGGGAACATGCTTTTCGTTTCCCGCATCCTGTAATTTCTCGGTAAGCAACTCCATGGGTTGCCCACAACACACCAACTCACCCGTACTTGCGTGGACGACTTCCACGATATTCCCACAGACATTACATTTGTAGACTTCCTTTAGTTTTATCATACACGTTTACCTCCATTCTACTTCTTTTGTTTCTTATTTTTATAATCCTTAATCGCCTCATGCAACGCATCAGCAGCCAGATTCGAGCAATGCATTTTTTGCGCTGGCAGACCATCAAGCTCGTTTGCCACATCACCACGTGTGATCTTGACTGCTTCATCCACATGTTTTCCTTTCGCAAGTTCGGTCACCATGCTGCTGGTCGCAATGGCTGAGCCGCACCCGAACGTTCGGAACTTAATATCAGTGATTCTCTCATCTTTTACTTTGATGAATATCTCCATGACATCACCACAGACAGGATTTCCTACCTTGCCGTAGCCGTCAGGATTTTCTATCACACCGACGTTTCGCGGGTTCATAAAATGCTCCATGACTTTCTTACTATATCCTACGTTTGTCATTTTTATTTCCTCCATTCTTTGGACATTGGTGAAAGGTTTCGTAAGCGTTGGACGGTATCGTACGACGCCTTGCTCACAAGGGGAACATCGTCCATTGAAGTAGAACGCCCGAGCGTCAGCACCATGGATCCATGAGCTTCTTCATGTTTTAAACCAATTGCAAGAAGAACATGCGATGGCTCAAGCGTCTTTGATGAACAGGCAGAACCAGTCGACACCTGAATATCATACATATCCATATTTAAGAGAATGCTTTCTCCTTCGATATAACTAAACCGGAAACTGGCATGATGGGGTAGTCGTTGTGTAGGATGTCCGGTCAGATGGGATTTTTCAATTTTTAAAATTTCTTTAATCAGTGTATCTCTGATAGGAATAAGTCGGTTACTTTCTTGTTTCATTTCCTGTTGTGCTATTCGTGCGGCCTCACCCATGCCAGCGATAGCAAACACGTTCTCGGTACCCGAACGAAGACCTCGTTCCTGTCCACCCCCAAGGAGAACAGATTGGACTTTAACACCAGGTTTTACATACAGTGCACCAGCTCCCTGAGGACCATACAAATCATTCGAAGAAAGCGTCAGAAGATCAATGCCATCCTTCTGCACATCAATAGGTATACGTCCGGCTGCAGCAACTGCGTCAACATGGAGATACAAACCTTTGTCCTTCACAATTTTACTAACCTCTTGGATCGGTTCGATGGTTCCAATCTCATTGTTCGCATACATAATTGAGGTTACCACCGTGTTTTTAGTAAGAATACTGTCAAGTTTTTTTAAGTCGACAACACCAGTCGAATCAACAGGGATAGTTAAGAAAGAAAACCCGTTTTTCTGCAGTTCCTTCATCGGATTGAGAACTGACATATGTTCGATCGCGGAGGCAATTACTGCTTTTCCTTGTGTGATGTTTCTCAACGCTGTTCCTTTCACCGCAAGGTTATTGGCCTCAGTCGCGCTCCCTGTGAAAATAATCGTGTTTTCGTTTTCCGCGTTGATGAGCCCTGCGATTTTACTTCGTGCCTCTTCAATTGCTCGTCTCGCCTCCAACCCAACAGAATGAAGAGAGGATGGATTCCCATGGGATTTCATAAGATAGGGTTTTGCGAAATCAAAAACCCTTGAATCGACCGGCATTGATGATGCGTGATCAAGATAGATTCTTGGCATTCATTCCTCCGTTAAAACCACATGGTTGCCCCAGCGTCTAACGCAAGATCATTTAAGGTTCCTGCGCCAACGATCTTTACCCCTGGTATCAACTTGACTTTCTCTAACCCAAGCATCTGCTTCGACGCTTCGCATACATATATCTCAATGCTCATATCCAGGGTTTTTTTAATCATCTCAGCCACACTGGGAAAAGTTCCCATTTTGATTTTCTCTGCAACACCAGGCATTAAGATTCTCAACCCAGTGCCTAGATAGTAAACGCGGGGGGTGAGATCCATCATTTTTGCGGTCTGTGCGAGCACGAGCGGAGAATATTGTTTCTCCGGTTGATCCGTGGTCTGCACGTACAGAATTGAGTTTTCATCTTTCATACAAACACCTCATTTCATTCGTTTAATATAGAAGGTTAACATGGAACCTTCTTTCTCAAATTTTATAATCTCATGTCCTGTTCGTTTCGCCCAACGTTTGATGTCTTCTTCTGCAGCAGGGTCATCCGCCTCTACCTTGAGAACTTGGCCGATTTCGATTTTGTCGATTTCTTCTTTGGTCATTGCTATTGGCATCGGACAGTAGAGCCCTACACAATCCAATTCTGCATCAGGGGTGATATCAGTGCTGTTACCCAAGGTTTGACCTCTTCTTCGTTTTCTTTAGTAATTTTCTGATAAAAGTTCATAGTAAGCCTGCGGATGTTGGCATGCTGGACATTTGTTTGGTGCTTCTTTTCCTTCATGGACATACCCACAGTTTCTGCATTTCCATTTGACGACTTTTTCTTTCTTAAATACCTGTTTGTTCTCCAGGTTTGCAAGCAGTGCCCGGTACCGTTTCTCATGGTGTGCTTCAACCTCGGCAATCTGTTGAAAACTTCGTGCGATTTCAGGAAATCCTTCCTTTTTTGCCATTGCTGCAAACGCTGGGTAAATCGTGCCCCATTCTGCTTTCTCTCCGTCAGCTGCCTCTTTGAGGTTTTCTTCTGTCGTCCCAATGACTCCTGCAGGGTACATCGCAGTGATCTCGACCATACCGCCCTGCAGATGCTTGAAGTATATCTTCGCGTGTTCTTTTTCGTTTTCCGCGGTCTCAAGGAAGATCGCCGCGATTTGTTCATAGCCTGTTTTTTTTGCCTCTGACGCAAAATATGTGTATCGGTTTCTCGCCTGTGATTCTCCTGCAAACGCTGCAAGGAGATTTTTTTCGGTCTGTGTTCCTTTTAAATTTTTCATCATCTTCATCTCCACTTTTACTCTATTGATAAGCTTCTTTTATTCCAACTCTAGGGCCCTGCATGTACCATTGGCCAATACACGTCAGCCTCTTCAAATCGATCCATGCTTTCTTTTTCAATCTCAAGGATTTTGTAGTGTTGCAGCTCCATGTCCGCAAAATAGGAAAGGGTGTTGCGTATCATCGCATCTTCGGTAAATTGCTTCGAGAGTGATTTGTAGAAGTCATGAGCCGCTTGTTCTGCATGCATCGAGTTTTTCAACACGGTGCCAAGCGGGGTGTCCTCGTCAGAAATAATGAGTTGGGGGAGTGGAACTGAGGTTTTCTTCGGGAGAACCAGTTTTTTCCCAGGAAATTTTTTCTTGTAAATCTGTTCGACGAATAATCGGTGTTTTTCTTCTTCTTTAGCAAGGAATTCCAGTTTGTCTTTGAGTAAACCGTTCTTCACTGTCTTTGCAATCTTCAGATATATCATGTTGCTTTCAACTTCGCTTTTCATTGCAGCAAGGAGTAAATCCTCGAGCGTATATTTTTTCAAATCCACTGTATCACCCTCAAACTCATTTTTCTATAGTACTCAATTATTTTACTTAACATCTTTTTTACCTCCTTTTACATCATTGTATTTTATTTGATGCGTTTCATTGGTGCACCGCAACAGAATGGTACTGCTTTTGGTTCTTTCTCAAACTCAATAACAGAGTCGCAGGCACAATCTTTTTCATTACAGTCACATTTGTACTGGATTTTCTTTCCAGATACCTCACAGCCACAACTTTTACACATACTCTTTTTTCTCCATTTCATGTTACAATTTTCATTTCTTTATATACTTTACCAGCGTTCTTTCTTCTTATTGTTTCTCAAACGCATCTTTTCCCGCTCCACAGACAGGACAGACCCAATCATCAGGGATATCCTCAAATGCTGTTCCTGCAGCTATCCCGCTATCAGGGTCACCTTTTGCAGGGTCGTATACATATCCGCAGACGGTGCACACATATTTGTCCATTTTTATATCCTCCTTTTTTTTCTCTGTTTTCTTATCAACATCACTATCGTAGGTAGGTGCGCTTTTCGGTGAATACCCGCCTTTTACTTCATGGTAATACTCATAGGTCATGGCCGGTTCTTGTGAAAGTACTGCTGCATCCTCTATTTTACCGACAAAAATCGTATGGGTTCCGACATCAATTTTATCGATGACTTTTGCCTCGAGATATGCAAGTGCATAGTCAAGAACGATCGGAGCTTGTGTTGTTCCAAGTTTGAAGCTTACTTTTTTGAATTTGTCGACGTCTCGACCAGATTTAAATCCAAATGTTCCAATAAATGAAAGGGGGGTGTTTTTATCAAGAATGGAGACGGTGAATACCTTGCTTGCATCGATGTATTCATGGGTAAGGTTCTGTTTGTTGATGCTGACCGCAATCGTTGGTGGCTCTGAGGTGACTTGAAATAATGTGTTGGCGATTTGTCCGTTTCGTTTCTCTCCGTTTTTAGAGCAGACCACATAGACACCATAGGATATCTTATGAAACGTCTTTTTATCCATTGATCCGCCTTCCTTTTTCCTTCGTTTGGCAGTTCTTACAAATCCCTTTGAAATAACCTTGTACTTCTTCAACGCGATGACCTCCATCTAACGTGCGGTCCATGTTTGGGCAGGCGATGGAAATATCAAGAATTGCGCCGCATTTTTTACAGAGGAAGTGATGGTGTAAACCTTCTTCGATATCATATCGGAGTTCGGAACCAGAAATGGTGAGAGACTGGACAATCCTGTTTTTCTTCAGTATTTCCAAGGAGTTGTACACGGTTGTTCGTGAGAGTGATGGGTGTTTCTTTTTGAGCTCTGAATATATTTCTTCGACGTTGGGGTGGGTGTGGTGTTCGTCAAGATATTTCAGAATCTCAAGTCGTTGTGAAGTAATTTTTATTGAATGGTCCTTGAGGATATTTACGTATTTTTCATACATGCTGATCAGTGCTGTAATAAATTCTAATTTGTTATTATTACAATTTAGTATGTATTACAAAATAGGTATTTAAAACTTCCCGAACGAGCAAAAAAGAAACGTTTAATATGAACAACACATCCCGGGGGACCCATGGAGTATTCAATTCTCTACCACACCATCATCCCCTTCGCATTATCCGCACTTGTGGTCGTACTCGTGACCATCATCGCAGAGCGATACGGTACGAAAACAGGAGGAATCATCGGTACACTCCCCTCAACCATCATCATCGCGTTCCTCTTCATCGCCTTGGACAAAGGAGTACAGTTCGCCTCAGAATCCGTCGCAGTTGTTCCCGCTGAAATGGGAATCAACCTTGTGTTCCTCGTAACCTTCGCACTCCTTTCATCAAGAAAAATACTCGTTGCCCTTGCAGCATCACTCATGGTATGGACAGCACTTACCACATTACTTTTTTACTCACGCTTAACCTCCATAGTTGTATCTCTTGCATTGTTCGCTTTATTTTTTATTGTTACATTTTTTACACTTGACAAAAAGAAAAAAATAACCTCACAGAACACCATAGAGGTCCACTACACACTACTCAAACTACTCGGCCGAAGCATCATCGCAGGGACTGTCATTGCCATCGCTGTCACATTCTCCAATGTCGGAGTCTTACTCAGCGGAATATTTTCGGTGTTTCCCGCTATTTTCTTATCAACCATGCTCATTTCCATGAGAGAACACGGACCCAAGTTTACCGGTGCGATGGCAAAAGGAATGATCTACGGCAGTCCCAGTGTCGTCAGCTATGCGGTAGGAATCTATTTCTTCTATCCGCTCGCTGGCATCCCTATGGGAACCATCAGTGCATTTCTTATCGCCCTTGTTGTGACCCTGGTTCTGTTCAAACTTCGTAAAAAAATACGATAACCAGATGCTTGCTGCCTATTTCTTCGAGTACCGGCATTGAATGTTACAGTTCCCCTCACTGCTGACCATACACGGACCAACAGGATTATCCGGGGTGCACTGACGACCAAATAGAGGGCACTCTTTTGATGAGATCAATCCTCTGAGAACGTCACCGCAGAGACAACCCACCGGTTCAGTAAACTCTTTTTCAGTAAGCTCCGAAAGCTCTTCTTCGTACATCTTTCGCGCATCATACTGCGCATACTTCTTCCGAAGCATCAGACCAGATTGAAGAATCACCGGAAACCCTCTCCATTTGACATCCACCGGCTCAAAAACCTGCTTCAATATCTGCTGTGCTTTCCGGTTTCCCTCCGGCTTCACTGCACGAGTGTACTCGTTTTCAACCTCGGCTTTTCCTTGTTGTATCTGCCGCACCAGCATCCAGGCTCCCATCAGAAGATCAATCGGCTCAAACCCAGTGATCACTTGGGGAACATGATAGTTATTGGAGATAAATTCATACGGTTTTACGCCAATGATCGTTGAGACATGACCAGGTTCGATGAACCCATCAATCTTTATTTCACCCATATCAAGAATCGCCTGTAACGCAGGTGGAATCAAACGATGACAGCAGAGAACAGAAAAATTCAACGGCGGATCTCTCAAAAGAACCGATGCGGTGGTCGGAGCGGTTGTCTCAAAACCCACCGCCATAAAAACAACCTCTTTCTCTTTTTGTTTTTCTGCAAGTAACAGTGAATCTTCGATGCTGTACACGGTCCGTATATCGCAGCCTTCTGCCTTCATCTGTTGAAGCGAGGATGTGACACCCGGAACCCGGATCATATCGCCAAAGGTAGCAATCGTCTTTCCTTCTTTCGCGAGTACCAATATTTCCTCGATCTCTTTCGGTGTTGTGACACAGACCGGACACCCAGGACCCTGCCCTATCTCAATGCCACATTTTTGTAATAACACATCCAATCCATGTTTTACGAGCGTATCTTGATGCGTCCCACACACATGCATGAACTTGAGATTCACCTCTGCTTTTTTAATCTGAGAAACAATGTCATCAGCCAGATGTTTATCGCGCAATGAAAACACTATACATCCTCCTGCAGAGACAACATTTCTCGAAACAACGCGAGAGTTTCTTGTGCTTCTTTTTCATCAAGAACCTGGATGGCAAACCCTGCGTGAACCAGCACGTAGTCACCAATCTTTACCTCGACAAGGGAGACGTTCGCTTTCCGCTTCGTACCGCCCCCGTAATCAACGGTCGCACTCTGTTTTTTTGTATCGATTTCTACGATTTTCCCCGGGATTGCCAAGCACACAATGTATCCTCTTTTTCCCATGCTGCTGGGTTATCCACCAAAAATAACTTTGGTGACCCACATGATGAGTATTCCACAGATGAAAACGAAAAGAGTCGCCATGTATTTTTTCATATCAAGTTCTTTCCTGATCTCTGGAACGAGATCAGTCGCAGCAATGTAAATAAATCCTCCTGCTGCGAACGGCAGGATGAAGACAACGATGTTTTCAATGAGATTGGAAACGAAGTAACCAACGATTCCCCCAAGAACAGCGGTTAACGCAATAACAAAGTTTAGCATAATAGCTCTTTTTTTCGAAAAGCCTCCGTACAACAACACACCAAAATCACCGATTTCTTGTGGAATCTCATGGGTGGCGATGGCAATTGTTGTGGTAATACCAAGAGGGATGGAGACAACAAAGCTTGCTGCCATGATAAGTCCGTCGATGAAATTATGGATGGAATCTCCGACGAGATTCATATAATGAAATGTGTGAACATCGCACTCTCCTTTATGACAATGTCGCCAATGCAATACTTTTTCTATGAGAAAAAAGAGTATAAAACCGATAAGAACAAAAAGATACACATCAAGTCCAGTGCTTTTTTCGACAGCTTCTGGTAATAAATGCAGAAAAGCACCTCCCATGAGGGCTCCTGCAGATAAACCAATGAGAATAAGTAAGATTTTATTGAGGATCTTATCATTTAACGCCAGGGTGACAACGCCAACGAACGAAATAAGTGAAACGATAAATGTTGCTAATAAAATATATGCTAATTCAAACACATCATTCACCATGATTTTTTTTTACTAAGAATCTCCCATTTTCTTTTTTTATTTTTCCTTTATTTTTGATACGGAATCAAGCACAGGAACTTTAATGTCGTGCTTCCCCGGTTGATTATTTGATGCCATTCCATCGGTTTAATAAATAAAACATCTCCTGGTTGTAATGGTTGTTCAGTGGTTTGATCTTTCACAAACCCACCGCCCTCCAAGATGAATACCTCATGTTCCCACTCGTGTTGATGCAGTGGAGAATTTCCGCCTGCTTTGATTTCGAACAGGCGCATCGCGAAGTTCTGCGCCCCGTCTTTCTTTGAAATGAGCCATCGGACCTTGATATTTTTAACTCCCGGCTCCTGCGGATGCTCTAAATCTACCTCAGTGTAATGAACGTGCTTCATCTTGTTCACCTTATTGGCCTAGATGACATCCGATATCATTAATTTTGCCTTCGATAAAACTAGAAATATTGGAGATGCATTTACGAATCGAATCCAGGGTGGAACCATGAAAATAAAAGACATCAACGTTGCAGTGTTGCGTATCGAGGGAACAAACTGCGAACAGGAGTCCTACGACGCATTCAAACGATTAGGCGCGAATCCAGAATTTGTTCATCTCAAACAGTTCCTAAAAATAGATTGCAATACAGATGAGACACGCGACATCCTTGATTACCATTGTCTGATGATCCCAGGGGGGTTCTCCGCCGGTGATTATATCAGAGCAGGTGCTATTTTTGCTGCGAGAATCAAAAGTCAGTTGCAAGAACAACTGAAGGAGTTTGTGAAACAAGAGCATCCGATCCTGGGTGTGTGCAACGGTTTTCAGGTGTTGACCGAACTAGGATTGTTGCCTGGTTTTGATGACATTATCCGCCCGGTTCCCGACGCATGTCTGTATTTAAACGACTCGAATCGGTTTGAATGCCGACCGACCTTGCTAAAGCATGAGAACAGGGGAACGTGTGTATTTACCTCAAAAATTCCGAGAAACGATGTTAGGTTGATTCCCAGTGCGCATGCAGAAGGAAAACTCCTGTTTCCCTTAGAAAAACAAGACCAATATCTGAAAACATTAGAGAAAAACGATCAGATCGTGTTCCGCTATGTGGATCCTGAGGGGACCTATGCAGGGTATCCGTGGAACCCGAATGGTTCTCCTATGAATATTGCAGGAATCTGTAATCCGCAGGGGACTGTTTTTGGGATGATGCCTCATCCGGAACGGACGTTCTACATCCATCAGCATCCGAACTGGACGCAGACTGGACTGAAAAACAATATCGGTGATGGCCGTGCAGTGTTTGAATCGGTTTTAGAGTATATTTCGAAAAGGTTTTGATATGCCCCAGGTGGTCACCTGCCTCTTAGAGCATGACGGAAAGATTCTTCTCCTGAAACGAAGTAATCTGGTTGGTACGTATCGTGGGTTGTGGGGTGGTGTTGCTGGGTATGTTGAGGAACTCGAGGATCCCTATGACACTGCTGTAAAAGAGATTCGGCAGGAGGCAGGAATTGGTCTGGATGCATTGGAACTCGTGAGGAAAGGAGAACCCATTGAATTTTCTGATACCTATGATGGGAGAAGATACGACTGGATTGTGTATCCGTTCCTTTTTCATATTGGGTCAAAAGAACTGGTTCGTGTCGATTGGGAGCATGAGGAGTACCGGTGGGTGTCTCCTTCAGAATTGAAAAAATTCGATACGGTCCCAGGTCTTGATGAGGTTGTTGCACAGCTTCTTGGCGCCGGTGATATCATTTGATTGATAGGGAAGCGTGGATGAAGGAAGAGTAAGAAAAAAAAAATTTGAAATCAAGCGAATCAGCCTAGACAAAGGTGGGTATCAGGAAGTGATTCAATGAAATTGAAATCTGAAGGAGTATGTAAGTTTTGTAACAAGACGTTTTCTTCTGCTGCGATGTCACGGCATCTGCAGTCTTGTAATGAACATAAAAAGATTCAAGAAAAGGAAGAAAAGAAATGGAAGGTTTTTCTTCTTCGTGCGCAGGCAGGACCATTTTTTGTTTACTTTGAAACGAAAGCATCCTCGACACTAAAAGATGTAGATAAGTTTTTACGTGATCTCTGGTTGGAATGTTGTGGTCATCTCAGTGCGTTTACCATCAACAATGTACGATACGAACTGGAGACCGAAGGCGTAGATTCACTATGGCCAGATATCTTCGGCATAGCGCAGCCAATCAAGACCATGAGTTCTAAATTGTATTCAGTTTTAACCCCTGGTATTAAGTTCATGCATGAATATGATTTCGGATCAACCACGCAACTTGATATGATGTTCATCTCAGAACGACAGGGAAATCTAAAGAAAATAGACATTCTTGCTCGAAATAATCTTCCCGATTTTGTGTGTATCTCCTGTGGTAAATCTGCGAAAGCAGTTTGTACCCAATGTCTTAATGAGGGCCCCGGGTTTCTGTGTGAAAAATGTGCGAAGAAACATAAATGCGGTGAGGACATGCTTCTCCCAGTTGTGAATTCACCACGAATAGGTGTATGTGGATACACAGGGAATAGGGATGAGTGGTAGGAATGCTTGGTAAAAAATTCATCAAAAATTATGCCCATTTTTTGAATATTCCTTATCGATTAATAACCACTAGACCACTGGCCTAACAGGTTGCGAAACAGCTTTGCTGTCAAGCTCATCTAATACTTTTTCAATAGCACTATACGTCTGTTCTATCGATTGACCGGTATTGATAATATACCAGCCCTGCGCTAAATCTAACGCTTTTGCCCGCACCTTCAGAAACGCCTCTGGTGTCTCAAACATCTCTGTTTCACTTCGCTGCTTAATACGCTCGACCAACTCCTCTGGGGTCGCATCTAAAAAAAACATGTACTTGGAGGTCGGAACCAGTTTTTCAAAAAACCGATACCCGGTTTTTGTCAATCGTCGTGGCAGATAAGCAGTCCCCATCAGATACCGAACCATAATCAACGTATCACAGATCGGTCTCCGATAGTACCATCGCAACGAATACATGACGTCCAGTGCATAGAACAACGATGCTTTCAGTCGATTGATTTTCCCTTGGCCTAACAACGCTTTCTTCGCAGTCCGCCCGTAGAAATTATCTGATTCCGGATGAGAACGAACAATCACTTTGTCTCCTTTTTTCTCATACCGCTCCTTGATTAACCGGGCGTGCGTATCTTTCCCGACACCATCAAGACCGTCAACAATGATAAGCCGCATGTCATCCCACCAGGAAAAACCAATACATCAGCGCGACAACAAACGGCACCGAGAGATTATCAAGACCCAATGGAGTCACACCCTCCACGATAGTAGCGACCCCAGCCATACAGAGCAAATAAACCGCAACCCGAGTCGTCACCGGCTCCGCATAAAACAACAGGGCAATAACCAGCAGCAGAAACGTACACACAAACATTGCAATCGACCCGACGTAGCTTTTTATATCTTTGAAGATGCTATATTTTCGTTTTCCGTATTTGATCCCTATCACCGACGCAAGGCCATCGCCATACGACATCGCAAGGATGCCCATCGCAATGATTTCCCGATGATCAAAAAAGGCATAGGCGAGCACGGTCCACGTGATCGCATAGTACACCAGCCCTAGCCCATGTCCTGCCTCAGATGTTTTCCCACGCATTGATTTGATTGGCGAGTACGGGCTCATGAGAAACGTAAAGAGAATAAAAGGGCCCGCAGCGACAAACGCCATGATCTCCCTCGTCTCAAACAACGGAAGGATAAACGCGATATTCCCGGTCATGATATGAAGAAATTTCCTGCTCTGCACCGGGTATCGTTTTGAAAACACTTTTTCGGTAAATACAATAAGGAGAGCAACGTAAATATAGACTGCAGCAACCCCGACAATATCACTTTGAAACATGGTTCTTCATCCCCCTATAAACGCTCCAACAAGGAAAGCAAGAAGCCCGATGAATATCGCGACAAGCGTATATTTCCGATGAAATTTCATATTCGGTTGTTTCTTGATCACCAGTTGAAGAGACGTACTCAGCAGCATCGTATCAGTGATAAAAACAAGGATAAAATACGCTATGTTCTGATAGTACACACCAAAACCTATTAAAAAGAACGGCATGAAACTCAGAGCGATAGCAAGAAGGTAGAAGACCGCTGCGATACTGTTCGAGGCACGGATGCCGATGTACCGGGGGAACGATTTGACTCCTTTCGTCAGATCCCCTTCAAAATCCATGACATCCTTCATGATCTCTCTCCCAGCACCAGCAAGAAAAGCAATGAGTGCTACAATGTAGATTGCTGGGTTAATTGTCTCGAAAGAAAATGCATTGTTTCCCAGCACCGTTGCTCCTCCAAAAATAAATGGTATCGCCATAATGTAGGCGATGTAAAAGTTACCAACGAGTTTGATTTTCTTCATCTTAACATCATACAAGACCGATATTAAGGCGGTAACAAGAGCAATGATAAAACACGTCATGTTCACAAAAAAGGAGCACACAAGACCGAGCGGGAATAAGATATAAAAAAGGTTTAAGGCTGTTTTTGGGGAGATATCACCCCGGACAAGCGGACGGTCTGTTCTTTTATTGATTCTATCGATCTCCAAATCATAGTAATCATTGAGTGCAAAGGTGCTTGCTTCTAAAAAGAGTGCTGTAAAGAATGTAAGAAAAATATTCGTAAGAGGCAGATTCGTGTTATCATAGAGTGTTTTTTGTGAAATAAGAGAGCCTATTACTATTGCGATGAAAAGCATTATTCCGTGTTCTAGTCGCATGAGTTGCCAGATAGCTTTGAGCTTTTTCATCGTAGACGAGAATAAAATGCATAATTATAAACTTTTGATAGGAAAGGGTTCATACTACGGTTTCTAAGGTTCAAGAATCACTTTTATGGACTCTTGTGCTTTTGCTACGAGCTGAAATCCTTTTGCCGCTTCTGAAAGAGGGAGTTTATGCGATATCATGTCGACAACGTTGACTTTTTTTGATTTGATAAGATCAATGGCACTGTTGATATCTTCTGGGTTTCCTGCATAGGTAGAAACCATCTTTATCTGCTTGTTCCACAAATCAAACAACGGGAACGCTATCTCTATACCAGGCTCTGTTGGTGCGAAGAAAAGAATGGTACCGCCACTATCAACTGATTTTAAGGCTTGCTTTATAGCTGATGGGGCGCCTGTGCAAAGTATTACAAGGTCCGCGAGTTTTCCGTCGTTGCGTTTTTTTACTTGCTCGGGTACATCGTCTTTGGCGTGTATGACTGCGTCTGCACCAAACTTTTTTGCTGCTTTCAACCGATATTCCTCGACATCGGTTGCCAGGATTTTTCCTGCGTTCCATGCTTTTGCTAATTTTATTTGAAGTAAGCCTGAGATGCCACTGCCAAGTACAAGAACGGTTTGCCCTGGTTTCATCTCAGCTGTTTTCAACCCTCTTACAACACAGGCCAGCGGCTCGATAAAGACACCTTCATCATAGGACATTTCTTTAGGAAGGACAAACACTCCTCGATCAACATTGATTTCTGGGACTCTGAGATATTCTGCAAAGCCACCTGGGTAAAAATTGGTCGAATGCAATGTATGACACAGGGTCTGTTGATTATTTAGACAAAACCTGCAGGTGTTACAGGGAACATGATGTGAAACAAAAACCCGATCGCCGATCCTGTATTTCTTCACATTTTTCCCGATTTCAACGATATCACCGGTAATTTCATGACCAAGAATCCGAGGCGCTTTCTTAATACGGTACCATTCCATGACGTCGCTGCCGCAGATGCCGCTTGCTTTCACCTTCACCAGAAGCTCATTATCACCAATCGATGGGACCAGCATTTCTTCGATGCGAACGTCGTTGTTGTTATAGTACATCGCGACTTTCATCGTTTTCATAGAACTCAAATCCAGTTATGAGAAAGTGTTTAATAGCTTTTATTGCCTGCATCATTCCCCCGATAAAATTTCGTACTACGCCTCCTTTCTTGTTAAACGAAAAAGGTAAAAGGGAGTTTTTGTTATTGGAGCACGATATGTTAATTAAGACAATCAAACTGAAATCGATAGAAGCACGACGCTATGCGGAGCCTGATGATAAACCCAGACAGATCCGTATCGATCACAATAGCCAGATTTCCCAGGTTATAAACAATGCTGAGAAACACCTGACGATTGAGTTTCAATACACGGCAAGTTACGGGCCGATAGGGATGATCAAACTGGAAGGGACTATCGTCTGCGAGGATAACGATGCCGAGCAACTTGCGAAAGAATATCTTGATACTCGTAAAATGCCTGATCAATTTGCAAGCAACATCCATACCGCAGTCATGCACACGTGTGTTCCTGAAGCAGTTGGTATCGCAAAAGACCTAGGGTTGCCGCCACCGATCCCGCTGCCGCAAGTACGAATCGGTTCTGATCCGAAGAAAGGGCAGAGCCAAGGCGGCATGGAAGTCGCGTAATCCTTTTTTCTGTAGTACGTTTAAATAAATCGAGAATATACTCTCCTTGATGAAAACTGTTGTCGTGTCCATAGGAGGATCGGTTGTTCTCTCTGATGAAGCAGATGCGCTCTTCCTCAAAAAACTGACAGATCTTTTTAAAAAACTAAGTAAAGAATACAAACTCTTTGTCATCGTCGGTGGAGGGAAAATCGCACGACGATACATACAACTGGGACGGGAACTCGGTTTTGACGAGGATACCTTGGATTTGATAGGGATAGATGTGACGAGGGTGAACGCACGAATTATCACAAATCTCCTTGGAGTTTCAAATAAAGAGATTCCTCACACGACAGACGAGGCGATGAAACTTGATAAGCCGATTGTTGTGATGGGAGGAACAGACCCGAAGCACAGCACTGATCTTGTTGGCGCTGAGCTTGCTGAAAAAACCCATGCGGTTCGTTTTGTGAACGCAACCAACGTCGACGGCATCTACGATAAAGACCCAAATAAATACAAGGATGCAAGACAACTCAAAGAAGTTCCCATTGATCAGCTGATTACACAATATGGCACCAAATGGGGTGTTGCAGGAAAAAATATCTTTATGGATGAACCTGCGCTGGAGATTATAAAACGAGCTAAACTCGCAACCTCTATTGTCAACGGAAAACGACTCGATCAACTCGAAAAAGCACTCTATGGACAATCTTTCAATGGAACGATAATACTGGCGTAAAGCTATTTCTCAAAAATATGTTGAACCATCCACTCGGGATTAAACGTGATTTGATCCTCGTATTTCTGACCAATACCAATAAAAAGCAACGGTTTCCCAATCGTATACGCAATGGAAAGGGAGCTCCCTCCTTTTGCATCAGCATCGACTTTCGTGAGAATTACTCCATCAATACCGACTACTTCGTTGAACCGTTTCGCCTGTTCGACTGCATCATTCCCTGATAATGCGTCGCCGACAAAGATGATCATATCTGGTTTTGCAACCCTTTTAATTTTTGCCATTTCATCCATAAGGTTCGAGTTCGTCTGCATCCGACCAGCCGTGTCGAGCAGCACCACATCTTTGTGTTTTGCTTTTGCATGCTCTATGGCATCAAAGGCAACCGCAGCGGGATCGGAACCGGGGCCGTGTTTAATGATTTTCACACCAAGTGTGTCCGCATGAATCGTTAGTTGTTCGATTGCTCCGGCACGGAACGTGTCACCAGCAGCCATCACGCAGGTCTTTCCGATCTTATGTAGCAGGAACGCCATCTTGGCGATGGAAAGGGTCTTCCCAGTCCCATTTACCCCGACAAACATGATTACAATCGGTTTTTTCCGCTCGTCGATGAACTTGTTAAAATCAAAGTTACTTGCCTTCAACACATGTCCAATCGCGTTCTTTAGTACTGTCTCAACAAGGTCTCCTGCTTTGCCCTTATCGAACGGAACTTTCTTGATTTCTTGTTTGACATCTTTCTTAATGGAATCAATCACTGAATATGCGACATCCGCCTCCAGCAGTCCCATTTCTAAGTCCCAGAGAAGTTCATCGAGTTTACTCTCATCAATCGTCCATGATTGTTTCTTCTCAGTACCCACTGCCTCTTCGATGCTTTTCCGGGTTTGAAGAACACGTTGCAGCTCACTTTCGATGCTTTCCTCAATCTGCTTATCGATTTGTTTTTCTCGTTCCTTTTTTTCTTCACTGACTGGTTTTTGAATACGCAGTGCTCGTTTCCGCGTACTGGCTAATCTCTCTTCTTCTTTTACAACAGGAGTTGCTGGTGGTGCTTCTATGGTTTTTACCTGCGAAATTGTCTGGATAGACTGTTTGTGAGGTTCAGGCTCTGCTTGGCGTCTTTTTTCTAGTTTTTCTTCTTTTTTCAGCTCAGACTCAATCTCAGCTTCAATATTCTTTTCAAAGATTTTCAGTTTCTTTTTTAGAAAATCAAACATTCTCTTCCTCAAAACAATTCTTTTATCGTTGTGCTTCTTCCATCATATGCTGCGTTTTGTGCGACAACTCTTCCGCATCAGATTGGATCTTCTGTCCAAGTGAAAACATCTTTTCCAGGTTTTCTTGGATTCTTTTCATCCGTTCATCCAGTTTTATGACTGCTTCGTCAACGGTTTTTTCTATGACAATTCCAGCTCCAACACCGATTAACACATTGGATGTGTTTTTCAGAGAGGCGTTCACAAAGGTTCCTGCACCAATAGGGATAAGGAGTTCTGTGTTCTCATCAGCATCATGGAGTTGCCCGACAGTCATTTTTGCCCGCTGATAGTCTGTAAGAGTAGTCTGCAGGTATTGGAGTTGCATATCAATGGATTCGAGTTGTTGTTTATAGTATTCAATTAACGTAAGATTCCGAGTGATTTCTTCTTCTGTTGTCATAATATCCCTTCTATAAATCCAGATGGAAGTGTAACCCTTTATCAAAGAAGGTGTTATTAATATCTTTCCTGAACCTGGTAAAATCCCTCGGAATGAAAAAAGGGTATCGATGGAAGTAAATTATTTATACAAACGGGATATTTAGAATACGAAGGAGAAGGAGAGGAAGGGACATCCCCATGGACCTCAGTAGAGAATTCGTTGAAAAATTTTCAGAAATATTTTTAGAAGATACCATAGCTGACCTTTTCAATATGAAATAAGACAGTCAGTAATCTCTCTCTTTTTATTTTTTCGTTAAACATATATTTCGTGTGACAATATTTTTAATCAGTGGTTTAATTCCGGATTATATGAAGATTCTTGCCACCGCCGATATCCATGGATCTCAATATCGGTTGAATCTTGTTTTGAAAAATGCTAAAACATATGCACCTGATCTGGTTGTTATCTGTGGTGACATCACCCAGTTTGGGCCAGGGGAGATTGCGACCAATTTTCTCAATCAAATACCGGTGGAGACAATTGCAGTTCCAGGGAATATTGATACGTTTGATGTGGACCAAGGGATCACCGCAAGCAATGCATTAAATCTTCATATGAAACGCGTGATGATCCATGGTATCTCGTTTGTGGGGGTTGGGCGTGAATTACCTTCTTTGCTCTCTGACGTTGATATTACGGACGGTTCGGTGAAGAAACCTTTGAATAAGATACTGGATGACACGACCGTTCTTGTCACCCATGTTCCTCCATACAAACTACAAGATAAAATCTTTATAGGAAGTCATGGTGGCAGTAAAGAATTACGACACCTTATTGATGCGCGTAAGCCGCGACTCGTGTTATGCGGACATATCCATGAAGACCCGGGCGTGTCAAAATCAGGGAACACTACCGTGGTGAATTGCAGTATGGGGAAACGAACCGAAGGAGCACTTATTGAAATAACAGACGAAATCAAGGTCTCCATTCTTGATTAAAACTGAGAAAAGAAAGAAAATAGCCCCGAACGGATTCGAACCGCTGTCACGAGAGCCAGAGTCTCGTATGATTGACCGCTACACTACGGGGCTAAATGTATCAACCGTATAGATCATGATTTTCTAGTTGGTTCATATTCAATTATTTTGATAAAAGAAATCGATTTAAGAATATTTTTTTGATAGAAGTAAAGAGATTTTTACAAAAGGATACATAAACCGGGTAAACAATGAAAGGTTATAGTGTCTCTGCATAAGTTTCGCATGTTCTCCCTCTTTGAGCTTTTGTCCTTGGGCAATAAGGAATCGACCGTAATCTGGGACCTTATCAACGTAATAACGGTTGACAATGGATGCTTTTAATGTGTTTGAGAGGTGGTGTCGTATGAGGTTTTTATAACTTTTTTTTTCGATGATACTTCTTGCTGCAAGATACCCGGAGGTGAGAGCATACCGCATACCAAAACCCCAGAGGAAATCTTGGAGCCCTGCTGCTTCACCGGTGTAGCGTCTGCCCTGTTTTTGAAGATGTGCGTTGAGATGAAATGTACCGATTCCACCAGTGTTTTTAGGATTAGTAATAGTCAGTTGTGTGAGATGCTGGTACAGTTCACAGGTTTTTTTCCAATAAGTATTGATGTTTTCACAGGGGTACATACAAACGGTCAGCATAGTTCCATGTCCATGGGATACCAAAAGATATGAGTATCCTTTGAGGGATGCTTCTTTGTGTACAAGTGCCATAGCGAGATCATTATGATCGGTTTCAAAGATGATGCCTTTTCCAATAGCAGTAACTTTTTTTGTTGAAGGTCCTGTCGCAATAATATCTGCTTCGGGGATACTTTTATGGCTGTTGTAATGGATTTCAACATTATGATCAAGTGCTTGGAGTTTTAATCCTTGATCGATGCAGTCAGAAAACGGGCCTCGTTTCACAAGATAAAAGATTGGACGTGATGACGTTGCTGGAAATGTCGTGGTTCCATCAGTAAGATACATGGTGTGAAATGGTGCGATATAAAAATTTTGATGAATATTTTGTGCTGTTATTTCTTGGAGTACGTCTTGAGAGGCACTCCAGTTTTCAATACCTTGAAAATCACCATGAAATCGCATCCCGCTATCACTTCGTTCTTCATAGACATGAACCTGATATCCTGCTTTTGCAAGGGTGATTGCCGCGGTTAATCCTGATAATCCTGCGCCAAGGATGGTGATTGGTTTCATTGCAGGTTATACATTGGTTTGTTTCTTTTAAATCATTTGTAATAGGTATAAAAAAAATAATTGTAGAGGGAAAAATAAAAAAATTATTTTGATGGTTCTCGTCCCTGGAATCCAAGCGGGATGCCTTCTTTGTCCAAGGATTCTTTTAATGAAATATTGATGGTTTCATGGATGTCAAGGAACTTATTGTAATCACCAGTGTTGAGATAATAGACGATTTCGTAATTGTAGCTAAATGGTCCGATCTCTCGAAGATGAACCATATCGAATTCAGCTGGTTCGCATTTCTTGATTGTTTTTTCAATGATTTTTGGGATTTTTTTGAGTTGTTCAAGTGGGGTTGTCGGTGCGACTCTTAGGATAAATTCAACTCGGCGTTTACTCATTTTTTTGAAATTTCGTACACTTCCCGAGGTGATTTCTCGGTTTGAGACAATCATTTCTTCACCTTGAAGAAGCTGCATCCGTGTTGATTTCAACCCTATTTTTGTAACGGTCCCTGAGTTTTGACCGACGACAATGAAGTCGCCTACCTCAAAGGGACGGTCAAAATAAATGGAGAAGGCGCTGAAGATATCACTAAGGATGTTTTGGAGTGCAAACGCAATGGCGATACCTCCTACTCCTAGACCGATGACGACTCCGGAGAGATTAATGTTAAAGACATAGAGGATTAAGAGGAAACCAAGGATGTAGACGATCGCGTGAAGGAATTTTTTAAAGATGTTCAGGAGGCGGTTATCAATGACTGTTTTCTTTTGTTTAGCTAGTTTTTCAGCATACCAGGTTAAGATTACATTAATGACTCTGGTGATGATGAAGACGACCAGAAGGATTTCAGCAATCATGAACAATTGTGAAATTTCTTTTGCATAGGGATCAAGGACTGTGAGTTGGTCTAGTCCGTAAAAAAGGCCGACGAGGATGACAAAGAAATAGATCGGTTTTTTTATGTTACGAATAATCTCATCATCTAATGTTGTCGCTGTTTTTTTCGCCCATTCGCTAAAGTAATGTTCGAAGAGATGGTAGATGATCCATCCAATAATGAGAGAAAGAACAAACAGGACTACCGCCGCGATACTTTCAGCGACAAGTGCACTAATGTTCATGTTGTTGTCTCTGAAGAGTTGGTTTATGAAGTCGCCTAGGTTGACAAGGATGTTCATAAGATATCCCACCAGGTAGGGAATAGGTTGATTATTTTTTAATTTTATGCTTCGATATTTTTTTATGACAGATGTTCTGCTTTAGCGAATAGGAGGTTCCGGATCATAGTCGAGATGAACATTTTCACATAGGTGGATCGATCTGAGTTGAAGAAGCAGATGATGCCAGTGTTGTCTGATTGGTCCATGAACATACGGGTATGTACTCCTGGTATATCACCACTATGCCCCATATACACGTGATTTCCAATAGGTGTTTCTTCGATCATCCATCCAAGTCCATAGCGAAAATTATAGTATGTATTTCCTGGGGGTTGGATCGTATGCATCAGCTCAACGGTTTCTTCCTGGAGGATTCGTATTTCATTGTATACACCGTGGTTCATATGTGCGATGAGGAAATGAGAGAGATCATCGACTGATGTCATCAGTCCTCCCACGGGATAATGGAGGAGTTGGTAGTATGGGAGTTTTTCGTAGGTTCTGTTTTGATAGACATAGGGGATGGCGACGTCATCGATGTTTAAATCAGGGAGACGAAAACTGGTTTGTGTCATTTCTAACGGGGTGAATATATGTTCGCTACAGTATTCATGGAAAGGTTCGCCGGTGAAAAGTTGTACTAAATAGGCGGCAAGATCAAAGTTTGCGTTTGCATATTGCATGTACTCGCCAGGGTGATACTTGGTACTCCAAATCTCTGGGGAATAGAAGGCGCCACCTGGGAGCAGATATTCTTCAAGCCAGGGGCTGGGGTACCAGGGGATAGGTGGTGCATGGGAGTAATTGAGCCAATGATAATACAAGGGGTCACTGTTCAGACTTGAGGAATGAGACAGAAGCATCCGAATAGTGATGGGATCATTTGGAAAATTCGGATTTCTGAGATGAAACGGGAGATACTTGTTGACGTCATCATCGAGATGAAAGAATCCTTGTTCATAGAGTTGCATGAGTGCTGTACTTGTGATTGTTTTTGTGATTGAGGCGACTACATAGATGGTATGTTCTGTCGTTTGTTTTTGCTGCTCGATATCGTACAGACCGTATCCTTTAGCCCATACAACAGTGGTATTCTTAATGATGCAGGCGGACATGCTTGGAAAATGACCGATTTTCAGTAAAATGGTGATGAGTCGGTCAAAGGGCACATCATTGTGGGTAAGTTGTTCTTGGATTCCTCGTTGAGTTGTTGTGTAACGTAGCGCGGTTGCTGTCGAGAGTGTGGTTGAAAGCAGGAGAGCAGAGAGGAAAATGCCAATGAGTTTCGTTTTCATAAGACATTCTATTATTTATTAATGATTGAATAAATATATTATGTTTTGCTTGAAATTAAAGAAAATGAAAAGAGAGTGGGCCAAGCCGGAATTGAACCGGCGATCTCCGCGTTGTAAGCGCGACGTCATAACCACTAGACCACTGGCCCGTTAGGGACACCTAATACATAGACCATTTTTATAGATTACAATAAAAAATCGTGTGAGTAAACCCTTACAGAATCTCTCGCTAAATAAATCAAAGTTTCATCACTTCAAACGGTAGATTCCAAACAAGTGAATTAAAGGTTGTGTCCTTATTTTACTTCTAGGAGTAATTAAATGCCTCTCTGATAAAACCCCATCGTTTATCGATCTTTTCCCTTGCTTCATCTGAAACGGTGTAGGATTCCCCATTCAATGATTTCTGGCTTTTTAAATAGGTATCAAACGCTGCTCGTGACGCAGCAAACCCATCTAAGTTTAGTTCAGAATATATATGTTGGATTATCTCCATTGGTTCACGGATAAAATCCTCATACTTCACTTCGATCAAATTCCCTTTAGGAATAAGGGAAC
>JADBLO010000109.1 GCA_014894395.1 Thermoplasmata archaeon
AATGATGAAGGGTCAAATAGAGGTTTCTATGAAGGGGTTATTCAAAACCCTCTATATTTAATCAACTTTTTGCTTAGATGTTGAAAATCAAAATACGTTGATGTGCAGAACATAGTGCTATATATCTTCAATAAAATCCTCACGATGCCCTCTTATCAAACGAGATAGTAAACAGAATGATTCTCATCTTTTTCCGTTTGGTTGAAAAGTATGTTGTATGAGATTATCTTGATTCTGTTAGAGTCTTCTGTAAAAGAAAATGAGAGCTCCAAAACTACTGCATTGTTTCATAGAAATTATCCCATCTTTGATACAGTGTGGATTGATATATCGAGGAATAAGGTGTTTTTAACGTAACATGGATAACGCAGGAATCAGCGCTGTTTCCACTGTTGACGATGGTGACATCCCCCTGAAATTGTGTGTTTTCTTCAGTAGGTGCGACAACGTTGACAAGGACATTCACGGATTCCCCGGACGGAAGACTTGTTCCTGAGGAAGGAGTGAAACTCCAGGTCCCCCAATCAGGATACGATATGATCTCCCAATTGAGGAATGAGAGGGGGTCACCAATATTCGATACCGTGAAGTTCCCCAGAACGGTCGCTCCTGGTTCGATATCGTCCCAGCTAAGGGTGCCACTGCACTCCAAATCAGGACCGGTGTAATTCTTGCAATCCAACTCAGGAAGAGTGTAATTTATTAATTTATTATAGTACAGGTAGTTACCGATATTCGAATCCCAATTGGTCACGGCCATGTCCTGTGAAGGGGAATATCTGTAGGTAACCTCAAGGGATTCTACGGGGACAGTGCTGACTGTTACCCAGCCTTCTTCTCGACTACTGGTATATTCCGATGGAGCTAACGGAACACCGTCGCAGGTCACCGTATCGATTCCTTGTATTTGACGGTACGGAAGGTAAAAGAGCCTGCGATCCCCTGTAGGGAGGAATTGTTCGGTAAAGGTCTGTTCACAGTACGCTGGACCGACATTGCCAAATACAATTTTTTCAACAACGGTTGCATACGCGGAACTCCATGAGGGTGTCGTGGGAAGACCGGTTCCTTGATTCAGGAAGAGATGGGTATTGTCCCACCAGGACCCGGTAGCGAGATCAAGGGTGTTGTCACCATTCACATCTGCGAGAGCGACCGCTGATCCATAGTCTCCAAAATACCCCCAGGAGTGAGTGGTTTCAAAAAATCCGCTAGAAAGACCAGTATATTGTTTAAACCATCCGTCTCCACCAAGTTGTGTGTTGTCTGTCGCGAAAAGATCACGGATCCCATCACCAGTGACATCACCAGCAGTAAGCATAATACCGAATTGATTCGCACTATCCATGCTATACCAGCTTGCAGTGGTCTCTAACACCCCACCGAGGTTTCGATAAATCTGCGTCTGCGCCTCACTCCCAATCCCAGCTAAATCTAACCAGCCATCATTATCAGCGTCTACCCAGAGGACACCAAGATAAATATTCTCATCGTCTGACTCCCAACTCGGTGATGACCCATAGGAGCCATCCGTGTTCAGGTACACATAGGTATGGTAGTGATAGGAATTGTAGGACCACCCTGTGGCAATCGCCAAATCAGGTCTCCCGTCGTTATTCATATCTCCAAAATCCACACCAAAAGCATTCCCAATGATATTTGCTGTCCAATCAGCAGTGGAGGAGAGAACACCATTATTGTTCAGGTACACCCGGGCAATCGGTCCAAACGAAGAACCGGTCCCGAGATACGATACGGCAACATCAGACCATCCATCACCATTGACATCAGCAACATCGAGATGACCATTGTATGCGATATCAGCAGATTCCCAGCTCGCAGTGGTCGGAAGATGACCAGAACCATCGTTCAGGTAGACTCTCACATGTCCTTGCGCCATGTCGTTCCCATCAGAGACCACGAGATCAAGCCAGTTATCGTTATTAAAATCAACTAGTGCACCACCAGTACTGTAATGCGGTGAGCCAGAAATCCAATCCGGTGTCGGTGAATACACCTCGTCAGAGTTTGAACGAATTCTTTCACTTTCTTTTTCATCTCGTAAAATATAGTAATGATAGGGCAATGTAGTTTTCTCTGAGACTGAATCAGAATATTTATTGGTTTTTACTACTGATAATTGATTTGTATTTGAGATGCTGCCTTGTGCAACCGTCACTCCAACGAACAAGAGAATGATTCCAACCGCCATACTTTTCCTTAACAGAAGATATCTATCCATAAGTATCCGCCCCGTTCTACAATTTTATAACAACCATCTCCTTTAAAAATATATCCATAGAATCCTTGTTTTTTGATCAGGTTCAATTACTAATAGCCTCCAAAAATGTTAATACCACAATAAGGATTCTTACAAGCTAGATGTGGTTTCATACTAGATATGATGATAAGGAAGTTGAGTGTCAATTTTGTCATAAAAAGGCAAAGCCAATCATTGAAAGAAACGCAATGGATTTTGGCTTTGGCATGCCACCTGGTCCTTTTTTTGGTAGGTCGGGGTCTAGTTCTGCTAAAAAACCAAAAAGGTTTATTTTGATTTGCCCTAATTGCAAAGCACTTATTGGTGCTAAATAATCATGTGTTAGTTTCTTGTATCATCGAATAGGAAATTAGATCTTTTCAGTTTGGAAACAAAGAAAATAACGGATTAGAAATTCTGATTTTTAACGGGGTAACATCGGGTGGTATTAATGTCGTCTTCATTCTATCCGGGATTGGCTCCGGAAGGAGTATACACGAGGAATGATTCGTATCAACGTACAGAACATTGTGAGCTATAGTATACGTGGAATTCTTGTTCATTCCGTCTGCTGTATTCGGATTATTCAAGAAACGCGGGTAGTTCGACGAAGAGACCTCTACTCTGATACAATGACCGGTATTCCAGATGTAGGACGTGCTCCAGAGATCAACCGAGACCTCATAGATGTTTCCTGGTTGCATGAATTCCCAGTGATCTTGACCGTTTCTGTTTCGCATCCGCAGGATACCATCTGTAATGAACAGGGAGCGTCCATCAGGGTATACATCAGTCAGTTTCACGGTGAAATCAGTATCAGGACAATCAGAAGAAACAAACAAACGTGTTTTAACCGGACCTGTTGCCTCATAGGGTTGTTGTAACACGGGACTGGTGAAGACAAGCACATCAGATCTGTTTTCCACAGGGCGCTGATCGTAAGGACCAGCAGGAGAAAAAAGATTTCTCCCTCCAATCGTTGGTACCGGGTCTGTAGGATCGTACACATACATGAGAGGATCGTCAAATCCAGGAAGATCAGTGGTTAACAGTCCATCGTTATGCAAATACCATTTGACTTCGGTTGAGGGAATCGGCCAATCATCTGCGTATCGCCATTCATTCCCAGGCGCACTTGTCGTATCGACATCGCCCATGACGTAGTACGAAACCGTTGGCCACCTGGAAAAATCATCGGTCTCGTTCATCGTATACAACCGGATCATGTCCCGAAACATCCTTAACGAAAACCTGTCAAGAGAATTCCTTGGGTAGGTCAGTTCGCCTTGTTTGCGGCTGAAAAAACCGGTGTGGGTCCAGGGCCCCATAACGAGTTTCGATTTCCCTCTTGCTCCTGGTCCAGCGTAATGCTGATATCCTATATATGCTTCAATGGTTCCTTGGCTGAAAATATCGTACCATCCTCCTACGTGGATCGCAGGTACGTTAACATCCTCCCAATTATCATCAAGAGTGACGTTTCCCCAGTAGCCAAGCGTGAAGTTTTCGTTCTCTAAAACTTCCTGTAAAATATAGGTACTATTCTGTCCGCTCAGCCAGTTCTCTACCAGGTTCTTCCTAAATTCTCCTCCCTGATACACTGCGTGTTTATACAGGTTCGGCGTTGCAACCTGAACATATTGGCAGGAGAGATTCTGCGGGTTTGCACCAGCCATACAGTACTGAGTGATGCCCATCGCAGAAGGTCCAATAGTCGCGATTTTCCCATTCGACCACGTTTGGTTTGCTATCCAGGAGAGCGTATCTGCTCCATCTGTACTTTCGTTTTTAAAAACCGTATCGATGCCGCCTGATGCAAACCTTCCGCGCATGTCCTGGATGACGGTCGGCCAACCACACAGTATTCCAATGATGCCAACAATCTTCAGATAATCCTTATTGTACGGTGTTTTCAAAAAAATCGTCCCATGGGGAGATGAACGGAAAATCGGTCGATAGACGTCAGTGGCAAGCTGCACACCATCGCGCATGGTAACCATGTAGGTTGTTTTGAAATGCAGTAGGGAACTCGGAATGTCTCTCGTCGATGCTTCCTCGATATTTTTTTGAACATTCTTCATCACATCAGTATCGGAACTATGACCAAGACCTACCGGTAAAACGAACAATAACATCACGATGATCGTAGCAGTTTTTTTCATTCGATAACCCCTTAAAAGTCTTATATTTCTTATTTATTTAAACCTTTCTTTCAGTATTTTTTAATTTGGTCATGCATTTATAATTATCGTAAAGGTCAATAAGCGTGTAGATTATCTCATGCGCTAGGTGATACAAAAAAGGAACTTTCAAGCCTAGTGATGATTACAGTACGCTAATACGAAATCCTAGACTACCCTCCTGAAGACGGTGAGTCCGTTCACTTTTTCATCTCTTTAAGATGGACGAAAGGTGTTTATTTCTATCTACGGCTCATAAGCGTCTTTTCCTATACATATAATAGGTGTCTAAGGATAGGGAAAGCATGGGGAAACCGTTCAAAAAACCGTTGTAGTAATGTCTGGGTTGATACTCCGTTTTTTGGTATTTTTATCGGTAGTGGATCTGACCATGGACCCTCATTCCCATGGATGTCTTTTGCTTTTACTTTGATGTTATAGGTGCCTTTTGCTGGCCATGAGTGTGATGTGCTAATTGTTTGTCCGGATGGGTAGTAGTTGGTGTTGTTGTCATCCCATTGGTCTACGGTTCCATCTCCGTTCCAGTCCCAGCCATATGCTACTTTATAGTTTTCTGGGTCTGTAGAGCTAGTAGTATAGGGGTATGATACTCCTGGTTTTCCATTTGTTTGACCTGATGGTGTTGCTGGTTTGGTAGGAGCCTGGTTTTGTGTCATGACAACAGTTAATTGCGGTGAGAAACTGCTTTGTTTGCCGTATATGTCTTCAGCTTTTACTTTTATGTTGTATGTTCCTGGTGAGTTGAATGTGTGTGTCATGATTGATGGTTGTCCTGAAGTGTAGTAGTTTCCGTTGTTGTTATCCCATTGATCGACTGTTCCGTCTCCGTTCCAGTCCCAGCCGTATTTTATTTTGTCGTTTGCTGGATCTATTGCTATAGCTGTATACACGTATTGTAGCCCTGCAATGCCTGTTGTTGGACCGGTTGGTGGAGCTTGTGCGACTGGAGCTGTGTTTATTCCCATGGATGGGTCGCCGTAGAGGTTGAAGTTGTACATGTTTGCGTTATCCTGCCAGAGGTTCCAGGGGTAGTTATTGTAAACATATTGTTTTGCGTTATAAAGTGCGTGTCCGCAGTCTTCGTTTTTATTTGCTATTCTATCCGTGAAATCGTAGCAGATTGTCCCATGTCCACCATGAGCTGGTTGTGTCCAACCCAGGCTTGCATATGATGTTCTTGTGGCACCAACAAAAGCTGATGCTCCGCTAACAAGAAGCGATATGCCAAGGTTTACTGATTCAGGATGTGAAACAAAGCAACTTGCTGCAAAAACTATAGGTGGTTTAGCATTATTTAGCCCACCGTTATCTGAGTTTTGTATCATAATAGGCCAGATGAATTCACCAGGATTTTCTGGTACTCCATCTCCATCATCTGTATTCCATACTTTTTTACTGGCTGATGTTGGTAAACCATGAGCTGCCCAGTTTATTATCCCCCAACCTGTAGCACTGCCCCATTGTGCCACAACATTTGCATTGGTTAGACCCATTGTGCATGGGTAAGTACATGGGCTAAAACCTTGTTGTTCATACATAGTTGTAATAGAAAAACCACTAAGTAAGTTGTTTTTACATTTCTCCATTACCTCTGCGCCATCCGTTCGTGGATTCCCACTATAATCCTCATTTGCATATAGATATACAGCACCTAAAAGCATAGCGTTTTTCTTCCAACCGGTATAAGCTGTCTGTTCAAATTGTTGTATTTTTAATGTTATGCTTGATACCGCACCTGGTCCATCTGTTGGTATTCGTCCAACAAATACTTCTGGTACGAAATCAACACTGTCTTGTCCTCTTTCACCGTAGAAACCGTCACCGTCGCTATCCCAGTTGCCTGTGAGATCAGCGTAGTAGTAATCCGTTGGGATATCATGTATTCCATCTGGATTATGATTTGTGGGATCTGGGTAACATGTCCTCATTGGTATTGATGCATGGGTGCCTACGATTAAGACGTATTTAATTCCCCATGAGGCATAGTTTGAAGCTAAAAAGCTTCTGATGCTGGCTTGTGCGTCGACAGCTGGGTAGTTCGTCTGAATCCAAGTTATTGTAGAGATGTTTACTTTATATCCGAGGTTTATTTTCCAATTCATGAAAGTAGTAAGAGATGATACAACGGGACTCGTTGTGATTATTACATAATCATATGTTTGACGTATTGGTTGAGATGGAGTGTAATACTTTGCTATAGAATCATAGTTGAATATTATTTTGGATGCTACGTCGTCCATTGCTGTATCCGCTCGTAAGACAGTTGATATTTCTTCGACAATTTCATAGTTAATCCTCAGGCTAATACTTTTATGCAATACTAGTTTTCCATCTGTTGGGTAATAGGTGATTGGTGAGAAACGTATCATTGCTAGTGAGTATTTCCTCATCTGGCTCATACCAAGATATTCAAAGGTGTTCGCTGGGTAGGGTTTGTTTGAATTGTAGGTCTCTGTGTTAATCTTATTGTTTTGTTTATCATTAATTGGGAGACCTGGTTTAATGTGATACACTCCAGCTATGTCTTCAGATTCAAGGTTAATCAATTCTATCGATAGTGCTTTTCCACCAGGTGGTAGGCCAATGGAAAAGAGTTTTGAGGGCAGAGTTGGTTCACCAGGAGATATAAGGGATCCATACTCTTCCATTAAAATTTCTGTATATTCGTTTTCTAAATTATTTATGCTGTATTTTCCAGCCTGTAGTGTAATAATCAAAGATCCTGCTGATGAAAGTTCTTTTTTAGGATTAATAATATTTTTTCCTATCACTAATGGGGTAACTGTTGCAATCAATAGCGTACAAATCAAAATACAAATTATTTTGTTTTTCATTTTTTTCTCCCTTATGCAATGCTAATACATACCATGTATTTAATTATTATGTTATGGTAACATAAGGGGAAAAAAGATGAAAATTAAGAAAGATCTTTATCTCCCGTTAAAGAGTTTGTTGTTGAGCGAGATGTCTTTTCTCCAAATAATTTTTTTCAATACCTTCTCATCACTATTGTTAGCTATCTCGATTCTTTTTTCAGGCGGAATGATAATGAGTCTAAAAAAGCTGTAAAAATCTCCCATGCCGCCAAAAATATTAACCACAGGGAACATTAAGAAAAAAGGCTCATTTGGATTTATGAAATACACAAAACACCATACGATTGGTGAAAAATAAAGAAAAAATAATTTCTTATTGTCTGCCACGTAGGTTTCGTTATCCACAAGAAATCCAACCGCAGAATATTTGGTCAACACAATCGCTTTGAAGGGGATCTTATAATAGATCATGGTAAGCAGATGTGTTAGTTCGTGCAGAACAATTGCAAGCGTTAATCCAAAAATAAATTGTAAGAGGGGTTCCATGATTTCACCTCGTTTTTAATATTCATATATAATATTATATAAAAC
>JADBLO010000060.1 GCA_014894395.1 Thermoplasmata archaeon
CTGTTCAAAGTTTATTAAAAAAAATCCGCGAGGATTGAATTGTTAGACAGCCTCAAATATGAATAAATTTATTGTCTGGATTTAAATTCCCTTGACTTTGGAAGTCTCTATTTTTTAATCTCGATGGGTCCACGTAAGCCCTGCATCCTGGAAATTCACTTGATCATCATTGTTCACATCATATATTCCATCATATGGTGTGAGGCTTGTTCTATGTACCCAGACAAGACCAGCGTCTTGGAAGTTGACGATATCGTTATTGTTAACATCGTATCGACTTCCATTTGTTGTATATGTGTAGGTCTCATTCGTCCAACTCGATCCATCAGTGACATTCACACTCCAGGTATATGTGGTATTACCCCAGACCCAATCGTTCCCTGTCGGAAGAAATGTATATGTTCCATTTGAAACTCCAAGGGAGGTGGCAAGGGTAATCCATGTTCCGGTATGGTTCTTCCATTTTACATCGACATCCATCATGCTTCCCTCAAGATCACTGATTGTTACTTTAAGCTCAGCAGGTGGACGAGTAACCCCTGTTGATTCATTTGTAGGATATTCATCGTAAATAATGGGGGCTGAATTGCCCGGGGCTTGTTGTGTTGTGAAACTCCAAATTTGTCCTATTGAAAAATTATTATGATTATCCCATGCGATGATTCTCCAGTAATAGGTTGTGAGATAATTAAGTGATCCGGGGTTGTAAGTTGTGTTGGATTGGTTTCCTGGGAGGATTTTGGGTGGTGTGGGTGTAGTTCCAAAGTAAATGTCATAGGTGACGGTGTCTCCTTGGTCAGGGTCTCCACCGGTCCAGCTAAAGTCGTAGTCAATAGGAACATTCGTCTCACCATTAAATGGATTTGGGGTACTTGGAGTAAATGGTGGATTATTGACTGGTGGTGTGATATTCCATCCGATAAGAGTGATATAGCCCTGGATCAAGCATGATTCTTCAGGCATTGGATCAAGGTAGATATCACTTTCAAAAACATCACCAGGTTCTACGATGCTGTCTGGATAAGAATACTGAGTGGAATTATAGAAATATCCTAAGACATTGGCGTCAATAGAATCTATTTCAGAGTATTGCATTGGGAAATTGTCCGGAATTGCTGGAACAGAGACATTGTAATATCCATTCTGATCTGAGAGGGTGGAGCGTGTAAAATCATACCTGGTGAAGTAATAACTGAAACTCCCATCAATGGTTACTTCTGCATTCTCCAGAGGATCTTGTCCATTTCCATAGATGTATCCTTCAACCCAGGCATTATCATCAGGAAACACAAAGGGATCAAGATTGATATCAACCAATCGTATATCATCCTTCTCGATTTGAACAAAAGTGGCATTGGTGAAATAATTATCCTTCATTGCAGTCACTGTATAATTTCCGACGGGGACATTAAACTCATAATATCCCGTGGCATTAGTTGAAGTTGAATCAAAGTAAAAACTAGTAGTATCTTCAATGGTCACCGATGCATGAGAGATGGGATCATGTGTCGTATTATCCAGGATATGTCCTTTAATATATTGCGCTAATGGCGGTGGAAGGGGGTTGAGGAAAAAATCATGGATCTGTGTTTCCTCACCGATTATAAAAAGGGGTTCTCCTCCTGGTTCATACCCTGCTTGTGCAGTAAACATAATGACCGTTGAGGGGGGCAGATGTAGTTCATAATATCCTGTATCATTGGTAAACGTTGAATTAAACCCATAGAACGTGTTCTGGGGGCCGAAATAGATGATCTCAACTTCTGCGTGGGCGAGGGGATTTTTACTTTCATTATCATAGACATGCCCAATGATTGTTGCGGTATGATTTGGATAGATTAATGTGATATTTTTCCAAACCATAGAGGATTGTTCATCGACAAGGAATTCACCAGTTGAATTCATAGGTAAAATAGTTTCGTTTTCATTAACGATCATCGCATTTGCACTAACATTGCAGGTTCCTGGAGCCGTATGGAATGCATAGTATCCTTTTGAATCAGTGTTAGTATAATTATCAATGCTATGATCTCCATCTGTCCAATCAAGGAAAACATAAAATACTTGAAAATCCCTTTTATATTCTTTTAGTGTATTAATCTGTTGAAGTATCGTTTCAGTATCTACTGAACCATCCCAGATAGTAGAATGCAATGGGTCATCCACAAGTTCTTGGTTAGCGTTACTAAAGGGTACAACACCAGCTCCAACAAACAGCATTATTATTCCTAAAACAATACTCTTCTTTACCACTCTCGTCTTCATGATTTTATTCCTCCCCTGTTTACAACAGGTCACGGTTTGTTATCCTCTGGATTCATTTAAATGTTTGTTAAAAATAAATCATATAATTGATCTCAAAACCTATATTCCGCACCCTTTCTTCGTCAAGAAAATGATTTTTTTTATAGACT
>JADBLO010000033.1 GCA_014894395.1 Thermoplasmata archaeon
CCACTTGTCCCAACAAACTTTTATTAATTGTTAGTTGATATAAGATGCACTAGGCCGATACTTACAATTAGGAAGACAAATATGAAAAAAACAATTTCGATAATAATTATGTTGGTATTGCTGGCAACAATCATCCAAATTATGCCATCTGCGAGAGCTGATGGACTTTACTTTGTCTCAGTATGGGACACAACTTTGACAAGTGGTGGCTCAAGCAATAACACTTCGATTGTATTGCCCTTGGAATCAGATGGAACATATGATTTCACAGTTGACTGGGACGATACGACGAGCAGCCATATTCATACTTGGAACCAGTCAAACATGACGCATTGGTATGGTGTTGGTAATGATGGAGTAAAGACGCTGAATATCACTGGAACAATCATGGGTTGGCGTTTCGATGGCAGTAGAGATTGCAAAAAAATAACGGATATAACTAATTGGGGTCCTCTGCGTGTCGGTAACAATGGCACTTATTTCTATGGATGTTCTAATCTTGTCTGTACGGCAACAGATGCCCTTGATTTGACGGGAACGACCAATTTAGATAATATGTTTATGTCTGCGTCTCTTTTTAATGGGGCAATCGGTAATTGGGATACTGCAAATGTGACAACTACCAGGGGCATGTTTCAAGATGCAACATCGTTCAATCAAAATCTTGATGCTTGGGATACCGCAAACATATCTGATATGACTGGAATGTTTAATGGTGCAACAGCATTCAATAGTGACATTAGCAGTTGGAATACATCAAGTGTAACGGATATGACTAGCATGTTTTCCGGTGCGATATTGTTCAATCAAGATATCGGTGCGTGGGATATTTCAAATGTGGACAACACGGAGTCTATGTTTTGGGGTGCAGCAGCATTCGACCAAGATATTGGTACATGGGACACATCAAGTATAACAACCATGAACAATATGTTTTATACTGCAACTTCTTTCGACCAAGACATCAGCAGTTGGGATACATCAAGCGTGACGGAGATGGCTGGCATGCTTGCTGGTACAAGTACATTTAATCAGAATATCGGTGCTTGGGACACATCACAAGTAACGGATATGTCTACCATGTTTGCCAGTGCAACAGCATTTAACCAAGATATCGGCAGTTGGGATACATCAAATGTAACAAGCATGGAACAAATGTTTTTTAGTGCAACTGATTTCAATCAGAATCTAAATGCATGGGACACATCACAAGTGACCACAATGAGCGGTATGTTTTATTATACAACAGCATTCAATAGTGACATTAGTGGCTGGGATACATCAAGTGTAACAATTATGAATGGTATGTTTAGTGGTGCTGCATTCAACCAAAATATTGGTAGCTGGGATACTGCAAACGTAACGGAAATGACTAGCATGTTTGAGGAAGCGACTGCATTCAATCAAGATATCGGTTCTTGGAATATCACCTCAGTCACTACCATGGCTGCGATGTTCGAGTTAGTAACAACCTTGTCGACTGTAAACTATGACAATCTACTTACAGGATGGGGTTCGCAGGATGTGCAATCAGATGTTGTTTTCAGTGGTGGTAACTCTACGTATACTGCATTGAGTCCAGCAAGTACCGCTAGGGCACATCTTATTTCCGACCATACCTGGACAATAACTGATGGGGGTGAAGTTACAAATTCTCCACCAAATCAACCAACTAACGAATATCCAGCAAACAACAGTTTAAGGGCAGATATTCATCTTACGATGAGTATAAATGTCTCGGATGTAGACAATGACATAATGGATGTTTCTTTCTATTGGGGAAACGGGAGTCTGATAGGTAATGATGCGGGTGTTCCGAGCGGAAGCGAAGCATCGATGGTGGTATCAAATTTAAGATATAGCACAGACTATTACTGGTATGTCGTGATTGATGATGGCAATGGAGGGATTACGAGAGGACCAGCTTCAGGAAACTGGACATATACAACGAAAAATCAACCAAAGGAAAAGACACACCAGTCCACTGGAATACGGGAAAATGAACCAACGACATCAGAAAACCCGATGGATACCAGAAATATGATTCTTTCGAATGGATTTGCAATTGTTCTCATTGTAATCGCAATATTGTTGCTAGTTTCTTATCTTTGGTATCGAAGTGGAAAGAAGAAAAGATAAATTTATTGGTTTTGTTCGTTAGGCACCATTGGTTCTGGAGACAAATCATCATCTAATTTTAAAAGCTCTTCTACTGTTAATGTTGTAAAAATCGCTTTTTTATTCGGGAATTTTTGATGCAATTTCTGTATATCTTTCCATTTTAGTTGCCGAACTGTCATGTTCGATTCAATCTTATGACAATGATAGCAACTGAATGCCCCTTTGGTTGAACAAGCATTCAATATATTCAACTGCTTCTGCGATGCATTGAATCGATAGTC
>JADBLO010000097.1 GCA_014894395.1 Thermoplasmata archaeon
AGCAATCCTATCTAATTTTTGTGGGTAGTGCCGGGGATCAGTTTGAACCCGAAATCAGCTATTAATATTAAATGAGGGACAGACACCTATTTAATGATAAATAGGTGTCTGTCCCTATAAGGAGAACAGGAAATGAACCTAAAAAAAATTCAATTATTAATTATTGCGCTTTTAGTAAGTTTTATTCTTGCAGTATGCGGAAATATTGGTTTAACCGCTGAACCGCTAGCTACCGATTATTCAAAATCTGACCATTGGTTGTCTTTACCCGCTATGGTGGACAAAGAAGTGGATGTTTTTTATCTTTATCCAACTGCCTGGCAGAAGGTTGATGCTAATGAGCCAAACATTTGTGAAATTGATAATCCATCTATGTTAATAGGCGCACCGGCAGCGTTTTCGCGACAAGCTACTGCCTTTGAGACCGTCGGTAATATTTATGCACCCTACTACCGGCAAGCAGATGCCGCCTATTGCTTATCTTTGCCATTAACAGAACAAGACAAAATGATTGGAGGCATACCAACCTTAGATGCCGTTGCGGCCTTCGACTATTATATCAAGTACTACAATAAGGGTCATCCGTTTATTTTAGCCGGACATTCTCAAGGCTCAAATGTAATGATCTATTTATTGTCAGAATACATGAAAGAAAATCCCCAGGTATATGACAGAATGATTGCTGCCTATGTTATCGGATATTCAGTAACAGAAGATTACCTTGCTAAAAATCCACACTTGAAATTTGCGGAAGGTCCTGATGATACCGGAGTTATAATTTCATATAATACTGAGGCACCTACTGTGGTAGGAAATAACCCCGTTGTATTACCTGGTGCTCTGGTCATAAATCCAATCACTTGGACCAGAGAAGAAACGCTCGCTACGACTTCCGAAGGCCTGGGCTCTTTCTTGCCAGACCCGGTGAGCAAAGCATTTTCGCGAGTGCCGCAGTACGCTGATGCTCGTATCGACAAAACGAAAGGTGTGTTGATTTGCAGTACTGCTGATGTAGATAAATTATCTCCGGGAAATCAAGTATTCGGCAGAGGAGTTTTTCATAGTTATGATTATCTTTTTTACTACTATAATATTCGAGCAAATGCTGAAAACAGGGTCAGTAAATACTTAGAAGGCAGAGGTATCACTACGATTACTACCAACAAACAACCTCTCGATGGTGTGAACTCCTACACTCCGCTCGGTGCCGATAATGTCAATCTGATCTTGGTGGTAAGCCCGGATTTGGCGTATCAGACCTCCGGTGACATCAATCCGGACACGGCAAACCTCACCAATCAAGGATTACAGCGTTCGCTCCTTATGGCCACTTACCTGAAACAGCAGGTGCTGGGGACAAACAACGTAACCAGTATTTACGCGCTCGCACCGATGACCCATTTGCAAACCGTCAACAATTACCCGGACATGACTGCCATCGGTTACATTCAGCAATTTGCTCTTCTCAATCAGTTCACTCAACCCCTTCCTTCTCCAGGGGCTACCTATACTGCTAATAGCTACCCAATCAATGCAGCGTATGGGTCGGGGTCGGTGCCCAACGGAGTTGTTGAGCCGACTATAGGTTACTGTCCCGATTGCCAGGGGCTGGATTTCAACAACAGGGGAGGTAACAACAATACGTTGGTTTCCGGTATTATCAATAAAAAGATCCCGGGTTATTATGTCTTTTCAGCGCCTTGGGAGACCGTCCGCGACTTGTTAGTACAAGTAAATAATTTTTATGGATATAACCTGGATCTTCCGGCGACCTATATGGGTTCAAACTATGTCTATGCGATCTCCATCACCCCGTCAGGAGACCCGCGCTTGGTTACTTACAACAGTAATATTAACCCGCCTTCCACTTATCCAGTGTTACCCTCGCCGGTGGCCAGCACTCCATGCACGTACACGCAGCAGGCCTATTTTAGAACTGTTCGAACCGGAGGGGTTGATGGTGTCATAATTCCTGCGAACATTAACACCAAACAAACTATCCACATTATCCGGCACGCCGAGGCGCATCCAGGGAACATTCTTGATGAAAATAATACTATTTTTGAAAACGGTAACTTAGTGGGTGCGGGGCAATGGCGTGCGCTGGAACTTCCCAACGCTCTGCTGGGCAAAATAAGTCCTGACCTGGTTTATTCCATCGATCCTGCACAGTGGGCTCCTACGCGTTATTTTAATCTTTCGTACGTTAGGCCCTCATTAACGGTACTGCCCTATGCCATTGCCAATAATTTACCCTATTATCTAGTTTCGAGCTTCTTTATTGGGGATAAAAACGTTGCCCAACTTGCCAGTGACTTTTTCTTTACCGGCGGCAAGTTTTCCAATCAAACCGTGCTGTTAGCGTGGGAGTCCACCCGTATTAAACCGTTGATAAACGC